>CAZFKN010000078.1:0-15498 GCA_964519805.1 uncultured Gemmatimonadaceae bacterium
GGCCGCCACCGCGGCGCCGGCCTCGGCGGTGGGCACGACGAGCGGGAGCAGACGCTCAACCAGCTCCTCGTCGAAATGGACGGCTTCGAGTCGAACGACGGCGTGATTCTCCTCGCCGCCACCAACCGGCCCGACGTGCTGGATCCGGCGCTGCTGCGCCCCGGGCGCTTCGATCGCCAGATCGTGGTGGACGCACCGGACGTGCGGGGCCGGGAGCAGATCCTGCGTATCCATACGCGGAAGATTCCGCTCTCCTCCGACGTGCGACTCGACATCATCGCCAAGGGTACGCCGGGCATGGCCGGCGCGGACCTCGCCAACCTCGTCAACGAGGCGGCGGTGCTCGCGGCGCGGAGGAACAAGACCCTCGTGGACATGCAGGACTTCGAGGAAGCGAAGGACAAGGTGACGCTGGGGGTGGAGCGGCGGAGCCTCGTGCTGAACGAGGATGACCGCAAGCTGACCGCGTACCACGAGGCCGGGCATGCCGTCGTGTCGCTCCACACGGTCGGGGCCGATCCGATTCACAAGGTGACCATCGTTCCGCGCGGGCGCGCCCTGGGCCTCATGGCGTCCCTGCCCGAGCGGGATCGCTACGGACACACGAAGGAATGGCTCGTCGGCCGACTCGCGATCAGCTTCGGCGGTCGGGTGGCGGAGGAGATCGTCTTCGGGCCGGACATGGTGACGACGGGGGCGGGGAGCGACATCCAGTACGCCACCAACGTCGCCCGCCAGATGGTGACGACCTACGGCATGAGTGAGAAGGTCGGGATGATGGCCGTGGGCGACCGGGAGCAGGAGATCTTCCTGGGCCGCGAATTCGCCACCCGCCGCGAGATCTCGGAGCGGACAGCCGAGATGGTGGATGAAGAAGTGAAGCGCCTCCTGGATGAGGCGCAGAACCGGGCGCGGGGCGTGCTCACCGCGGAACGCAATCTGCTCGACCGCATCGCCACGGCGTTGCTGGAGCGGGAAACCCTCGATGCCGACGAAATCCTGCAGCTCCGCCGGGGGGAGATGCTGCCTCCGCGGACGCTGGCGCCCGAGCCGCTGCCGGTCGCCGCACCCGCGCCCCCCGCGCGGCCGGAGCCGCTTCCCGGCCTCCCGCCGATTCTTGGCGCGCCGCCGGCCAAGCCGGCGGGCGCGTGAATGTCGTTCCGCTCGCCTTCCACTCGCCCCGGCCCCTCCGCGATACCCTAGCGGCGCACGGCTGGGCTCCCGAGGCGGCTGACGCCGCGGCGGGCGGCACCCAACCTCTGGCCTTCTACATCAACGACCTGGACCAGGCGACTCTCGAGTCCCTGGTCCGTTTTGCCGGGCGGCTCGGCCTCGAGGTCGTCACCGGCGACGACTGGGCCGTTCTCGCTGGCAGTCGCACGCGCCTGAGCGCTTTGGCCCGGCCGTGGACCGCGCCGGAGGAGCTGCGCGAGATCTCCACGAGAGTGGGTCTCGCCATCCCGCCCGACCCTCCTCCGGCCTGGCGTACCGCCTGCGCCAGGATCCCGCTCGATCGCCCGGTGCTCGTGGGCATCCTCAACGTCACGCCGGACAGCTTCAGCGACGGGGGACGCTATGCGCACCTCGACGCCGCGCGTGCCCGGGCCGAACAGCTGGTTCGAGATGGCGCGGCAATTGTGGACGTGGGAGGGGAGTCCACGCGGCCGGGGAGGGACGCCCTGGTGCCGGAGGCGGAGGAGCTGCGCCGGGTCATCCCGGTGATCGAGGCCATCCGCCGGGAGTTGCCCGAGGTCGCCATATCGGTGGACACCGTGAAGTCCGCCGTGGCACGGGCCGCGCTCGAGGCCGGCGCCGCGATCGTGAACGACGTGACCGCGCTGCGGCACGACCCCGAACTTGCCTCGGTGGTGGCGGCGGCCGGCGCGGGGCTCGTGCTCATGCATTCCCGCGGCTCGTTGGCGGAGATCGCGTCGTACACGTATGCCGACTACGGCGGGGATCCGATGCCCGCCGTGCTGGCCGAGCTGAGCGGCGCAATCGGCCGGGCGACGGCTGCGGGCGTTCCCGCCGACGCCATCGTGGTGGACCCCGGACTCGGCTTCTCGAAGACGCCGGAGCAGAATATGTTGGTCTGCGATCGGCTCGGCGCCCTCGGCTCGCTCGGCCGCGCCATTCTCGTGGGTCCGTCGCGCAAGCGATTCGTGGGAGCGATCACCGGGCTCGAACCGGCCGATCGCGACCGGGCCAGCGCCACGGTGTGCGCCCTCGCGTGGGAGCGGGGGGCCCGGCTGTTCCGGGTGCACGACGTGGGCGCCGCCCGCGAGGCCCTCGCCGTCGCCCAGGCCATCGGAGGCCCTTAGTGTCGCTCGAGCAGATCCCGATCGGCATGCCCTCGTGGCGGGACCTGCTCGAGATTCTGATCGTCGCGGCGGTGCTGTACAAGGTCCTCAAGTTTCTGGCGGGCACCCGCGCGCTCCAGATCCTCTTCGGCGTTCTCGCACTCGCCGTCATCTACGTCGCCGCGTTCCTGCTCAAGTTGTCGATGATCACGTACCTCCTGGGCGTGATCTTCACTTACGGTGCCTTCGCGGCGCTGGTGGTGTTCCAGCCCGAGCTGCGGTACGCCCTGGCCCGGTTGGGCCAGACCCGGCCGTTCACGGTCTTCAGCGGGCGGGCGGCGTCCGTGGTCGCGGAGCAGGTGAGCGAGGCAGTCGACCGGCTGAGCCAGAGCGCTACCGGGGCCATCATCGCGGTGGAGCGCGAGGTGGCGCTCGAGGAGTACCTGGACTCCGGCACCCGGCTCCAGGCGAGCCTCTCCGCCGACCTCGTCGCCACGATCTTCAGTCCCTATTCGCCGCTGCACGACGGTGCGATCGTGGTTCGCGGCGACCAGATCATCGGGGCGGGGTGCATCCTCCCCCTCACCCAGCACACGCCGCCCAGCAAGGCGCTCGGCACCCGGCACCGCGCCGCGCTCGGTCTCTCGGAGGAGACCGACGCCATCGTGTTCGTGGTCTCCGAGGAGACCTCGACCATTTCGGTCGCTCGGCTGGGCAGCCTGGAGCAGGGGCTCACACCCGAGCGAGTCCGCGAGCTGCTCAGAGCGCGGGGGCCGCGCTAGCGAGGAGCGCGACTCCCGCGCCCTGCCGACCGTCAGGGGCGGCCCTACAGTTGCCCGGCATCCCCGCGTAGATTTGAAGGTTATGACGTTCCCGGAGCTTCCGGCCCGGCTCGCCCAAGCACGTGAGGCGATCGACCGGCACCAGGCGCTCGGGGGATGGCGCCATCCGGTGACCATCGTGGCGGTGACCAAGACCCACGGTCCCGATGCGGTCCGCGCCGCGGTGGCCGCCGGCGTCTCGGCGATCGGTGAGAACCGGGTGCAGGAGGCGCTCGCCAAGCAGGACCAGCTGCCGGACCTCGGCGTCGAATGGCACCTGATCGGGGGGCTCCAGCGGAACAAGGCCCGTCACGCCGTCGGCCGCTTCGCGCTCATCCATTCGGTAGACCGGCTGGACTTGGCACAGGAGCTGGCGCGCCGAGCCGCGCCGGGGCACCCCCAGGCGATCCTGGTTCAGGTCAACTGCTCGGGTGAGGCTCAGAAGGGCGGCGTGGAGCCCGAGGCGCTGGCCGTCCTGCTCGACGGTCTTCACGCGCTCGCGCCGCTGAGCGTCCGCGGGCTGATGACCATGGCGGCACTGACGGATGACGTGACCGAGCAGCGGCGAGCCTTCCGCCTCCTCCGAACCCTGCGGGACCAGGCGGAATCGGCGGGCCACTCGCTGCCGGACCTTTCCATGGGAATGTCAGGCGACTTCCTGGTGGCCGTGGAAGAAGGTGCGACCATCGTGCGGCTGGGAACCTTGCTCTTCGGGGAACGGGCATGAGCGACGACGCTTTCCAACTCACACCCCAGGACGTGCGGACGCAGGACTTCGCCCGCGCCGTTCGGGGCTACGATCGTGTGCAGGTGGACGAGTTCAGGCTGCGGCTCGCCGAGGAGATCGACCGCCTCACCCGGGCCCGCATCCAGGCGGAGGAGCGGCTCAAGAGCGCGCAGGACCAGCTCCGCGCCTACCGCGAGCGGGAGCGGGCGCTCAACGAGGCACTGGTCGCCGCCCAGCAGCTGCGCGCCGATACCCGTGCACAGGCCGAGCAGGAGGCGGCCATCGTCGTGCGGGAAGCGCGGGCGGAGGGCGCCAAGCTGGTGGACCGGGCCAAGCTCGACGAACAGTTGGTGCGGGAGCGGACTGAAGATGCCATCCGGCAGTTCAACGCGTACGTCGCGAGCTTCCGGCTGCTGCTCGAGCGCCAGCTCGCCGAAGTCGACGGGCTGCAGGCCGCGGCGCGGACCATCGTGCCGAGCCGGCCGCCGGCGCCGTCGGAGATCGAGGTGGGGGCCGGGGAGACGCATTGACCGCGACGACGACGACGCTCTACGACGATATCCAGCGCGCCGCGGAGGTGGTGCGCTCCCGCTCGGCGCTGGCCCCCGCGGTGGGGATCATACTGGGAACGGGGTTGGGAGGTCTCGCCGCCGAGATCGGCGTGGAGGCGGAGGTTCCCTACGAGACGATCCCGGGTTTTCCCCTCTCGACCGTCGAATCCCACGCGGGGCGCCTGCTCCTGGGCCGCCTCGGCGGCAAGCCGGTCGTGGCGATGCAGGGGCGGTTCCATCGGTACGAAGGCTACTCGCTCGCGCAGGTGACCTTCCCGGTACGGGTCCTTCACGCGCTCGGTGCGTCCACCCTTATCGTCTCCAACGCCTGCGGGGGCATGCATCCGCTCTGGGAGGCGGGTGATCTGGTGCTGCTGGCGGATCACATCAACTTGCTGGGCGACAACCCGCTGGTCGGGCCCAACGACGAGCGTTTGGGTCCGAGATTCCCCGACATGTCCGCGCCCTACGCGCCTGAGCTGCGGGCCGTCGCGCGCGAGGCGGCGCGCGAGCTGGGCATCACCCTGCGCGAGGGCACGTACGTGGCCGTCGCGGGGCCGAACCTCGAGACGCGGGCGGAGTACCGCATGCTCCGCGCGATCGGCGCCGATGTGGTGGGCATGTCGACCGTGCCGGAAGTGATCGTCGCCAACCACGAAGGCATGCGGGTACTGGGGATCTCCATCATCACCGACGAGTGCCTACCCGACGCGCTCGAGCCCGCGGACATCGGGCGCATCATCGAGACCGCTCGGCGTGCGGAGCCGTCGCTCACGCGGCTCGTCCGGCGGGTCGTGGAGCGGATATAGCGCATGCCGTTCGTTGCCTGGCCCGATCTGTCCGCTGATCAGCTGGAGCAGGCGCAGCTCGAGCTCTGGAAGAAGGAGCGCCTGTTCCAGCGCACCCTCGAGGCGGCGCAGGACGGGCCGCCCTACGTGTTCTACGAGGGCCCGCCCACGGCCAACGGCCGGCCCGGGATCCACCACGTCTTCGCCCGCACGATCAAGGACCTGATCTGCCGCTTCCACGCCATGCAGGGGAAGTCGGTGACCCGGATCGCGGGGTGGGATACGCACGGCCTCCCGGTGGAAATCGAGGTCGAGCGCGAGCTGGGGATCAACGGCAAGAAGGACATCGAGAAGTTTGGCGTCGCCGCATTCAACGCCCGCGCGCGGAAGAGCGTCTTCAAGTACCAGGCGGAATGGGAGGGGCTGTCGGACCGGATCGGGTACTGGCTCGACTACGAGCATCCGTACATCACCTGCAGCAACGAGTACATCGAGACGGTCTGGTGGCTCCTGCACCGGCTGCACCAGAAGGAGCTGCTCTATCGCGGCCACCGCGTGCTGCCCTACTGCCCCCGCTGCGGCACCGTGCTCTCGAGCCATGAGCTGGCGCTCGGCTACGAGCAGGTGACGACCAACTCCGTGTACGTCACCTTCCCGCTGGAGGACGATCCCAGCCGCCAGCTGCTCATCTGGACCACGACGCCCTGGACTCTCCTGGCCAACGTCGCCGTTGCCGTGCAGCCCGAGCTCGAGTACGCCGAGTACCCGGTCGACGGCCGGACGATCATCCTCGCGACCGAGCGGGCCGACCTGCCAAGCGGCCTGGAGGAAATCGCGCCGGGCGCGGGCGGTGTGGGCACGGGTCGCCAGTCCGCGCGGGCACGCAAGTCACCGGTCCCGTTCCGGGCCATCACTCCGCTCCGGACGTTCAAGGGCCACGAGCTGGTCGGCCTCCGCTACCGGCGGCCGCTCGAGGTGGTTCCCCTGCCGGCCGACCGGGTGTCGCACGTCGTCGTGGCGGGTGATTTCGTGACCGCCGCCGACGGCTCGGGTTTGGTCCACATGGCGCCCGCGTTCGGCGCGGACGACTACGCCATCGGACAGGAACACGGACTCGCGCTGGTGCGGCCGGTCGCGGCCGACGGGACGTTCGTCGGCACTACCTGGCCCGAGATCGAGGGCAAGCTGGTCACCGCGCGGGAAACCAACGACCTCATCATCCAGCGGCTCAAGCAGGAGGGCCGCTGGCATCTGTCGCAGCCGTACAGCCACACGTACCCGCATTGCTGGCGCTGCCAGAGCCCGCTCATCTACTATGCGCGCGATTCCTGGTTCGTGCGCACGTCGGCCGTGAAGGACCGCATGCTGGCACTCAACGCCGAGGTAGACTGGCATCCGCCTGAGGTCGGCGCCGGGCGCTTCGGTGAATGGCTGGCCAATAATGTGGACTGGGCGCTCTCACGCGACCGATACTGGGGCACGCCGCTCCCGGTCTGGGTATGCGACGCCGACTCGTCGCACGTCGAAGTGATCGGTGACTTCAGGCATCTCGCCGAGCGGTGGGGCAAGCCGATTCCGCCGAACTTCGATCCGCACAAGCCGTTCATCGACGAGTACGTCTGGGCCTGTCACTGCGGCGGGCTGATGCGCCGGACGCCCGAGGTGATCGACACCTGGTTCGATTCCGGGGCGATGCCCTACGCGCAGTGGCACTACCCGTTCGAGCACGAGGCGGAGTTCCGGACGCACTTCCCCGCCGACTTCATCTGCGAGGGCGTGGACCAGACCCGGGGCTGGTTCTACAGCCTGCTGGCCATTGCCGCCACGGCGTTCGAGCAGACGGCCTACGAGCACGTG
The DNA here is from genome assembly GCA_964519805.1 of uncultured Gemmatimonadaceae bacterium. Taxonomy (GTDB): domain Bacteria; phylum Gemmatimonadota; class Gemmatimonadetes; order Gemmatimonadales; family GWC2-71-9; genus DASQPE01. Next base: position 7,045 of record CAZFKN010000078.1, read on the forward strand.
ATCGTGAACGAGCTGGTGCTGGATCCCGAAGGCCAGAAGATGTCGAAGAGCCGGGGGAACGTGGTGGACCCGTGGGAGATGATGCGGGAGTTCGGCGCCGATACGATCCGGGTGTACCTTCTCGCCTCCAGCCAGGTCTGGCTGCCCAAGCGGTTCGACCGGCGGACGATCCCCGAGGTCGCGGGCGGGTTCTTCAACACGCTCCGGAACACCTACGGGTTCTTCTCCCTGTACGCCGGTGCGTGGCGGCCGGACCAGGCGCCCGCGGCGGCGCAGCGAAGCCAGATGGACCGGTGGCTCCTGAGCCGGCTGGATGCGACGGTCGATGCGGTCCGGGCGCACTGGGGCGGCTACGACGTCACCGCCGGGACGCGAGCGGTCATGGACTTCGTCGTCGACGACCTCTCGAACTGGTACGTCCGCCTCTCCCGCTCGCGGTTCTGGGCGCCGGATCACGAGGCGGACCCCGCCGCCGTGGCGACGCTGCACGAGGCGTTGGTGACGGTCGCCCGGCTGCTGGCACCGGCCGCGCCCTTCGTGACCGACTGGCTGCATCGGGCCCTCGCGGGAACCTCGGTGCACCTCGCCCGGTTTCCGGTGGCCCAGGGGCGGCGCGAATCGCCGCTGGAGCTGGCGATGGACGCGATCCGGCGCCTGGCCTCGCTCGCGCGGGCCGCGCGCGACGACGCGAACATCCGAGTCCGGCAGCCGCTCCGGCGGATGCGCGTCGCCGTGCCGGCCGCGGTCCGCGGCCCGGCCTTCGACCAGCTGCTGGAGCTGCTCCGCCTCGAGGTGAACGTGAAGGAGGTCGAGGTCGTGAGCTCGGACACCGATCTGGTGCGGCTTCGAGCCCGCCCCAACTTCCGGTCCCTGGGCAAGCGCTTCGGCAAGCGCACGCCGGATGTGGCGGCGGCCGCGGCGCGGCTCAGTCAGGCGCAGCTCCGGGCGCTCGAGACGGAAGAAAGCGTCTCGCTGGAGCTGGACGGCGAGACGATCGCCTACCTCCCGGACGATCTCACGATCGAGCGAGAGGTCACCAGCGACTGGATCGTGAAGACCGACGGCCCGTACGTGGTGGCGCTGGATCCGGTGATCGACGACGCGCTCAGGAGCGAAGGCTTCGCCCGGGAGGTGATCAACCGGGTGCAGCGCCTGCGCAAGGAGGCGGGCTATGAGTACACCACACGCATCCATCTCTGGATCGACGGCGACCGCGTGGCCATCGAGGAGCTCCGGCCGCATGTCGCCTTCATCGAGGCGGAGACGCTTGCACGGTGCCTGGAGCTGGGCGCCCGGGCCGTCGCCGCCGATCTGGAGCAGGAGCTCGAGATCGACGGCCGGCGGATCGTTCTCGGCGTGCGGCGATACCAGGACCGGTGACCTGTAATGACCTCAACTGAACGGAACGTCCGCATGAACAAGAAGCAGTTGTCCCACCTGGAGAAGCGCTTGCTCGAAGAGCGGGCGCGCGTCATGAAGGAGCTGGGCTACTACGACGAGTCGTTCAACTCCTCGTTGCAGTCCTCGGACGGCGACCTGTCGTCCTACTCCTTTCACATGGCCGACCAGGGGACGGACGCCATGGAGCGGGAGAAGCAGTTCCTCTTCGCCTCGCAGGAAGGGCGCTATCTGTGGCACGTGAACGAAGCGCTCCGGCGGCTCTACAAGACGCCCGACAAGTTCGGGCACTGCCATACCTGCGGGGCCGAGATCACCTTCGAGCGGCTGGACGCCCTGCCGCACGCGCGCCTCTGCATCACCTGCAAGGAAAAGGAAGAGGATGGCAAACGGCGCTGACCGGCGGATCTTCTGGCTGGCGGCCGTCCTGGTCGTGGGGCTCGATCTCGTGACCAAGCTTGCGGCCGAGGCCACCCTGCTGCTCACGCCCGGCATCCCGGTGATCGGCGACTGGTTCCAGCTCCGCCTGGTCTACAACCGCGGCGCCGCGTTCGGGCTCCACGTCGGCCCCTACTCGCGCTGGGTGTTCTTCGGCGTGGCGGTGGTGGCCGTGCTGGTCCTGAACCGGATGTCCGTTCAGACCTCGATCGGCGACCGTTTCCGCCAGCTCGCGCTGGGGCTCGTGGCCGGCGGCGCCGCCGGCAACCTCATCGATCGGATCCGCAGCAGCCGCGGAGTCGTCGACTTCCTCGATGTCGGCGTCGGCTCGCTCCGGTGGCCGACGTTCAACGTGGCGGACATCGCCGTGAGCTGCGGCGGCATCGCACTCGCCATCGCGCTCTGGCGGGAAGACCACCGCCGGGCGCGCGCCGAATCCGCTCCAGCGGCATGACGCCCGGGCGGACGGGCGGCCGCGCCGCTCCGCCCGATCTCGAGTTCTCCGTGGTCGCCGAGCGCACCGAGCGCCTCGACCGCTTCCTCGCCGACCAGCTTCAGCTCTCTCGCACCCAGGCCGCACGCCTCGTCGCCGATCGTGCCGTCGACGTGAACCAGGCCGTTGCCCGCGCGTCGCGCACGCTCGTCCGGGGCGACCGGGTCGCGGTGAGCTTTCCCGACGCCGAGCCCCCGCGCCAGCTCCGCCCGGCGCCGATCCCGCTGGCCGTCGTCTGGGAGGACGAGCATCTCGCCGTCATCGACAAGCCGGCGGGCCTGGTCGTCCATCCGGCGCCGGGCCACTGGGACGACACGCTCGTGAACGCGCTGGTGGCCCGGGGCACGACGCTGGCCGGCGGCGCCGAGGGGCGGCCCGGCATCGTCCACCGGCTCGACCGTGACACGTCGGGGCTCATGATCGTCGCCAAGACCGACGTGGCGCACCGGCGCCTCGGCCACATGCTCGCCGCGCGCCGGGTGCACCGCGCGTACGCGGCGCTTGCCTGGGGCCACCTCGCCGACAGCCCGACCACTATCGGCGAGCCGCTGGCGCGACACCCGCGCGATCGCAAGCGCATGGCGATCGTCGCGGGCGGGCGCGCGGCCCGGACCGATGCCTACGTGGTCGCGCGCTTCGCGAGCATCGACCTCCTACGGCTCGAGCTGCACACGGGTCGCACGCACCAGATTCGCGTGCATCTGGAGCACGTGGGTCACCCCGTCGTCGGCGACCCGGTCTACACTGGCGGGGGGAGCCGGCGGATTTCCGGGTTCGCTCGGGCCGCCGCCGAGGCGCTGGAGCGGGCCGCGCCGAGGCAGGCACTACACGCCGCCTGGCTTGCGTTTCGCCACCCCGTGTCCGGGAGTCCGCTCGAGCTTCGATCCGACTGGCCCGCGGACCTCCGGCCGGCGCTCGCGCTCGCGGGCGGCGCGGACCTCGTTGCTCGCCCGGACCCCCTCGCCTATCTTCAGTTCTTCGATAGACATGAGTGAAGCCGACGCCCTGCCGGCCGTAGTCTTTCGGGTCGGCGACCTGACCTGTGCCGTCCCGGCGGCCCGCATCCGCGAGGTGCTGGCCCGGCTTCCCGCCACCCGCATTCCCGGCGTGCCATTTGCCGTGGAGGGTCTGGTCAACGTTCGCGGCGGCTTGTTGACGGTGGCGGACGGCCACGCGCTCCTCGGCCGACCGATGCCCCCGGACGACGAGGGCGCCATCCTGGTGCTCGACTTCGCGGGCCGCCGCTTCGGACTCGCCGTCAGCCAGGTGCTCGACTTCGTTGAGTTCCCGCCCGGCTCTGTTTCGCCCCGCGAAGAGTTGCCCGGTGTGGATCCGGCGCTCGTTCGCGCCGTCGCCACCCGGGACGATCGACACTTCATCCTGCTGGACATCGATGCGCTGCTGGCTCCAATGGCCGGCGCCAATCCGGAACCGCTCGGAGGTGGGCAGTGAGTCACACGGTCCTCGTCTGCGATGACGCGATCTTCATGCGCACGATGATCAGCGACATTCTGAACCAAGCCGGGTTCGAGATCGTGGGCGAAGCGGAGTCGGGACTCCAGGCGGTCCAGAAGTACCGCGAGCTCAGGCCGGATCTGGTCACCATGGACATCGTCATGCCCGACATGGGCGGCATCGAGGCCGTGCGCGAGATCTGCAAGCAGGATCCCGACGCGAAGATCCTCATGTGCAGCGCCATGGGCCAGCAGGCGCTCGTCGTCGAAGCCATCCAGGCCGGCGCCAAGGACTTCGTTGTCAAGCCGTTCCAGCCCTCCCGCGTTCTCGAAGCGGTCCAGCGCGTACTGGGCTAGAGGCGTCCATGGCCGACCCGAAGTATCTCGCGCTGTTTCTTGCCGAGAGCCGGGAGCATCTCGGCACCTGCAACCAGCTGCTGCTGGAGTGGGAGCGCGACCCTGCGGCCTCGGGACCGGTCAACGGCTTCTTCCGCGCCATCCACAACATCAAGGGCATGGCCGCGACCATGGGCTACGGCGCCGTCGCCGACCTGGCACACCGGGTGGAGAACGTGCTCGCCACGATCCGCGCGGGCCGGGCGGCCACGCCGGACCTGATCCAGCTCTTCTTCCAGAGCGTGGACGCGCTGGAAAAGGCGATCGAAGGATCGGCGGCGGGCAAGGGCGAGCCGGCCCCGGGCCTGCTCCAGGCGCTCGACGACGCGGGCGGGCGCATTGCGAGCCCCGCTGCTGCGCCTGCGCGCGCGTCGGCACCAGCGGCCAAGGCAACCGCCCGCAAGGGACCGCGCGCGCACGTGGTCGGCGTCACCATCCGCTCCGCGGCGTCGATGCGCGGGGCGCGCGCCATGCTGGCGCTCCGGCGCGCCGAGGCGCTGGGTGCGGTCACGGGCGTCAAGCCCACGGTCGCGCAGTTCGAGCGGGAGGACTTCGACGGCCGGTTTGTCTTCCAGCTGAGCACCGACGTTCCCTTCGCCCGCATTGACGCCGCGATCCGCTCGGCGGGCGAGGTCGCGGCGGTGGCGTTCGACGCCGACGTCGTCATCGAAGCCGATGGCCCGGTGGCCGTGGGGCGGCAGATCCGGGTGGATCTCCGGCGGCTGGACGCGATGATGAAACAGGTCGGCGAGCTGGTCGTCGCCCGAAACCGCATGATAGAGCTCGTGCGAGGCGACGGCTCGGAGCTCGCCGAGCTGGCGGGGCTGGTGTCGCGCCTGGTCTCCGATCTCCAGACCGAAGTGGTCGCCGTGCGCATGACCCCGGTGGGCGAGGTCTTCGATCGGTTCCCCCGACTCGTCCGCGATCTCGCGCGCGATCTGGGCAAGCAAATCCGCTTCGAGGCCGAGGGCGGCGACATCGAGCTGGACCGGGCGATTCTCGACGAGCTGGGCGATCCGCTGCTGCACCTGATCCGCAACGCGGCCGATCACGGGCTCGAGCCGGCGGACCAGCGGGTTGCGGCAGGCAAGCCGCCCGAGGGGCGCATTCGGGTCTCCGCGGTGCGCGAGCGACGCAGCGTCGCCATCCGGGTCTGGGACGACGGGCGGGGCATCGATCGGGCCGCCATCCTCGCCAAGGCCAAGCGCGAAGGTGTCGCGGAGGCCGGTGTCGACCTCCTGACCGACGACCTCCTGCTCCGCGTGCTCGCCCGACCGGGCTTCAGCACCGCGGTCCAGGTGAGCGGAGTGTCGGGCCGGGGCGTCGGGGTCGAGGTGGCGCTGGCGCGGGCCCGCGCGCTCGGCGGCAGTCTCGAAGTGCAGACCGAGCGGGGGGTGGGCACCACCTTTACGCTGCGCGTGCCGCTCACGCTCGCGATCGTGCGCGCGCTGCTGGCCCAGGCGGGGGAGGAGCGCTATGCCGTGCCGCTGGTCTACGTCGCCGAGACCGTCGAGTTCGACGCCCGGGCGGTGACCGCGCTCCGGAGCCGGGAGGCACTGCTCGTGCGCAACCGGGTCATTCCCACGGTCCACCTGCGCGATCTCGTGGCCGCGCGCGCCGAGCGGCAGCCGACCCGCCGGCCGACGATCATTCTGGAGGTGGGCGAGCGCCGTGCCGCGCTCGTGGTAGACGCCTTGCTGGGGCAACAGGACATCGTGATCGAGCCGTTCGACGCACCGCGCGGAATGCCGCCGTACCTGGGTGGGGCGACGATCCTCGCCGACGGTGCGCCGGCTCTGATTCTCGACGCGGCCGCACTGGTGTAGGGGGGAGGATGGAAGACGTGCGGGATCTCAAGGAGCTGCAGCTCGACGCGCTGAAGGAGGTCGCGAACATCGGCGCCGGCCACGCGGCCACGGCTCTGTCCCAGCTCACCAGCCGGACGATCATGATCGCCGTGCCGGAGGTGAACATCCGGCCGCTGGAGGAGGTCCCCGAGCTGCTCGGCCGTCCGGACGAGGTCATTGCCGCCGTGCTGATGCACATGATGGGCGACCTCACCGGCCGCACGCTGGTGCTCTTCCCCGAGCCGTCCGCCAAGGCGCTCTGCGACATCCTCTTCCGGCGGAGCGCCGGCACCACGAGCGACTTTACGGCCATGGAGCAATCCGGCCTCAAGGAGGCAGGCAACATCCTCGCGAGCGCCTACATGAACGCCCTGAGCGATTTCATGGGCATGATGCTGGTGCCGTCCGTGCCGAGCCTGGTCATCGACCTGAGCGCGGCCATCCTCACGACGGCCTATCTCAACTTCGGGCACGACCGCGACTACGTCTTCTGCGTCGAGACCGCGTTTCGGGTCGCGGGAGCGACGGAGCCGCTGCGGGGGCACTTCCTCCTCCTCCCCGATATGCCCTCCCTCCGGGCCATCTTCGACGCCATCCGTCTGTCCTGAACCATGTCTTCCGCCGTGCTGTCGGAGCGCGAGCGGGAAGTGCTCCGGTCGTTCGCCCGTCGCATCGATGCCGCCGATGCGGGCGCCCACAACAACCTCGGTGTGCTCTACTGGCAGAAGGGGCTCGTCACCGAGGCGATCGAGCAGTTCACCCAGGCGCTCGAGCTGGATCCGCGGATGGACGTGGCCCGCGCCAATCTCGAGATCGCCTACCGGGCGAGCGGGCACTACGACCAGGTGGTGGCCGAGCTGCAGGAGAAGCTCCGCCGCACGCCGGGCGACCGTGACGCCCGCTGGGAGTTGGGCCGCGCCTATGCCGCGCTGGGTCATCACGGCGAGGCGGCGTCGGAGTTCGAGACGCTCCTCGCCTGGCATCCGAACGATCCCGGCGCGCTGATCCAGGTCGGGCTCGCCGAGCGGGCCCGCGGCCGGCTGGAGGTGGCGACCGAGTGGTTCGCTCTCGCCTGCGAGCGGGACCCCCAAAGCTCGGTCGCGCTGTTTCACCTGGGCGAGACCCTCTACAACCGCGGCCTCAACGATCAGGCTCTTCTGGCACTCCAGGCAGCCACCGAACGCAATCCCGATAACGCGGAAGCCAACTACCTCCTCGCGTTCCTCTATGGCGACCTGGGAAAGCAGGAGGAGGCGCGGGCCGCCACCAAGCGCGCGATCGCCCTGAATCCGACGTTCGCCCGGGCGCAGGCGAACCTCGCCCTCGAGCGCGTGGCCGCGCGCGGCGAGCAGGAGCGGGCGGCCGCTCGAGACGCGATGCGACCGCGCGTGGTCGAGGGTGGTGCGCTGGCCCACTTCAACCTGGGCCTCGCGTTCCGTCAGCGCGGTTACTATGCCGAAGCCCTGCGCGAGTACCGGATGGGCCTCGACGCGGGCGAAGACCGCCGGCTCAACCTCCAGGCGATGGCGGAGGTCCATCTTCTCCGTCGCGATCTCCCGGCTGCGCTCGAGCTGTACGATTCGCTGGTGCGCGACTACGCCGACTCGCCGAAGCTGTGGAACGAGCGGGGAGTGGCGCTGCACCAGTCCGGCTGGCGCGATTCGGCGGCGGAGTCGTACCAGCGGGCCGTGACGCTCGACCCCGGCTACGGGCTCGCCTGGAACAATCTCGGCGTCCTGCACGCGCACCAGGGCCAGGTGGATGAGGCGGCGGATGCGTTCCAGCGCGCGCTCGCGTCGCCCGGCGCGCCGCCGGCGGCCCGGCTCAATTTGGGGCTGCTGCATCTCCAGCGCCGCCGGCTCGAGCCCGCCCTCGAGGCGTACCGCGAGGCGCTGCGCCAGACGCCGCAGAGCGCCGCCGCATGGAACGGCGTCGGGCTCGTGCTCATGGAGCTGAAGCGGTGGGGGGAGGCCCGCACCGCGCTGAGTCGCGCGGTGGAGGCAGACGCGGGCTTCGCGGCCGCGCACTACAACCTCAGCTTCTCGCTGAGCCAGCTCGGCGACTTCGACGGCGCTCTGCGGGCGACCAAGCGCGCCCTCGAGCTCGATCCGTTCTACGTGCCGCAGAAGTACGCCCTCACGATCGATCTCCAGTTCGAGGATCCCACCATCGCCGTGCCTCCCGATCTTGCCGCGGATGTGACGGGCGGCGACCTCGGGACCGAGTTTGCGTTCGATCCCTCGACGCTGGACCGGCTGTTCCGGGAGCTGGCGCCCGCGCCGGAGCAGCCCGCCAAACCCGGGCCGACGGCGGATCCGCTCGCCCTCGCGCGCGACTACATCAGCAAGGGGATGCTCGAGCGCGCGGCGGCGGAGCTGAGCCGGGCGCGGGCGCGCGGTGCGGCGCCGGCGGCGGCCACCGCGCTCCT
>CAZFKN010000079.1:0-15204 GCA_964519805.1 uncultured Gemmatimonadaceae bacterium
CCGGGCACTGGTCTCGCCGGCAGGGTCACCAAGCACGACGTGCTCGGCTATCTCGAGGCGCCCGCTGCCGCCGCCTCGGCTCCCGCTGCCCCGCCCGTCGCGCCTGTCGCGCCAAGGGCACCGGCAGCGGCGCCCGCCGGCTCCGGTCCCTCTGCGCCGGGGGTCGAGGCCTGGCCCGGTGACCGGGTAGAGCCTTGGTCGCGAATCCGGCGGCTCACGGCGGACCATATGGTGATGTCGCGCCGGGTGTCGCCGCACGTGAACACGATCTTCGAGATCGACTACACCCGTGTGTCGCAGATCCGGGCCAGGCGAAAGCAGGAGTTCACGGCGCGGGGCGTGAACCTGACCTATCTGGCGTTCATCGCCAAGGCGGTCGCCGACAATCTCCGCCGGCACCCGGTAGTCAATGCCGCGGTCGGAGCCGATGCGACGATTCTGCGCGGCGATATCAACCTCGGTATCGCCGTGGCCCTGGACTGGGGACTCATCGTGCCGGTGGTACGGCACGCGGACGAGCTGTCGCTCGCCGGGATCGCGCGGGCGATCAACGATTTGGGTGAGCGCGCGCGGACCAAGAAGCTGAGCCCGGATGAAGTACAGAAGGGTACCTTCACGATTACGAACCCCGGAGTGTTCGGCTCGATCATCGGCACGCCGATCATCAACCAGCCGCAGGCCGCGATCCTCTGCGTCGGCGCCATCACCAAGCAGCCCGCGGTGCTCGCGGTCGACGGCACGGACACGCTCGCGATTCGATTGATGGGGATGTTAGGGCTGGCCTTCGACCACCGGATCGTGGACGGAGCGGACGCGGATCGCTTCATGGCCGACGTCAAGCGCTCGCTGGAGAGCTTCCCCGAGGATGCGGCCTGACATGGCGCGGGCCCGTCTCGCGGGTGACGGTGTCCTCGGCGGCAGAGCCGGAGTACCTGCGGGTGGTGGGAGAGTTGGCTCGCCTCGCCGAGGCGCGGCTCCGCGGGTTGGCGACGTACGCGCTGGATGCCTGGGAGCTTTGGGAGGAGGTCACGGTCTGACATGCCCCGCCGAATTATCGAAGTAGACGGCGATCAGTGGGAGGTCGCGGTGAGCGGTCGGGTCACCCAGTACGTGAAAGACGAGCTGGGGCTCGTCTTTGCCCGCGGCATCGGTCCGGCCCGCGAGCGGCGCGTTGTCCGCTACTCACCGCTCGGCGCGAAGAGCTCGGAGCTGGCGCTCTCGGAGCTGACCGACGCCCAGCTCCGTGACTTGCTCGCCCATTCTCAACCCGCATGGACCGCACCGGAGACGGGGTACCGGGCGTGACCGAGGGCAATCTTCGGGGGCCGATCATCGACCTCCACGTCCATTCCACGGCCTCGGACGGCGAGCTCGCGCCCGAGGCCGTGGTCGCCCGTGCCGCGAGAGCGGGGCTCGCCGCCATCGCGCTCACCGACCACGACACGCTGGGCGGAGTCCCGGCCGCCATCGCCGCCGGCGAGCGTCTCGGTGTGCGGGTGATCGGCGGCTGCGAGTTTTCGGTGGCCGCTCCGTGGGGAGAGATGCACCTCCTCGGCTACTTCCTCCCGCCGGGGACGCAGGTGCTGGAGGACTTCCTCGTCGAATGCCGGGCGGACCGGTCGCGGCGCGGACGAGCCATGGTCGATCGGTTGCATCGCCTCGGGGTTCCCGTGAGCCACGAGGACGTGCTCGCCGAGGCCGAAGGCGGGGCCGTCGGTCGACCGCACGTGGCCCGGGCGCTCGTCCGTCGGGGCCAGGTCGCCAACGTCGGCGAGGCGTTCGATCGCTATCTCGGGCGGGGTCGCCCGGCGTTCGTGGAAAAGTCGCTGCCCGAATTCGCGGAAGTCGCCGAGCTGGTACACCGGGTGGGCGGTGTGGTGTCGGCCGCGCATCTCAAGGACCGGGGCACGCGCAGCCTGCTCGGCCATTTCCGCGACGCCGGCCTCGACGCGGTGGAAACGCGCCACCCGAGCCACGATCCGGACGTTCGCGCACGGCTGACGGAGTTCGCCCTCGACCTCGGACTGCTGCGCACCGGCGGCAGCGACTGGCACGGAGATCCGGTCGGCGACGAGCCCCATGGCGCGCTCGGCTCCCAGAACGTTCCGCTGGCCTGGCTCGAAGCGCTCGAGGCCGCCCGGCCGCCCGCCGCGCCCGCCCGCGCCACGTCCTGATCCTTGCGATGGCCCCGACGCCTGACTTCCACAATCGGGTGGTGCTCGTCACCGGCGTGGGTCGGGTCGGGCAGATCGGCAACGCCGTTGCGCTCGCCTTCGGCAAGGCCGGCGCCAAGCTGGTCGTTGCGGACCTGAATGCGGTGGGCGTGGCCGAACGGGCGAGGGAATTCGCGGCGGCCGGCATCGAAGCCCGACCCTGCGCGGGCGACCTCACCATTCCCGATATCGCCGCGCTGGCGGTGGAAACGGCGGTCAACGGGTTCGGGCGACTCGACGCGGTGGTGAATCTCGCGGGCGGCCTCACGACCTATGGTCCGATCGAGCAAACCAGCGCCCGCGATCTCGATCGGGAGATCGCCATCAATCTCAAGAGCACGTTCCTGGTGTCGCAGGCCGCGATCCGGGCGCTCGCCGGCACGCGGGGTGCCATCGTCAACGTGGCGTCCGTCGCCGTGATCGAGCCGCAGGCGCCGATGGCGGCGTATGTCGCCGCCAAGGCCGGCATCGCCGGCTTCACCCGGAGTCTGGCGCTCGAGCTTCGCGATCGCGGCATCCGGGTGAATGCGGTGGCCCCGGGGATGGTGCGGACCGGAGACAACGTCGCCTCCGCGGGCAGCTCGGCGGCCTACGTGGAGCTTGCGGCCATCTCTGCCGGCATCATGTCGCTGGCCGATCCCGCCTCCACGACGACGGGCACGATCCTCCCCATCACGCCGTCGCCGAGCTGATCATGGAGCTTCTGGGTCGCGTCGCGCTCGTGACCGGTGCGGGCCGCCGGGTGGGTCGGGCGCTGGCCGCGGCGCTCGCCGCGCGGGGGATGACGCTCGCCCTGCATCACCACGCGTCCGGGGAGGGTGCCCACGAGCTTCGGGACGGAATTATCGCCGGCGGCGGGAAAGCGGCCTGCTTTGCGGCTGATCTCACTGACGCCCGCGCGGCCCGAGAGCTGCCGGCGCGCGTCGTGGCCGACCTGGGTCGACTCGACGTGCTGGTCAACTCAGCGGCGATCATGCAACGGCTGAGTCTCGACGACACAACGCCCGAGCAGTGGGACCAGATCCTCGACCTGAACCTGCGGGCGGCCTTCTTCTGCACGCAGGGCGCGGCGGCCGCGCTACGCAAGGCCCGCGGGAAGATCGTGAATCTGGCCGACCTGGCCGGCCTCGAGCCGTGGCCCGCCTACGCGGCGCACTCGATCAGCAAGGCGGGGATCGTGATGCTCACCAAGGTCCTGGCGCTGAGCCTCGCGCCGGATGTGACGGTCAACGCCATCGCACCCGGCGCCGTTCTCGTCCCGGACGCGTATGACGACGCTGCAAAGAGCTGGCTCGCCGCCTCCACGCCGCTCGGCAGGCTGGGGAGCCCGGATGACGTCGTCAGCGGCCTGTTGTACCTGCTCGAGAGCGACTACGTGACCGGAACCACTCTGGTGGTGGACGGTGGAAGACATATCCGCGCCGATCAACCCGACCGTCAGCCTTAGTACCGTCGTCATCGTCGGCGGCGGGTGCTATGGGACGTTCTACGCGGGTCAGCTCGAGCGGGCGCGGGCGCGCGGGGCCGCCGCCTACCGCCGCCTGCTGGTGGTCGACCGCGATCCCCGGTGCCGCCTGACCCTTGCGCTCCCGCCGGACCCGGACCGCGAGCTGGTGGTGGACGAGTGGGGCGCGTTCTTCGATCGGTTCCTCGCGGAACCCGACGATTCAGCGGATGCGCCCGACGCGATCGTTCCGTCGCCGTTGATGCCCCACCTCATGTACGAGTGGTTGTTGCGGGGGGCCCGTGCCCGCTGGCCCCAGCGGGCTGTCGAGTCGCGGCCGCTCGACGTCACGATCGGGACGCCCTATGAAATGCAGGCGCCGGGCGGCACCCGGCTCGTGTCGTTTGCGGACTGGCTCTGTCCGGTTCACTGCGTCGAGCCCGCGATCTGCCCCGTCATCCGTGGGCCCCGCACCTGGGAGATGAGCGATGCCGTGAGTGCGGCCGTCGCCGAGCTGGGACGGAGCCGCCCGGTCGCGGGACCGGTGCTGTTCGTCTGCCGCCACCGCGTTTACGGCGTGGGGATGTTCGATGTGGCGAGCGTGCGCGCCGGCGCGCGGGTCGTCGCGGAGGCCGGCAATCGCGGCGGGCCGGTAGACGTCGTGGTAGGCACGGTCTCTTCCTGTCACGGTGCCGTGAGCGTGTTGCACCTCGGCCCGCGCGGTGCTGACCCAGGCGTAACGCTGGGTCCGATGCCTTCGGTGGGCCGCCGGCCTGGATTCCGGTGATAGGACTCGTTCCGCCTGCGCCCCGCCGGCCAAGGCCGGGCCGGAGCGGGTGAGTGGGGAACCCGCTTGGGTTTACTATTCAGGACTGTTTTGGGGAGCAGCGTCATGATCGAGCGTCACGTCTTCGAGGTCATCATCGTGGGCGGGGGTCCGGCAGGCCTGTGCGCCGCGCTCTACGCCGGACGCGGCATGCTCAAGAGCGTGCTGCTCGAGCGCGGTGTGCCCGGCGGCGAGCTGCTGAATACCGAGTGGATCGAAGACTATCCCGGCTTCCAGAAGGTCAAGGGCCGCGAGCTTGCGGCGCTGATGGCGACCCACGCCAAGGATTTCGGCGCGGAGCTCCGGCAGGAGAACGTCGAGACCATCACGCGCCGGGACGACGGCATCTTCGAGGTGGTCACGTCGCGCGGCGTCGTGTTCGAAGCGCCGGCGGTCATTCTGACGGCCGGAGGCACGCCCAGCAAGCTCGGCGTTCCAGGTGAGCTGGAATACGCCGGTCGCGGGGTGTCCTATTGCGCCGTGTGCGACGGGGCGTTCTTCAAGGGCGAGATCATCGCCGTGGTCGGCGGTGGCGACGCGGCCGTCGAGGAGGCCGACTACCTGACGCGGTACGCGGAGAAGGTGTACGTCATTCACCGGCGAGACCAGTTCCGGGCGTCCAAGCTGCTGCAGGAGCGCCTGGCCGCCAATCCCAAGATCGAGGTGCTCTGGAATCGGCGGGTGCTCGAGCTGGTGGGTGGTCCGGCGGGCCTCAAGACGATCGAGTTGGAAGACACAATCACCGGCGCGCGCTCGTCGCTCGCCGCGACCGGCTGCTTCGTGTTTATCGGCTTCAAGCCGAACTCGTGGCTGGTGAAGGGACACCTGAAGCACGACGAGAACGGCTACATCATCACCGACGACCGTATGATGACCTCGATGCCCGGCCTCTTTGCGGCCGGCGACCTGCGGGTACAGCTCACCCGCCAGGTCACCACCGCCGTCGGCGATGCCACCACCGCCGCGATCGCCGTGGAGAAGTTTCTCACTGAGCGGAAAGCGCGCGCCGAGCGCAAAGCCGAAGTTGGCGTCTGACCCGGAAATCGTTCAGCTGCCGAACGGCCAGTTCGTCGAGAACTGCTGGCTGATCGCGGATTCGCGGACCCGCGAGGCCGTCATGATCGACCCCGGCGAGGAGCCGGCGATGTTCCTTGCCGAGCTGGATACCCGCCGGTGGACACTCCGCGCCATCTGGCTCACGCACGCGCACATCGACCACATTCTCGGCGTCGCCGCGGTGAAGCGGGCCACCGGCGTGCCGGTGTTCCTGCACCCGGCGGACCGCTCGCTCTACGACGCGCTCGCGGAGCAAGGCGCCTGGTTCGGAATGCGGCCCGAGCCGCCACCGCCGCCCGATCACGAGCTGGCCGCCGGTCAGCGGGTCACCGTCGGCGATCTCGCCTTCGAGGTGCGCCATACTCCGGGACACTCACCCGGCAGCGTAAGCTTCGTGGGGCATGGGTCGATTTTCGGCGGCGACGTCCTGTTCAACGGCTCGATCGGGCGGACCGACCTGCCCGGCGGTGATTTCGCCACGCTCATGCGCTCGATCCAACAGGAGTTCCTCTGCCTGCCGGACTCCGTGGTCGTTCGCAGCGGGCACGGGCCCGAAACCACCATCGGAGTCGAGCGGCTGACGAATCCGTTCGTGACCGGAGCGTACCGGCTTGAGTAACGTGCTTCGGTTGCCCGATTCGCCGGCGGTTACGCCCGCTACCGGAACGGCTGGCGGCGATGACTGGCCGCGGCGGCCGGCGGCGCCGGCCTGCCAGCGGTGCGGCTTCCCGGTCCCCGGCCGGGTCTGGGGCTGCAAGAACCCCTGCGCCAACTGCGGTACCGTCTATCCCCTCGGCGACTGCTCCGACTGAGGGTCGGGCGTCAACGATCAGTGGCCCTGGTGCGTCCTCTTTAGTGACTCCCGTTTGGTCAACGCTGCTTCGGCTTCGGAACTCCGCATGCCCCTGAGTCGCGCCGCGCGCCTCCTGGCCGCTCTCCCGTTCGCCTTTGTCGTCTCGGCCCAGGCACAGTCCCTGTCGGGGGTGCTGCGGGACAGTCTTCTGTACGACGGACCGCTGCCCAACGCGACCATCTGGATCGAGGGCACTCAACGACAGGCCCGGACCGACCTGCTCGGCAGGTTCCGCTTCGACAGCCTCCCGGCCGGCACGTACCGGCTCAGCTTTACCCATCCGGCCTTCGACCAGGCCGGGGTGGGCGCGCCCCGCTGGCGCGTCGATCTCCCTCCTCAGGGGCTGCAAGGGGTTCTGCTCGCCACCCCCTCTCCGGACAGCCGGTACGCCCGGGCCTGTCCCACCCGCCGGGGCGAGAGCCAGGGCTATCTGGTCGGCATGGTGCGCGACGCCGCGGCCGACACCGGCCTCGGGGGTGCGGTGGTGAACGCGATGTGGGCTCAGGTCTCGGTGAGCCGGACGACCGGCGTCCAGACCCTCCGGAAGAACGCCCGGGCGGAGACCGAACCACACGGGCTCTTCGTGGTGTGCGGAATTCCCAGCGATGGCGACCTGACGGTGTGGGCCACGTTCGGCAGCCAGTCCACCGGACTCGTCACCGTCTCGCTCAACCGGCGTCCGCTCGCCGCGCGGGAATTTCTCGTCGCCACCAAGCCGCTGCCGCCAACAGCCACGGCCGCCGACTCGGCGGCTCTCGCCGCGAGGCTCGACGGTGTGGTGAAGAACATCGACGGCGAGCCGATTGCCGATGCCCGCGTCTATGTGCGGGGAAGCCGAGCCATCGCCAAGACCACTGCGTCGGGGTCGTTCGCGCTGAGCGGGCTCCCCGGCGGCACCCAGGTGCTGGAGGTGACCGCGCTCGGCTACCAGCCCGGACGACAGAACGTCGACCTCAAGCCCGGGGACGGACGCCGGGCGGAGGTGGTCCTGGGCAAGAGCGTGCAGCGGCTCCAGCCGCTCGAGGTCGTAGGCCGGATCGGCAGCGAGCAGCAGGGATTCCTGGACCGTGCCAAGCGGGGGTTCGGCTACTTCATCACCGAAGAGGACATCCAGAAGCGGAATCCGATCATCTTCGAGGACATCATCCGGGGTGTGCCGGGCATGCAGGTCGTGCCCGTGGGTCAGGGCTATCGCATCACCTCGTCGCGCGGCCAGTCCGATATCCTGAGCGATTGCACGCCCACGTATTTCGTAGATGGCTCGCCGTTCTACGTAGACCCGTCGAACGGCGACCCGTTCCCGGTCGCCCCCACCGAGATCATGGGGATCGAGGTGTACGCCGGCACCGCCGGCGTGCCGGTCGAGTTCCAGCGTGGTACCAATGGCGGCTGCGGCGTGATCGTCGTCTGGACGAAGCGGGGCGGGCCGAAGCGCTGACGTTGTCCGCTAGGTCTCGCGGACCCGTGGTGGCGGCGCCATCCCCACGAGAAGAACCGTCCGTTCGAGTGCTTCGTCCACGCCGTGCGGAACCTCGGACGGAGCCCACACCACCGCGCCGGGCGCCACGATGCGCGTCTCTGCTCCCACCGTCATTCTCGCCTTTCCCGAGACGACCAGATAGAATTTGTCCGCCCCGGCGTGCGTGTGCGCCGCCTGACTCTGGCCCGGCTCGAAGCAGTTGAGGCCGAGAAAGAGCCGGCCGCCGCGCACGAGATCGGCCTTGGCGAAACGGTCGCCCCGGAACACCGCTGCTGCGTTTGGGTCGAGGAAATAGGACATGGTAGGATGAAGCTATGAGCCAACCGCCAATAGCCAATAGCTCACAGTCAACGGCTTCCCCATGACGTTCCGCATCGAGCGCGATCCCCTCGGTGAAAAGCCGGTCCCCGCCGATGCGCTCTACGGCATCCAGACGCTCCGCGCGGCGGAGAACTTTCCGATTTCCGGGTTGCGGCCCTTGCCGGTCTTCGTGGATGCGGTCGTGTGGATCAAGCGCGCCGCCGCCCTGACCCACAAGCAGACCGGCCGGCTCGACGCCCGGCTGGCCGACGCCATCGTCCGTGCGGCCGATGAGGTGCTGGGCGGCCAACACCGGGATCAGTTCATCGTCGACGTGTACCAGGCCGGCGCCGGCACCAGCCACAACATGAACGCGAACGAAGTGCTGGCCAACCGCGCGAACGAGCTGCTCGGTGCCACGCGCGGGGCTTACGCGCCCGTGCATCCGAACGATCACGTCAACATGGCTCAGAGCACGAACGACGTGATCCCGACCGCGATGCGGCTTGCGGTCTTGGCCACGTTGCCGGCGTTACTCGCGGCGCTCGACCGGCTTGCGGGCGCGCTCCTCGCCAAGGGCGACGCATTCGACCACATCGTGAAATCCGGCCGGACCCATCTTCAGGACGCGACGCCGATCCGCCTCGGCCAGGAGTTCCGGGCGTATGGGCGGACCGTGGCGCGGCACCGGGTCAAGCTGGAGCAGGCAGCCGAGTGGCTGCGCGAGCTCAACATCGGCGGGACGGCGGTGGGGACGGGGATCAACGCGGAGCCGGACTATCCCCGCCTGATGGTCGGATTCCTGCGGGAGATGACCGGTCTCCATCTGGAGGAGGGGAAAGACCGCGTCCAGCTGATGCAGTCGATGGGAGACGTCGCCACGTTCAGCGGCGCGCTGCGGGCGTATACGCTCGACCTCCAGAAGATCGCGAACGACATCCGTCTGCTGGCCTCCGGCCCGCGAACGGGAATCGCGGAGATCCTGCTCCCCGCGGTACAGCCGGGATCCAGCATCATGCCCGGCAAGGTGAACCCGTCGATCGCCGAGATGGTGAACCAGGTGTGCTACCAGGCGCTCGGCTTGGACCTGACGGTGGCCATGGCCGCGGAGGCGGGCCAGCTGGAGCTGAACGTGATGATGCCGGTCATGGCCCACAACCTCACCTTTGCGATGATCATCGTGGGCAATGCCAGCGGCGTGTTCGCCGACAGGTGCGTCGCGGGGATCGAGCCCGACGAGGCCCAGTGCGCGTACTGGCTCGAGCGGAGTCCGGCGCTGGTCACCGCGCTCGCGCCGGAGATCGGGTACGCCGAGGCCGCCAAACTGGCCAAGGAAGCGCTGGCGACGGGGCTCACGGTGCGGGAGCTGGTGCTCAAGAAGCAGCTCCTGGAGGGCGCGCAGCGGGATGCGGTGCTCGACCTCCGCGCAATGACCGAACTGGGCGTCCCCGGCGGCAAGGGGATACCGGCCGGCGGCTAATTCAGCGATATTGGGGCATGCGGGTCACCACCTGGACGGAATACAGCCTCATCATCTCGCTTCACCTGGCTCGCCGGGGCCGTGGCCCCGGCGCCCCCATTGCCGCCCGAGAGCTGGCGGATGTCGAGCGTCTTCCTGCGGACTACGTCGAGCAGATCCTGTTGCGCCTGCGGCGTGCGGGTCTCGTCGAAAGCGTGCGGGGCGCCAAAGGTGGTTACTACCTGGCGCGCGATCCGGCTGCCATCTCCGTGCGGGATGTCATGACGGCCTCCGAGCACCAGACGTTCGAGGTGAACTGCGAGTCGCACCAGGTCGACGCGGAGCGTTGCCATCCCAGCACGTCCTGCAGCATCCGCCCCGTGTGGCTCGCCCTGCAGCAGCGGGTCGACGACCTGCTGGCCGGCATTACGCTCGCCGACCTCATGAAGCAAGAGCCGCAGGTACAAGAGCTGGTGACGATACAGCAGTGAGTAGTGAGAAGTGAGAAGTGCGAGCTGAGAGGCGAGAGGTGAGAAGGGAAAGGGGGCTCCGGCGAAGTGCGGGGCCCCTTTATCTTTCCCGCATGTCCTCGGTCCCCCTTTCTCCCGCCGAACTGCTGCGCTACGCTCGTCACCTGTCGCTCCCCGGCGTCGGGCGCGAAGGCCAGACCCGACTCAAGGCGGCGCGCATCGTGGTGATCGGCGCCGGCGGGCTCGGCTCCCCTGCCGCGCTGTATCTCGCCGCGGCGGGGGTGGGGACGCTGGGCTTGGTCGACTTCGACCTGGTCGACGTCACCAACCTCCAGCGACAGGTGTTGCACGGGACAACGGGCGTGGGGCGGCCGAAGGTGCTGTCCGGCGCGGAGCGCCTGGCCGATCTCAACCCGCACGTCCGCGTCATCCCGATCGAGGAGCGGCTCACCGCGGCGAACGCCCGGGACATCCTGGGTGCGTTCGACGTCGTCGTGGACGGAAGCGACAACTTCCCCACGCGCTACCTCGCAAACGACGTGTGCGTCTGGCTCGGGAAGCCGCTGGTCTACGGAAGCATCTTCCGCTTCGAAGGTCAGGCGTCGGTCTTCCACGCCGCCGAGGGGCCCTGCTATCGCTGTCTCTACGCCGAGCCGCCGCCCCCGGAGCTGGTGCCAAGCTGCGCAGAGGGCGGCGTCCTCGGCGTGCTGCCGGGGATCATCGGCAGTATTCAGGCGCTCGAAGCGATCAAGCTGGTGTTGGCAGAGGGCGACTCACTAATCGGACGGCTCATTGTTTTCGATGCGCTCCGTTTCGCGGTTCGGGAGCTTCGGCTCGTCAAGGATCCTGACTGCCCGGTCTGCGGTCCGCGGCCATCGATCACCGAGCCAATCGATTACGAGGCGTTCTGCGGAACAGCCGGGCACGACGCGGCGCAGGGGACGGAGCTGTCCCCCCGCGAGCTCGAGGCCCTGCTCCGGGGCGGACCCGGGTCGGTGCAGATCGTGGACGTGCGGGAGCCGTGGGAATGGGAAATCGTGCGGATGGAGGGCTCGTCGCTGCTGCCACTCGGCGAGCTGGGCGCCCGACTGGCCGAAGTAGACCCACGATCCGAGATCGTCACCCTGTGCCACCACGGGCTTCGGTCCCTCCAAGCGCGCGAGATCCTTCGTGACGCGGGGTTCACCCGGGTGCGGAGCCTGGCGGGCGGCATCGACCGCTGGGCGAAGGAGATGGAGCCGGGGATGGCGAGGTATTGAACACCGTTTACTGGCTCTATGCCGAAGGGGGGACTCGAACCCCCACGGGCTTGCGCCCACTGCGCCCTGAACGCAGCGCGTCTACCAGTTCCACCACTTCGGCGAGGGCGCAAACCTAGCTCCCGCGCCACGTTGGCGTCAAGACGGCGGTTGACCCCGAACGCGCCGATGGCCTATCATTTGCAAAAATCCGGGACTGTGCGTCCAAAACTTCCGCAGACCGGCGACCGGCAGTCGGTCGCCCGCAACCCGAAAGCCACCCATGACTACCACATTCTGGAGACATGGGAGGCCGGACTGGTGCTGACCGGCACGGAGGTGAAGTCGCTCAGGAACGGGAAGGCGTCAATCAAGGAAGCCTACGCCCGCACGGCGCGCGGCGAGGTCTTTCTCGAGGGGATGAACATCACACCGTACGAGCAGGGCAACCGATACAACCATGAGCCGGTACGGTCCCGGAAGCTTCTGCTCCATCGGCGCGAGATCGACCGGATCGTCGGCGCGGTCGAGCGTCAGGGTCTCACCCTGGTTCCGCTCGAGCTCTACTTCACGAAGGGACACGCGAAGGTGATGCTGGCACTGGGCAAAGGCAAGAAGCAGCACGACAAGCGCGAGGATCTCAAGCGGCGCATCGCCGAACGAGAGACCGCCCGCGCCGTCTCCGGGCGAGGTCGCCGATGATCGCGGTGCTGGCACTGCTCGCTGCGCTCCACGGCCTCGATGCCCCCCGAACGGTGATGGTGAGCACGCCGCGCGGGGAGCAGCGCATCCCGGTCCGGGCTGATCGGAGCGGAGCACCGGTGGTGTCGGCGCCCGAGCTGCTGGCCGCGCTGGGCGGCACCCTCAACCTGGGCGAGACGTGGGCCGATGTGACCGTCTCCCAGCAGGGCTTCCGGTTCCTCCTCGGAGCGCCGCTGTACGTCTTCAACAACCGCCTCGAGGCGCTCGCGGCCCCCGTGATCGTCGTCCGCGACACAATGTTCCTGCCGCTCCAGTTCGTCGTCGAAGTGCTGCCCACCTTTCTGTCCGAGCGCTATCACTACGACAAACGGGCCGCCCGCCTGGTCGAGGAACGCGGCCGCTTCCTGGCCTCCGGGTCCGCGTCCGGTCGGCTCGCCAATGGTCTGCGGCCCGGCCACCTGGTGACCGTAGACGCCGGGCACGGCGGCGTGGATCCGGGGAACCCGGGGATGTTCTTCCCTCGCGGCGTCAAGGAAAAGGACGTGACCCTCCAGGTCGCCCTGCTGCTCCGCGACGAGCTGCGTCGCCGAGGGGTGGCGGTCCGAATGACCCGAACGACCGACACCCTCATCGCCCTGGGTGAGCGCGGCAGCTATTGTACCGAGAAGTGTGATCTGTTCGTGAGCCTGCACGTGAACTCGCTGCCGCACCGGCGGGGCTTCACCGACACTCGCGGTTTCGAGACCTACTTCCTGGCCGAGGCGAAGACCGAGGACGCCGCCCGCGTGGCGAAAATGGAAAACGAGGCGGTCCGCTTCGAGAGCGTGTCCGAGGAAGCCACTCCGCTGGGCGGGATCGACTTCATCGTGAAGGACCTCCAGCTGAACGAACACCTGCGGGAATCGGCGCGCCTCGCGGAGCTGGTCCAGAGCGGATTGGGCCAGGTGCATACCGGGCCCGACCTTGGCGTCAAGCAGGCGGGCTTCATGGTGCTGACGACGGCACGGCGGCCGGCTATTCTGGTGGAGATGGGTTACAGCACGAATCCCCAGGACGGACGCTACATGATCTCCTCGACCGGCCAGCGCGCGATGGCAAGCTCGATCGCCGAGGCCATCGTGCAGTATCTGCTGGAGTACGAGCGGAAGACGGAAGCCGCCGACTCCGGTACGGCCCGCTAGTGGCCTCCGACCTCTCCCGCGACTTCCTTGGTCAACGGTTCCAGAATCCCGTGCTGCTCGCCTCCGGCACCGCGGGCTACGGGCGCGAGCTGGTCGGCGTGGTGGACATCGACCGGCTGGGCGGGCTTGTCACCAAGGCCGTTTCGCTCGCCCCCCGGGACGGAAACCCGCCGCCTCGCGTGGCGGAGTTCCGGGGTGGTATGCTCAACTCGGTCGGTCTGGCCAACCCCGGGCTCCATCAGGTCGTGTCCCGGGAGCTCCCCTGGCTGGCGCAGCACCTCCGTCGCGCCCGGGTCATCGTCAACGTGGTCGGCTTCACGGTGGAGGAGTACGTCGAGGTGGTCGCGGGTCTCGATGGCGCCCCGGGTGTCACGGCCCTCGAGATCAATCTCTCGTGCCCCAATACCAGCGCCGGCGGGGTCGAGTTCGGCGCCGACGCGGGCTCGGTGTCCGCGATTGTCGGCAGGTGCCGCAAGCGAACCCGCCTCCCGCTCGTCGCGAAGCTCTCGCCGGTCCTGCCGGACGTCGGCGCGATGGCCGTCGTGGCCCGTGACGCCGGCGCCGATGCCGTGGCCGTCGTCAACACCTTCCCCGGCGAACTGTTCGAGGCCGATGGCGTTCCCCGCCTCGGCAACGGCTTCGGTGGGGTGAGCGGTCCCGCCCTGCTCCCGGTGGGCGTGCTGGCGGTCGCCCGGGTCATTGAGCGAACGCACGGCATGCCGGTCATCGGGCTCGGCGGCGTGCGCAGCGCGGCGGATGTGCGACAATACCTCGGCGTGGGGGCCACGCTCGTCGCCATTGGCACGGCGAGCTTGGCCGACCCCCGCCTGCCCGAGCGTGTCGTCGACGAGCTGGAGGCGGGGCTTGGCTGAGATCGTCCTGGCGCTCGACCTGCCCGACCCCGACGCGGCCCTGCGTCTGCTCGACCGGCTGCCGACGCTTGCATGGGTGAAGGTCGGCCCTATCCTCATGACCCGCGCCGGGGCCCCATTCGTGCAGCAGCTCACGGCCCGCGGTCTTCGAGTGTTTCTAGATCTCAAGTGGCACGACATCCCCAACACCGTCGCCGGCGCCGTCAGCGCCGCCCGCACGCTCGGGGTGTCTCTGGCCACGGTGCATACGCTGGGAGGCTCGGCCATGCTTCAAGCGGCTGCCCGAGCCTCGGGCGATCAACTCGCCTTGGCCGGGGTCACGGTTCTAACCTCCTACGACGAGGCATCCTACGCCCAGGCGATCGGCCGGTCCGACGTGAGCCTCGATGCGGAAGTTGCGCGACTGGCACGTGTGGCCAGGGCCGCGGGCCTGCACGGGGTCGTGTGTTCTCCGCGCGAAATCGGCCTCGTCCGGCGCGAGTGGTCGGGCGGCCCGCTGATCGTCGTTCCCGGGATCCGGCGACGGACCGACCCGCCGGGCGACCAGATTCGCCTGTCCACGGCCGGTGACGCTGTGCGGGACGGCGCCACGCACTTGGTGGTCGGCCGGCCCCTGCTTCAGGCGAGTGATCCCGCGGCGGTGCTCCGAGAACTGAGCGAGGAGGCTGGGTGCGTGCAGGCCTGATACTGCTGCTGGCGCTCCTCCCGGGGCCTCTGCGGGCGCAGTCGAATGATCTGGAGCACGAGGCCAACCGGGCCCGACGGGCCTGGTACAGTCACGACGCGGCCGGGCTGGTCGCGAATTCGCCGCGCCTCGTGGTTCGCTTGCCCGGCGCGGATCCTTCCGGCGCGCTCGGCCAGGCCCAGGCCGCCGCCCTGTTGCGCGACTTTCTCGCGCCCACCCAGGAGGTCGAGACGACGGTCCGGTCGGCGCGGGAAGTGGAGCCGGGGCAGGGCTACGTCGAGCTTCAGCGGCGATACCGGGTCGCCGGAACTCAGGAGATCCGCAGCCAGACCCTGTTGTTGGCGTACCGCCGCGGGCCGACCGGGTGGATGTTGGTGGAGCTTCGGGTCAGCGCGTGACGCCGGCGCTCAGCGAGCGCGCCGGCC
>CAZFKN010000080.1:0-3919 GCA_964519805.1 uncultured Gemmatimonadaceae bacterium
GACCGACTGATCCGGACGAAATCCGCGGGCTCGAGTGTTCGCTCGATTCCGGCCATCGTGCCGCGGATCCTGTGCGTCACGGTGCCGACATGCACCTGAAGGTACTTCCCCGCCGCCTCGATCCAGTCGATTGACTCCGCCTTCAAGAAGAAGGTCCGATCGTCCGCTCGAACCGCGATGCGGTCGCCGGACCGTTCAGGCTTGCGTCCGATGCCCTTGACGAGGGCCACCAGCTGCTCCAGACCGGCGCCGGAGCGCGTCGCGCGCCGCTCCCGGACCCGGACGAGCGCCGTGCGCAGGCGGGCATGGGAAAAGGGCTTGAGGAGGTAGTCCACCGCGTCGAGATCGTACGCCCGCACCGCGTAGTCCTCGTGCGCCGTCACCAGCACGAACGCCGGCAGTGGCTGGCCCCGCAGCGCGTCCATCACGCCGATTCCATCCATCCCCGGCATCCGGACATCCAGGAACGCCGCGTCGGGCGCCAGGCCGCGTATGGCCGAGAGGGCTTCGTGCCCGTCCCCGCAGCTGGCGACCACCTCGACGTCACCTTCCATGCCGAGGAGCCGTACCAGCCGGTTCCTGCCCAGCGCCTGGTCGTCGGCGACTACCACCCGAAGGCTCATGGTAGGAGCGGCGGGGCCACAGCCCCTTCGTACGTGGTGAAGGGGAACCGCAGCACGGCGACCGTTCCGTCCTCCAGGTGGCCGATCTCGACCGAGGCGCCCCCGCCAAAAAGTCGGGTCACCCGCTCACGCGTGTTCTTGAGGCCGATTCCATGCCCCGTCGTCGCGGCCAGGCCTTGCCCCTGGGGCCACCGCCCCGCGCCCGTCCCGTGGTCGCGAATCCAGAGGACCAGGTCGATCGCCTCACGCCGCGCACCAATCTCCAGCTCCACCCGACCCGTCGACGGGTCAGTCCCGTGACGGAAGGCATTCTCGAGAATCGGCTGCCAAACGAAGATGGGAACAGCGGCGTCCAGCGTCTCCGGCGCGAGGTCCCACGTCACTGCGAGCCGATCGTGGAGGCGGGCCGCCTGGATCTCCGTGTAAGCCCGAATGAAGGCGAGCTCCTGCCGGAGCGGCACCAGCTCCTCGCGCGTGTGGAGCAGGGCCGCACGGAGAAATTCGCTCAGGCGGGTGATCACGTCGTCCGCAGCTTGCGCGTCAACGTGCACCAGCTCGGCTGCGTCGTTCAGGGTGTTGAACAGAAAATGCGACTGGAGCTGCGTCATCAACGCCGGCCCCGCGTTCGTGGCCGCGCGTGGCGCCGGCACGCTCCGTGCCGGCTCTGCCCGCTCCGGTGCGAGACCGGGTGTTATCCGCACCAGGGCCACCATGGCCAGGAAGCCGAGGATCCGGGCGTCGAGATCGGGGAGGATCTGCGCGGCAAAGGCCTCGTGCGCCGGCGTCGTTACGAGGTGCAGGAGCTTTCGCTCGACCAGCGCAAACAGCAGCGAGAAGCCGAGCCCCAGCCCGCCACCGACGAGCAGCGCCCGGGTGAGGCCGAAGCGCGAAAACCACGGTAATCGCAGCACGGTGAGTCCGGGCACGCTCAGGGCGACCCACGTTGCCAGACTCATCAGTTCGAGCGCCACCAGGTGATCCCAGGGAATGGCCGCGAGCCTCGGCCCGTCACCGTCGGAGAGCGCAGCGCCGAGCGCAACGACGGCCACGAGCAGCCACACCGCCGCCACCGTGGTCAGGAGACGCCAGGACTGGGGGCGGATCGCCGAGATTTGGTCGTCGGTCATTGAGCGCTGGGGATTCGGACCGGAATGCGGCGTGAGCGGTCGAAACAGCCGCTTGTGCCGCATCCCTACTGGACAATCGCTGGGGCCCCCCTGCGCCGTCAAACCCTGCGACCCGCTTGTTGGGGAGCCGGGCCTCTGGTAGCTTGCGGGCGACGTCACCCAACCGGGTAAACTGCGTAACCGCAAGAATATACGGGACTGCCTGTGATCATGCGTCAGGGCCTGCTCTGGCTCTCGGAGCAGCAGCGCATCTTCAACTTCGTCCGTCGGAACGGCATCGCGCGCAGGTTCGCCTCCCGCTTCGTGGCGGGCGAGACGATCGATACTGCGGTTGCCGCGGCCGCCGAGCTTGCCGGCCGGGGCATCACGTCCTCGCTCGACCTCCTTGGTGAGAGCGTGCGCGAAGAGCGTGAAGCCGTCGCCGCGCGCGATCTCTACCTCGAGATGCTCGATCACATGGCGGCCAGCGGGGTCGAGGTCAACGTCTCCGTCAAGCTGACGCAGATGGGCCTCGACATCGACCCGGATCTGTGCGCCGCCAACCTGACCCGGATTCTCGAGAAGGCCAAGACGGTGGGCGGCTTCGTCCGCCTCGACATGGAGGGCTCGGACTACACGCAGCGCACGCTCGACTTCTTCAAGGTCCGGCTGTTCGAGCGCTTCGGTGGCCACTGTGGCGTCGTGATTCAAGCGATGCTCCGCCGGTCGGCAGCCGACGTCATGGACCTCACCGCGCTCCGCGCACGGGTTCGCCTGTGCAAGGGGGCGTACCTGGAGCCGCCCACCCTGGCGTTCCCCGACAAGGCGGACGTCGATCGCAACTACGTCCTGCTGATGGAGCGACTGCTGGCGGAGGGCCACTACCCGGGCATCGCCACGCACGACGAAGCGATCCTCCACCACGCGGTGACTTTCGTGCAGCAGAACCGGATCGGGGCGGACCGGTTCGAGTTCCAGATGCTTTACGGCGTCCGGCGCGATCTCCAGGATCGGCTTCGGCGCGCGGGACACCGGATGCGCGTGTACATCCCCTTCGGAACCCAGTGGTATCCCTACCTCATGCGCCGCCTGGCCGAGCGCCCTGCCAACATCGCCTTCATATTGGGGAACGTCGTCAAGGAGTCGGTGCCGGGACGGTGAGCGAGTTCACGCTCGGTGGCTACATGGAGAAGCACGAGCGCGCGGCCGCCTTCGGCGGCCGCGATGGCCATGCCTACTCCGTCGCCATCTACGTCGATGACCAGCCGGACGACCGAGGCCGTTTCGGTGCGGCGCTGCTGTTCGTGCGCTGGTCCCCGGGCGGCGATCGCCCCGTTGGACACCTCGAGACCGGGACGCTGGTATGGGGCAAGACGCCCGAGGAAGCGGGTGAGCGGCTCAAGGCCCTGTCGCTCTACGACGTGAAAGCCGCCCTGGACGAGGCGATCGCCGCGGCGCCGGGCGAGTGGTGAGCACCGTCACCGGTACGGTCCTCGAGCGGGACGGTTCTACCTATCGGGTCGCCACCCCAGATGGGCTGGTGCGCGCGGTGCTCCGCGGCAAGGCCAAGCGCGCCCGGCCGCGAGTCGTCGTCGGCGATGTCGTGCAGCTCGAGCCCGAGGCCGGCGGCGACCTGTTCGGCGTGGTGGGCGTCGAGCCGCGTCGCTCGCTGCTCGCGCGCAGAGTGCCGGAGGGCCGCGGTGCGCGTCCCGTTGCCGCCAATGTGGATCGTGTCTTCGTCGTCACCGCCACGGCCGACCCCGCGCCGCTGCTGCAGCTCATCGACCGATTGCTCGTCGTGGCTGAGGCCAACGCGATTCCTGCCGCGGTCGTCGTGAACAAGGTGGACCTCGACGCCGGCGTTGCCCTGGGGCGGCGGTTCCGCTCCGCCGGTTACGACGTGTTCCGGACCAGTGCGAAGACCGGTGATGGGATCGAGGCCCTTCGACAGACGCTGGCGAGCGGCACGTCGGTCGTCACCGGCCCGTCAGGGGCCGGAAAGTCGAGCCTGCTCAACGCGATCCAGCCGGGACTTCGGCTCCGCACCGGCGAAATCAGCGCCCGCGTGCGACGCGGCCGCCACACAACCGTTTCGGCGATCATGGTGCCGCTCGCGGGCGGCGGGTTTCTCATGGACACGCCCGGTTTCAGCGAGGTCGGACTCTGGGGGATCGAAGCCCGCCATCTGCC
>CAZFKN010000080.1:4019-14320 GCA_964519805.1 uncultured Gemmatimonadaceae bacterium
CGTTCACCGTTCACTGTTTACCGTTCACCGCCTTCTTGGTCCACCGATTCTCATCCCGCGACTCCACCTTCGCCATCATTCTGCCGAACGCGTCGTCGAGGTCGATTCCCTCGCGGTTGGCCATACAGATGAGCACGAACAGGATGTCGGCCATTTCCATGGCCACGTCGCCCTCGGGCTCGTCCCGTTTCTTGGTCTTCTCTCCAAAACGATGGTTGACCTCGCGCGCCAGCTCGCCCACTTCCTCGGCCAGGCGCGCCAGGTTGGTGAGCGGATCGAAATAGCCTTCCTCAAACTGAGCGATCCAGGCGTCGACCCGGGCCTGGGCGGCGCGGAATGGCATGGGGCCTCGATGGCAGGATAGTCAGCCGTTCACTGTTTACCCGCCCGAAGGGCGTGAATCATCGCCTGGCAGAACGGTCCCAGATCCGCCGGCGTCCGGGACGAGATGAGATTGCCGTCCACGACGACCGCGCTGTCTTCCCACAGCAGCCCGGCGTTGACCAGGTCGTCCTTGATCGCGCCGACGCTGGTCCCGCGCTTGCCCCGAACGATGCCGGCCGAGATCGGGACCCATCCGGCGTGGCAGATGAACGCCACCGGCTTGCCCGCTCGGAAGATGTCACGCGTGAGGTCGAGCACCTTGGGCGATCGGCGCAAGATGTCGGGTGCGTAGCCGCCGGGGATCACGAGGCCATCGAAGCTGGCCGCCGAAACCTCATCCACCGTGACGTCCGGCGTGACCGGATAGCCCCGCTTGCCCTGATAGGTTCGCTCGCCCAAGCCGGCCACGATGGTGCGGACGCCCTCCTCCTCGAGGCGGATCTTGGGATACCACAGCTCGAGGTCCTCGTAGAGAGGCGCGGCGAAAAAGAGCACCGTCTTGCCCTGAAGGCTGGTCATGTCGGCTCCCGGTCCGTGCGATCCTACATGCGGCCGTACTTCCGGAGCGCCGCGACCAGCCGGTCCGCCGGTAGCGAGTAGACCCGGTTGCCGTTGGCCCCGGTCATCGTCTCCCCCGCGAGCATCGCGTTCAGGATCGATTCCTCCGTGGCGTCCACAGTCGCCTCGAAAAGCGGGTTCATCCGGTCGTTGGGCAGGATCGTGAGCTTGACTGTGCCGGTGTCCACCGCGGCTCCGGGGTTGGCGGTCGAGAAGGCCAGGAAGATATCGCCCGAGGAATCCTCACCCAGCCCGCCCATCCGGCCCACGCCGAGCGCCGCACGCCGAGCCAGTCGGTCGAGCTGATGCGGCATGAGGGGAGCGTCGGTGCCGATGATGATGATGATCGAGCCGCCGCCGTTGCCGTCCGGCGGCGTACCGGGCACCATGGCGCCTGCGGTCGCGCATTTGGGCAGCCGCTCATCGCCCGAGTCCGCCAGGGTGTTGCACGGGAGCAGGTCGGTAAGCTCGCGACCCACCGGTGCACCAAGCACCTGAAGCCGGCTACGCTTCCCGTAGTTGCATTGCACGAGCACGCCGACCGTGTACCCGCCCGCATCGGCCGTCAGCTTGCGCGACGCCGTGCCGATGCCGCCCTTGAACCGGTGGCAGATCATGCCCGTGCCGCCGCCCACGCCGCCCTCGGGCACCCGCCCCCCGACAGCCGAGTCCATCGCCCGATCCACGTCGGCGGGCTTGATGTGCATGCCCTCGATATCGTTGAGGGTGCCGTCCCAGGTCTCGGCGATCACCGGCGTGGAATAAAGGAAGCCGTCCCACCCCTGTCGCAGCATCCACGAGATCGCCGCGTCCCGAACGACGCCGATGCTCATCGTGTTCGTGATCAACGCCGGGCCCCAGAGGTACCCCGACTCAGTCAGCCATACGAGGCCCGTCATCTCCCCGTCGCCGTTGAGCGCGAAGTGGCCGGCGAAGACCGGGTCCGGCGTGCGCTTGCCCCGGGGAAAGATCACGGTCACCCCGGTGCGCACCGGGCCCTTGCCCCGCACCAGCTTCCCGTTGCCCGAGATGAGTGTGACGTGTCCCACCTCGACGCCTGGCACGTCGGTGATCGCGTCCAGCGGGCCCGGCGTCCCCGGGAGCGGGATGCCGAGGTCGCGCGCTCGCGGCCGAGCCTGGGCGGGCGCCTGGGCCGGCAGACCGGCCACGGCCAGGATGGCAGTCAGCCAGACGAGCCGCCGGGCGGCCGGGAGGGGAATGCGCATCGGGTGCTCCGGTGGGGAAGAGAGCCTGAATTATAGGCTATGTTGAGGTGGGTTCACTGCTGCATCCCTGTGCTCTCCGAGGTGATCTGGCCATGCGCTCCCGCGATCGTATTCTCACGAACCTGGAAGCCATCTACCGCGAGTCGTACGACCGCGCGAAAACCGGCGGCGAGACCGCCCGGATGATCGACCTCGAAAGCGCCTACATGCGGGACCAGCTCATGCTCGAGATCCTGCTCGACATTCGGGACCTGTTCTCCGTAGCCCCGGCAGCGGCCGGCGGCAGCGCACTGGAGAAACTCGACCAGCTCCGCAGGCTCGTCCGGAAGTAACCGGATCTGCCCAACCCCCGGTTCGCCGCGCTATCTTTCCTCGTCGCAAGCCACCGCTTTCCGGAGCTCCATGGCCACACGAAGCCCCGCCCGCACGCGTGCTGCCAGCAAGCTGGATAAGGCCGAGCTGGTCGAGCTGTATCGCCTGATGCTGCTCTCCCGCCGCCTTGACGACCGCGAGATCCAGCTCAAGCGGCAGAACCGGATCTTCTTCCAGATTTCGGGTGCGGGGCACGAAGCGGTGCTGGCGGCGGCATCACGGGTCTTCCGGCCCGCCTACGACTGGTTCTACCTCTACTATCGCGACCGTGCCCTCTGCCTCGGCTTGGGAATGACCGCCACCGAGCAGCTGCTCTCGGGAGTCGGGGCCGCCGAAGACCCCAATTCGGGCGGCCGCCAGATGCCCTCGCACTGGGGGTATCGTGACCTCAACATCGTCACCACGTCGAGCCCCACGGGCACCCAATTCCTCCAGGCCGTGGGAGCGGCGGAAGCCCGGCTCCGCTACGGCCCGACGCCGGAGCTCGCGGGGCGGGACGACCTTTATCGCGCCGACGAGGTCGTGCTGTGCACCGCCGGCGATGGCACGACCAGCGAGGGCGAGTTCTGGGAATCCCTCAACACGGCGTGCAACCTCGAGCTTCCGATCGTGTTTCTGGTCGAGGACAACGGCTACGCGATCTCGGTCCCGGTCGAGGTGAACACCGCCGGTGGCTCGATCTCCAAGCTGGTGAGTGGGTTCCCGGGCTTGCTGATTCAGGAGGTCGACGGCTGCGACGTCCTGGCGTCCTACGACGTGCTGCTCCGCGCCCACGAGCACTGTCGGTCGCGCAAGGGACCGGCGCTGATCCATGCCAAAGTAATCCGGCCGTATAGTCACTCCCTCTCCGACGACGAAGTGCAGTACCGCCCTGCCGCCGAGCGCGAGGCCGACGCCCAACGTGACCCGCTGCGACGGTTCCCCGAATACCTGATCGCCCAGGGCGTCGCCAGCGCCGCGGAGTTGGAGCAGGTCAAGGAGCAAGTGGAGGAAGAGGTCCGGGTCGCGACCGAGATCGCGCTGGCGGCGCCCCAGCCGAAGCCCGAGACCGCGCTGCATCACGTCTACTCGATGGAGGTCGACCCGACCTCCGAGCAGTTCGATACCGAAGACGACCCGCGCTTCACGGGTGACCCGACCACGATGGTGGACCTTCTGAACGCGTGCTTGAAAGACGAGATGGCGCGGGATCCCCGCATCGTGGTGTTCGGCGAGGACGTGGCCGACGCGAGCCGGGAAGCGTCGTTGCCCCAGGTGAAAGGGAAGGGCGGGGTCTTCAAGGTGACGTGGGGGCTGCAACGCGCGTTCGGTGGGCATCGGGTCTACAACTCTCCGCTGGCCGAAGCCAACATCGTCGGCCGGGCGATCGGGCTGGCGCACCGGGGCCTCAAGCCGGTGGTCGAGATCCAGTTCTTCGACTACATCTGGCCCGCGTACATGCAGCTGCGAGACGAGCTGGCGACCATGCGGTGGCGCTCGAACAACACCTGGGCGGCCCCCGTGGTCGTCCGGGTGAGCTACGGCGGCTATCTCAAGGGCGGCGGCCCGTACCACTCGCAGACCGGCGCTGCGGTCTTTACCGGTGTGCCCGGACTCCGTGTCGTGTGTCCCGCGACGGCGCTCGACGCCAATGGGCTTCTCCGCACGGCTATCCGCTGCGAGGATCCGGTCATCTTTCTCGAGCACAAGCACCTCTACCGCCAGACCTACAACAAGGCACCGAACCCCGGCCCCAACTTCATGATCCCGTTCGGCAAGGCCAAGGTCGTGCGGGAGGGAACCGATCTCACCGTCGTCACCTACGGGGCCGTGGTCCAGCGCGCGCTCGTCGCGGCCAAGGAAGCGGAGGCCGAGCACGGCCTCAAGGTCGAGGTGCTCGATCTGCGGTCCCTCTCGCCGGTCGACTGGCCTGCCGTGCACGCGTCCGTCCGCAAGACGAACCGCGTGCTCGTCGCCTACGAGGACGCGATCTCGTGGGGGTACGGCGCCGAGATCGCCGCGCGGATCGCCGACGAGACGTTCGAGTGGCTGGACGCGCCGGTGCGCCGGCTCGCCGCCAAGGACACGTTCGTCGCCTATGCGCCGGATCTGGAGGACGCGATCTTGCCGCAGGTGGATGGATTGAAGCGAGCGATGGTGGAGTTGGGCAGCTATTAGCCATTAGCCATAGCCGTTAGCCGTTAGCTACAGGCCAATAGCTAATGGCTAACAGCTTCCCCCCAAAACCATCCAGCCCCTCCCTCCGTATTGCTTTCCCATGACATCTCTCGAGACCCTTCGCGCCGAAGAATCCCTCGACCCCGAGAACTGGGCCGAGCTTCGCAGTCTCGGCCACCGCATGGTGGACGAGCTCCTCGCCTACCTCCGCACGGTCCGCGAACGACCGGTCTGGCGCCCGATCCCCCCCGACATCCGCGCCCGGCTCAAGGGCCCTGCGCCGCGCGCGCCCCAAGGAGCCGAGCGGGCGTACGCCGATTTCCGGGACTACGTGCTGCCCCATCCAATGGGCAACATCCATCCCCGCTTCTGGGGCTGGGTGATCGGCACCGGTACCCCGCTCGGCGCGCTCGCCGAGATGCTGGCCGCCGGGATGAACCCGAACATGGGCGGCGGGGACCACGTCCCCAATCTGGTCGAGGCGCAGGTGCTCGACTGGTGCAAGGAGATGCTGGGCTACCCCACGGAGGCGAGCGGGTTGCTGGTGAGCGGCGGCTCGATGGCGAACCTCGTGGGGCTCGCGGTGGCGCGCAGCGCGCGGGCAGGCTTCGACGTGCGGAAGCGCGGCGTGCGCGCCGCCGCCGGGCCGCTCACGGTCTACGCCTCCACCGAAGCCCACAGCTCCGTCCAGAAGGCGGTCGAGCTGCTCGGTCTCGGCAGCGAGGGCCTGCGGTTCGTGCCGGTGAACGCTGCCTTCGAGATCGACGTGTCGGCTCTCGAGCGCATGATCCGGGAGGATCGCGCCGATGGATGCGTGCCGATCTGCGTCGTGGGCAACGCGGGCACGGTGGGTACCGGCGCCATCGACGACCTCGCCGGGCTCAGCCGCGTCTGCGCGGTCGAAAAGCTCTGGCTGCACGTAGACGGGGCGTTCGGCGCGTTCGCGGCGCTGGTGCCCGAATACCGGCCCCGACTGGCCGGCATGGAGCGAGCCGATTCCCTCGCGTTCGATCTCCACAAGTGGATGTACGTCCCGTTCGAGGCGGGTTGCACGCTTGTGCGTGATGCCGAGGCTCACCGGCGGGCCTTCGCACTCCGGCCGGACTATCTGACCCACGCCGAGCGGGGTCTGGCTGCCGGATCGCTCTGGTTCAGCGACTACGGCGTCCAGCTGAGCCGGGGCTTCCGTGCCCTCAAGGTCTGGATGTCGCTGAAGGAGCACGGGGTCGACAAGTACGGCCGGCTCGTGCTGCAGAATATCGAGCAGGCGCGCTATCTCGCCGAGCTGGTCCGCGAGGCGCCGGATCTCGAGCTGTTGGCGCCGGTCCCGCTCAACATCGTGGTCTTCCGGTATGTACGCCCGGGCCTCACCGATGAGGCACTCGATGCGCTCAACCAGGAGCTGCTCATCCAGCTCCACGAGCAAGGCATCGCCGTGCCCTCCAACCTGACGATCGGCGGACGGTACGCGCTCCGCGTCGCAATCGTCAACCACCGAAGCCGACGGGACGACTTCGATCTCCTGGTGCGGGAGAGCCGTCGGATCGGCGCCGATCTCGCGGCTCGCTAGAGGGGCTCGCCGGACCCCGGTGCTGGAAACGAAACGGGCGCCCCGTCGTGGGTGGCGCCCTTCGCGTCCTCATGGACTGGCGGCGGTCGTGCCGCTAGATGGGGAGCGCCCGCGTGGCGCGCGCTCCGAATTCCTATTCTACTTTGTCGGCTGGGATGCGCCGGTCAGATGCATTCGGTCCATGGTCGGGTGCGTGCCGCCGGGTACCCTTGCGCGGAGCTCGCAGCCCACATCCCCCCTTCCCGCCAGAAGACCTGCTGATCATGGGGCGCCGCGCTGGGCTTCACAATGACCGGCGCGGCCACCACGAGTCGTGGCGCCGCCACTCGGCGCACTACCGAATCAGCTCCCTGACCTCGCCCGCCGCCGCGATCACATGGTCGACATCGCGGGAGAGAGCCTTCGCCTGCTGCGTGGCCTGCGTCAGATCTCCCAGCACGGCGGCCACACCGGCCGAGCGGAGTCGCAGGAGATCGAACCGGACGTTCTGCAGGGCCAGCACGCAGGACTCGAGGTGACTCGCCACCTGGGCCCGCCGGCTCTTGAGATCGGCGAGGGTCTGGCGCTGCTTCTCGAGTAACGCAAGGCGGCGGACGCGCTCCGCGTCGTCCGGCTCGCGGGATATCGCCGCGATCCGCTCTTCGACCTGGCCCAGTCCGTCCGTGTCGATGCTCGTATCCATCGCGTGGAGCGTGCGCGCGAGGTCGCCGGCGCGCTCGTACAGCGCGTCCACCGTCGGGGCGATCTCGGGCAGCATATCGCGCTCGGCGGGCGTGAGCTTGTCCAGCAGCTTGTAGATCGCCAACCGGTCCCCGTGCGCCTGGAGCACCGACGCGGTCTGCGCGCCGAAGTCGGAGGCCTTGGGCAGCGGGAGCTGTCTCGGAAGCTTCCCGCCCCGGATCAGCGTGGTCTCCACTGCGTCCGGCGCCGGCGGCCGGCTGAGCACGTCGCGCCAGCTGTACCCCGCCTGCCAGAGCTTGCCGTAGCTCTGGAGCATGCCGATTCCCATGCCCGCCGCGGGGATCAGGAACCAGGGGCTTTGGATTCCGGTGGCCACGTTGATCATGAAGAGACCGCCGGATATGGCGGCCCACTTGGCGAACTGCGCCCGAACCTTGAGAACGATGGCCGGCTCCCCGGTATTGGGGAGCGGCGTGTCGTCGGTCGGGGGTGGGCGGAGCGGCGACCGTTTGGGCAGGTTGCTTCTGGCGTCAGCCAGACTCCGCCGCGGCCGGTCGCGCTCTTGCGGCGGCCGGAGCCCGCTTCCTCCCCGGGCTGCCCCGCTGGGGCGCCCGCCGATCGGCGGCGCCGCCCGGCTCGTCTTCCATCCGGTTCCGGTCGGTCTGTAGCCGGTCACGCTCCGGTTCTCGAGTGCGCGCCGGAGTGAGTCCGCGGTCGGCCAGCGGTTCTGCGGGTCCTTCTCCAGACAGCGGCTGACGGCGAGTGCCAGATCCTCCGGCGCATCCGGACGGCGGGAGCGCAGGTCGGGTGCGGCCTCCGTGATCTGCTTCATCAGAATGCCGGCCACGGTCGGCGCGTAGAACGGCAGCTCACCGGTGAGCATCTGGAACGCCACGATGCCGAGGCTGTAGAGGTCGGTCCGACCGTCGATTTCCTTCTCGCCGGCCGCCTGCTCCGGGCTCATGAACGACGGGGTCC
Organism: uncultured Gemmatimonadaceae bacterium; assembly: GCA_964519805.1. Taxonomy (GTDB): domain Bacteria; phylum Gemmatimonadota; class Gemmatimonadetes; order Gemmatimonadales; family GWC2-71-9; genus DASQPE01. The sequence continues at coordinate 11,946 of CAZFKN010000080.1, forward strand.
CGATCGCGACGCCGGCCCCGGTCAGCGTCGCGCCTGAGCTCTGGGAGAGCGCCTTCGCGATGCCGAAGTCCGTCACCATCACGCGTCCGCGCGTGCCCTCGAGCAGGATGTTGTCGGGCTTGATGTCGCGGTGCACGACGCCGAGCCCATGGGCGGCGCTGAGCGCGTCAGCGGTCTCCTTCATGATGCGGCGGACCTCTTCCACGGGGAGCTGCCCCCGGCGCTTGATCCGGGCGGCGACCGACTCTCCGTCGACGTAGCCCATCACGAAATAGACGAGGCCCTGGCCCTCGCCGACCGAGTGGATGGGGACGATATGCGGGTGAGAGAGCTTTGCCGCAGTCTGCGCCTCGCGCGTGAACCGCTGGCGGATGTCGCTCTGAAACGCGAGCTCCGGCGGGAGCACCTTGATCGCAACTCGACGTTGCAGGCGCTCGTCGCGTGCGCGGTAGACGACGCCCATCCCCCCTCGGCCGATCTCCCCCTCGAGGGTGTACGCCTCCCCCAGCGCTTGCGCGAGGCGGGTGGGAAGCGGTTTGTCGGCTGGGTCGGTCATCGGGTGCGCTGGCTCACCTGGGTCCGGTTGGCTGGCCGCAGAGAATCTGCGCTCGCCACGCGATAGAAGGCAACATTGCGCGCAAGCGAAGGCTTTACGGAGTGCGACGCGCGCGGATTCAGACCGAGGCGCGCCCGCCCGCGTGGCTCCGTCAAACTGGCAGGTCCGAAGTTACGTCAGACAAAATAGCGGGATGAGCCGCCCGCGCGGAGGGGGTGTTGGAACTTCGATGCCGCTGCAAGTTGTTGTAAGACAAGACGAACCCCTGTGTCCAGTTTGGCACGCTGGATGCTTTGAGGGGACCGACCATAGGTTTGATGTGCCATCCGGGCCTCCGGGCCCATGAGAGGAGTCGTAATCCCAATGGCTGAACGCCTCACCTTGCCGGTGCTTCCCCTCCGCGAGGTTGTGCTCTTCCCGGGCGTCACCGCGCCGATCGGCGCCGGTCGTCCCGGCACGCTCCGCGCCATCGAGGCTGCCCTCGCCACGCCCGAGCGGTTGGTGTTCGCGGTCTCGCAGCGGCAGAACGTCGAAAGCGTCACGTCGGAGGTGTTGTACACCGTCGGGACGATCGCACGCATCGGCCAGCTGCAGCGCGGCTTGTCCGGCATGCAGCTGCTGCTGCATGGGGAGCGGCGCGGCATCGCCCTCCACTATAGCGAGAAGGACGGATACCTCCAGACGATAGTCCGCGAGGCCGAGGAGATGCTCCCGCTCAACCCGGAAGAGCCCGCCTTCGTGGCGCTCCACCGGGAGGCACGGGTCCGCGCGGCCGAACTGGGCCAGAAGTCCGGCCTGCCGGAGGAAGTCGTCCAGCAGGTCCTCGCGGGCGTGAACGAGCCCGGCCGCTTTGCCGACCTGGTGGCCGGCTACATCGACATCACGCCGTCGCAGCGCCAAGCGCTGCTCGAGACCCTCTCGGTCGAGGAGCGACTGCGTCGGGTGCTGGTCCACGTCCAGCGGCAGATCAGCCTGGCGGACGCGCAGGAGGACATCAAGTCACAGGTCCAGGAGGAGCTGGGGGAGCGCCAGCGCGAGATGTTTCTGCGCGAGCAGCTCAAGCAGATCAAGAAGGAGCTGGGCGAGGATGACGAGGGCACCAACGAGCTGGAGGAGCTGAAGCAGAAGCTCGCCGGGCTGGAGCTTCCCGAGGAAGCACGGAAGGAAGTGGATCGGGAGCTCGCGCGCCTTGGACGCACCGGCCGGGAATCGATGGAGTCACAGGTCATTCGCACCTTCCTCGAGAACGTGGCCGAGCTGCCGTGGAACACGCGCACCGAGGACCACCTCGATCTGCGGGAGGCGTCCAAGATCCTGGAGCAGGACCACTACGCGCTGAAAGACGTGAAGGATCGGGTGCTCGAGTTCCTTGCGGTCCGGCAACTGAGGGAGCGGGAGCGCACCGGCGCCGCCGCCCCTGCGGCGGAGCAGCCCGCGTCGAGCACTGGCAATCCCGACGACAAGGCGGCGAAGGGACCAATCCTCCTGTTCGTCGGCCCGCCCGGCGTCGGCAAGACCTCCATCGCCAAGTCGATCGCGCGGGCGATGGGGCGCAAGTACGTCCGCATTTCACTGGGTGGCGCGCGGGACGAGGCGGACATTCGGGGTCACCGGCGCACCTATGTCGGCGCGATGCCCGGCCGCATCGTCCAGGGCATGAAGCAGGCGGGCACCAAGAACCCCGTCTTCCTGCTCGATGAGGTGGACAAGCTCGGCGTTTCCTTCCAGGGCGACCCGGCGAGCGCGCTGCTCGAGGTCCTCGATCCGGCGCAGAACGACTCGTTCACGGACCACTACCTCGGCGTGCCGTTCGACCTGA
>CAZFKN010000081.1:0-14214 GCA_964519805.1 uncultured Gemmatimonadaceae bacterium
CATGTGGCCTGCCTGGCACAGCGTTTTCATGCGGCCGGCCTGCTCCTTATGGATTCCCAATATAGTCCCGCGGCCGGGCATCTAATTGATCGGTGGCCGTGTTGACCACGACGAGATCGAGATCCGGCACAGATAGCCGTAGGTGAAGCTCGCCAGCGGGCCCGCTGCCGGTGCGGTGGCCTCGGAACACGCCAGGGCGGCGGCACGCGGGGCGGGGGCCGCCCCCGGCTGGCGAAAGCGGGAATCCTACTTACTTTTCATCCCCCTACCGATTTCGGGAGAGGCGGCGGTGACCAGACACGCGGGTCGTTGGGGACTGGCACTCATCGAAGTGCTGATCACGATCGTCCTGCTGGGGATGCTTTGCGCCGTAGTGGTCGCGGCGCTGACCACGTCCTGACCGCCGGCCAAGCCACCCCGGTCCTTCCTACTGCCGACACGGCGCCGCCGGGTCCGGCTTCGGGTGATCCACCAGCAAGCGGTGATCCAGGTTCGCGACGTGGAGCGCGAGGTCGTACATCAGGTCCGCCACCCGGGCGAGCTTCGGATAGTGGATGTACTCGATCTCGTCGGTCGGCTGGTGGTAGTCCTCGTGCAGGTCCGTCGTCACGAAGATGATCGGAATCCCGAAACGCGCGTACTCGGTGTGGTCGGAGCGACAGTACACCTGTTCCGGATGCCCTGGCGCGTCGAGCGAATAGTCGAATCGGAACCCGTGCTTCCCGTCGGTGTTCACCCGTTCCGCAAGATCGCCCAGCTCGGTCGACAACCGCCGCGAGCCGATCACCTGAAGGTAGGCCGGACTGCCGGCCGGGAGATCGATCGCCTCGCCTCGGCCGATCATGTCCATGTTGAGCTGAGCCACGATCGAGTCGCGGGGGACGGTGGGGTGCTCCGTGAAATAGCTCGAGCCCAGCACGCCCTCCTCTTCGCCGGTATGGGAGACGAAGAGCAGCGAGCGTAATGGACGCTGCCCCGCCCCGGCGGCCGCCTCGGCGATCTCGAGCAGGGCCACGGTGCCGGAGCCGTCGTCGTCCGCCCCGTTGTAGACCGAGTCCGCCCTCGGCGGGTGCAGCCGGCGCAGGCTGTCGAGCCCTGCCCGGATTCTGACGACCTCGGCCGCGGTGGGCACGCGCTCGGGCGAGTCGGCACCGCTGGGACGCATCACGGCGTTGTACGCCCGAAGCGAGTCGTGATCCCCCGGCGTCGATGCCACGCCGAGGTGGTCGTTGTGCGCGCCGAGGGCGACGTATTCGCCGCGCACCCGGGGGTCGCTGCCTCGCAGGATGGCGACGACATTCCGGGCCGGTGCCGGCAGCGTGTCCAGGCGGATGACGATGCGGCCTGCCAGCGCGGGGCCGAGCGCTCCCCGAGCCAGGGTCGAGGCCGGCGCGCCGAGGATCCGGCTGGTCGCATCGGGCGAGAGCAGCAGCTGAAACGGCCCGGGGTGCGGCGGCGGCCGGACGCCGATCTGCCCGGCCTTCGTCGCGGCAATCAGACCCGGGTCCGCGAGGTTCAGCTCTCCCGCCGCCACCCCGACCGCGCGCGCGAAGCGCGGATGCTCCGTGAGAAAGCCGAACGGGAGGTACTGCTGCTGCCGCGCCGGGACGCCCAGCACCACGATGTGGCCCGCGCCTTCTTCCGGGCTGATCCACGTGGTCGAGTCCGCGAGCGAGCCACCGTAGACAGCCTGCACGCTATCGAGCGAGCGGGTCGAGTCGATCCCGAACGCGAGGAAATCGCGATAGAGAGCCAGGTCGGCCCCGCCGGCGTGGATGGCGGAGGCGTCGTCCACTCCCTTGTTGACGAGCGGCACGGTCTGGAAGTACGTGCCGTTGTCGCCGGCGGGCTCGAGGCCGAGCCGCCGGAACTCCGCGGCGATATAGTCGGTGGCCTTGACGTTACCCAGGGTGCCGGTCTCCCGTCCCAGCATCGAATCCGCCGCGAAGATGCCCAGCCGCTGCCGGAGGTCCTGCGCCGTAATCGCCGGCTGCGTCGCCCCGGGAGCGACTCGCACCGCCGGGGCCGGAGCCGCAGCGGGAGCGGGCGCCGGCGTCGGGTGGGAACAGGCACACAACAGGAGCAGCGGGACTAGAGCGTCTCGGCCAGGCCGCATGGATTCGATTCCGGTGGGGGTGACAAGGAAAGTAGGCGTTGCAGAGCCCGACGGCCCGGCTTGCGAACGGGTTTCACCATCCTGCTTGACACCGGCTCGACCGGGGTCTAACAGTCCAGATGGCCGGCGTTCCGCGGGTTGCCCCCGACTCTAGAGCGCGCAGGACCTACACCGCCGGTATTTCCTCGTGACGGACCCTGCTCAGCCTGCGGACGCGATCTACCGCCGCATCGTCGAGAACAGTCAGGGACTGATCTGCGCGCACGATCTGTCCGGCGTTCTGCTTTACACCAATCGGGCATCGGCCTCCGAGCTGGGCTACACCGTCGAGGAGCTGGTGGGCCGGAACGGTAGCCTGCTCCTGTCTCCGGCCGTGCGACCCCTGTTTCGGGAGTACCTCGAGCGGATCCGGACCCAGAAGACGGACCAGGGCGTCCTCCGGCTCAAACGGCGGGACGGAACCGAGCGGCTGTGGGCCTACCGAAACGTGCTTTATGAGGGCGGAACCGGCGAGCCCTACGTCATCGGTCACGCGGTGGACATCACCGAGCACTGGCGGACGAAACAGGAGCTGCGCGAGAGCGAGGCGCGTTCCCGCGCCGTGCTGGCCGCCCTGGACGAGGGCGTCGTGTTCTGCGGCGTGGACGGCGCGGTGATCGACTACAACCGCAGCGCCGAGCGGATCCTGGGCGCCCCGCCCGATCGGCTCCTCGGCAGCCCCGCGCATTCTCCCAACCTCGTGCTGATCCGGGAAAACGGCGCCGCCTTTCCCCTCGAGGAGCGCCCCAACCTGGTCACGCTCAAGACCGGGCGGCCCTGCCTGCGAGTCGTCTGCGGGGTCCGGCGCGACGACGGCACGCTCTGGCTCGAGCTCAACTCGCAGCCGCTGGTGCGGGCCCCGGGCGAGCCGCCCTACGGCGCCGTCGTGTCGTTCTTCGACGTGACCGAGAGACAGCTTCGGGATCAGGCGCGGGACGCGGAGCTGCGGGAGGCGATGGCGAACCTCAAGATTCTTGGGGGGCTGCTACCGATCTGCGCCTCGTGCAAGAAAATCCGGGACGAGGACGGGACCTGGCAGCAGCTGGAGTCCTACATCCACGCCCACTCGCAGGCCCAGTTCAGCCACGGGCTGTGCCCCACGTGCCTCGATCGCCTCTATCCGGCGGAGCCCGGCTGATTCACGGCCGGGAGAATCAGTCGAACCCCGGCAGACTGCGCACGCGCTCGAGCGCCTCCACCTCGTCGTTGCACCAGACCGCCAGATCGGTCCCGCAGGTCCACATTTCCCAGCACCCCCGAACCTTGCCGTAGCTGTTGTCCAGCAGACAGTGCGGTATCCGCATCAGCAGACATAAGATGTGGGCGTGCAGCCGGTCGGTGATGACGGCGCGTCCGCGTCCGACCATGCGGCAGCCGACCTCGACACGATATGCCGCCATCGCCTCACGCAGCCGTGCGTTGGTTCCGTGCAGGCGGCCCAGCCACCGGTGCCGTCCCGAGCGCCGCTGAAGCGCCGCGTGGATGCGATGCGACAGGCCGCCTTCTTCGTGCGGCCAATCGGCCCGTGTCACATCATCCGGCTCGGCCACGCGGGCCGGCCCCAGGCGCGCCTCGCGGTCCCGGCGCTTGATGAAGACGATCCCCTCGCGCTCCTGCGACCGCCGCGGGAGCGACTCGAGGCCGAACGCCAGATCGGGGCACAGCTCGATCCGCGAGCGGAACGTTCGCTGCGCGGCCGCGAGCGACGCCTGATCCCGCACGAGGAGGATAAACGCGGGGTGGGTGTCACAGATACGCGCGGCCCGCTCCAGCGCCTCGCGCGACCGGAAGTGCAGGCTCTGCGGGAGCTGGATGACCCGGTTTTGGGGAAAGGCCTGCAGCACGGCCTCGCGCAGCTCCTGATGGTGTGGATAGAGGTCGCCGAAGTTGCCGCCGCCGTTCAGGAGGATGGTCCCTCGCCCCACGCGAGCGGCCAGGTTGGTGCGCGAGTAGGTCTTGTAGTCGCAGGTGTACCGCGGAGAGCGGGCGCCGAGCGTCCGGAGCACGGACAGATTGCCGAGCCAGATGGCGCTGTCGCCGACGTTGGTGTGGTTGGGGAAGTCGATGAGCGCGTACGGCTCGGCCGGATCGATGAGCGCTTCCAACGTCTGGAGCGCCCGGCGTCGCAGATCGGCAGGCAGGCCCGGGCCGCGGACCGCGCCCGAGATCGGCCGCGGGTCGAGGTGGCGGGCGCCCTCACTCATGCGTACACCGCTCGGCGCATCAGGTGCCGGACGCCGGTCGGCAGCGTGGCGCGGGCCAGCTGACTCGCGGCCTCCCGAAAGGCCGCGCGCCTCCGATAGCGCGCCACCTTCCGGCGGGCGACACGGACCCAGGGAGCCAGGACGCCGTTCCGCTCCGCCGCGACCACCAACTGGCTCCATTCCTCGGCGAGACTTAGACTGCGCAGCCGGACCTGCTCGACCTGCGAAAGCGTCGGTGCCCGGTCGAAGCTTGGCGGTATGGGAAGCCCGGCGACGAGAAAGTTGTGCATTGTGCGCACGCACTTCTCGCATCGGCCGCAGTTCCGGTCTCGCGGGATCCCTTCCCAGCACACGCGGAGGGCAGCGAGGCCCGCGGGCCACTCGGCCAGGCCGGCCACCTTCTCGCAGCGATTCAGGCCGGCGCCGTCGTGCACCACCCCGAGCTCGGCACTCGACAGCAGAGCATCGGTGATCACGTTCGACCCCATCGGAAACACCAGCACATCATAGGGACGAGAGCTGGCGACCAGGGCTTCCCCGCAATACGGCCGGAGCTGATGAAAGCAGGACGCCAGTGCGACCCCGTAGGCCATTTCCCAGTAGTACGGCAGGGCGTCCCGGAAGTTGGTGCGCATGGGCACGAGCGAGATGCCGAGCGCCGCCAGCAGGGGCGCGGCTCGGCCGCAGCCTGCCTCGAAGGCCGCGGTGTCCGCGAGCGGGATGTCGAATCCGTGCACGAAGACGGCATGGGTGATCCCGCGCGAGCGTTGTCCCGCGAGCCTGTTGACGTGCCGCCAGATGGTCCAGCTCGAATCGACACCGCCGGAGTAACTGACGGCCACACCGGCGCCGCGGCGTCGGGCCATGCCGCGAGGTGTCGTCCGCTCCGCCCCGATGTCGATGCGCGCGAACCTCTCCGGCCGCCACTGGTGCCAGGCATCGCAGAACTCGGCCAGGTTGCCGAGCAGCTCGGCGGACGCGGTGCTGTGCAGGACCAGATCCCGGCCCTCCGCCATCGCCTGGATCGTCGCCGCGATCAGGAACGGCTCGTCCGGTTCGGGACGCTCACTCGGGCCCAGGTCGGGAAGCGAGTACCAGAGCGTCGCGGCTCCGGCCGGAGGGGCGCCGTCCCTCCGCTCCACCCGGCAAGCCCGGAGAACCCCCAGACCGTCCCGCGTCTCGGGTTCGGGCCATAGGTGCATGCTCGGCCCGCTCCGGCGGCCGCCCGACCGGTCCGCCGTCACGGCGCCTGGATCCATTGGTTGTGCCGAAAGGGGGAATATCGGATTCCCCGGCCGCAGAACCCGGCGACGTTGATCACTTCGTGGAGCGTCGAGTCGTCATTCCGCCGGGCCCAGAGGTGCAAGTCCAGATCGGCCACGTTTAATACGAGTGGACTCCGGCCGGCGCAAAGGTTGTTGGCTCGATTGAAGATGACGATCGGGTCGCAGTTGATCCGCGGCATGTAGGTCAGCTTGAGTTCAACCCGCTGTTCGCTACCATCGCGAGACCGGACCGCCGCAAACGCCTCGCACTCCACCCGCGCATCGAACATGTGGAGGGCATAGAGCCGGCCCTCTCCCGTGATGGTACGGTCGCCCGGGAACGCGTAGGGCGTGATCTGGAACAGCGAGAAGGCGACGGCCGGCGCATAGGTGGCCGGTCGCAGCCGGCCCCGGAGCAACGGCTCGAGCAGACCGCGCCGGTCGCCGGGCGGCCAGATCCGGACCAGCGGGTAGATCGAGAGCAGGACGAACATCAGCAACGGGTAGAAGAAATCCACGACGGCCCATGACATGATGTGGAACAGGACGACCTGGGCGAACGCTGCCCAGAAGACCCATCCCCGCGAGGCGAGTAGCCCCCAGGAGACCATCAGCTCCATCACCACCACATAAGCGCAGGCGACCACGACCCCTGCGCCCGTGAAGAACCAGAGCGGTCGGTACAGGTCGGCGCCCGAGATCCACTCCCAGTTGAGCTTGAGCGTGCCCGCCCACACGTAGAAGAGCACGATCAACACCCGCAGCGCGTCACGCTTGCCGGGCACGAAGAGGAAGACGACCGCTGCCCAGAGCGCCATGTAGTGCTGGTTGTGGCGCAACCGGTAGTCGAGCGCCAGCAGCAGGAGCTTGACCACGTTGAGCGCCAGCAGCCCCGCATACGCCGCAGGCACGAACCGTCGCCAGAGAAACAGGGCGGCGACGATTGCCGAGACGAGGCCGAAGACCTGGAGCAGGGTCTCCACCTGGCCCAGCGATAGCCATCGCCAGCGCTGGCAGTCCGGCACGAGCGGCCAGCAGATCGGCTCCGCCGCCCGGCTCATCGCGTTTTGCTCCCCCGTCACCCGCCAGAACAGGACCGACAGGAGATTGACCAGCGCGAGCCCGGCGCCGTACACCCTCAACACCGGGTCGGCCCGGATCTCCTCGACCTGGCTGCTCAGGATCCCGACCAGCCCGCCGACGCCTGGGCGGGCATCGTCTCCGACGAGTGCCATACTCCTCCGGGTCGGGCTCTGGCGACCGAAATCAGCCAGGCCGCCGTCATGGGCGCGGCGGACAAAGGTCGCACGCCGCTCAGATCTGAGCGGTCGGTCCGATCGGAACGAGCTCGGCGCCGGTCGTCCGGCGCATAAGTAGTGATGGGGGCTCGCGGCGGAAGGTCCGGGGGGAGCCGCGAGCAGCAGCCCGAAACATGGCTAAATCGGCTGTGGGATGGGAGCCCCCCGGGGGTCGGGGGATCGGGGAACCCCTGGCTCCGGGCTCAGTGCAGGCTGCCGCTCATCCTGACCAGGGTGACCGATGCCTCTCGGCGAACCACTGGGTTCGAGTCCGACAGAGCCGACGAAAGGGCGGCCTGAGCCGGGGCGCCCAGGGAGACGAGGGCGTCGCCCGCGGCGGCGCGAACCCGGGTATCCTGGTCTCCGAGTGCTCGGATCAGGAGCGGTATCGAGCGATCTTCTTCCCCGACATACCCTCGGTAGCGGAGAACAGCGTTCAGGCGCTCCATCGGGTTGAGGCCCTTGAGCCCGGCGGCGAGATCCTCCACGCTGCCGAGCGCGGCGCCGCCGGCAAGCTTGCTCGGTTGCGGCCCCAGCCGCGTCATGGCCCACGCCGCGGCCTTTCTCACTGTCGGGTCGGGGTCGATTAGCGCCTTGTTCACTGCCTGAGTGGCAGGTGGGGTCGCCTGGCCGATCGCACCTAACGCATAAACCGAGTTGTATCTAACCCCTGGCCGATTGTCGGTTAGGGCGCCGATAAGACTCGGAATCGAGGCTGCGCCAAGCTGGCTGAGCGCCCAGGCCGCGGTCGAGCCAAGTTGCGTGTTGGTGTCGCGGAGCGCTCCAGCGAGCGCGTCGATCTGTTCTTGGAGGCGGGGCCCAGACCGCGCCAGTGCGACCGCCGCCGCTTCCCGCTCGTTTTCCGGGCCGCCCCGAAGTTGGGTGAGCAGCTCGTCGAGCGGTGCGGAATCCGCCACCACGCGCCCAGCGGCCCGGCGGTCGGTGGCTTCAGAAGAGCACGAGCCGAGCAAGGCCGCGGCCAACGCCGCGGCAGTGATGGAGAGCTGAGCAGTCCGTGGAGATCGCATACGCAGGTCGGGTTGAGTCGAAGATACCGGCGCCATACGTTCCCCGGCAGCCATGCCTGTCGTTCCTGATACGCTAGCCCGCCGCCTCCGGCAAACCAGGGTCGGGGCGACCGTGTTGGGGGCCGCGCTCGGCGCTCTCGCCCTGCCGCGGCCCGCGGCGGCACAGCTTCCCACCTGGATCGTGGATTCGGCGGCGCGGCCCGCGCTTGCCGCGCTTTGGCGCGAGAGCGTCGCGGCACGGGCGGAGCGAGTCGCCTGCCTGGCGGGGACCATCGGCCGGGACACCGTCTGGATCAGCGGGGCCAAGCCGGTCCCCGGCAAGGCCGACTCGCTCGAGGCCGATCCCGAGCCCTCTCTGGCCCAGTGCGGAGCGCCCGCTTGGATCGGCACGGTCCACACGCACATCCGTTCGACGGACGATCCGCGCGGGGTGGGTCGCTTCAGCCCCGGCGACCGGGCCATGATGTCGGAATGGGTCATTCGGTGGGGACGAAAGGGCGCGTTCTGCGTTCTCTACACCGCCACCGGCGCCCACTGCGAGGTGTATCCGCCGGGGAGGCCGCCCCGGGAGATCCCGGCGCCGGAGTAGGACGTCCGCTCCGCCAAGCCCAGCGCTCGGCTGAGGCGGTGGTATCTTTGCGGGCATGACGTCCGCCCGCCGCACGCACGGCTTCCGCGAATCGGTGATCCGGGGCATGACCCGGCTCGCCAAAGAGCACCAGTCGATCAATCTCGCTCAAGGCTTCCCCAATTTCGCGGCGCCCGAGCTGCTCAAGGCGGCGGCCGCCGAGGCGGTCCAGGGCGACATCAACCAGTACGCGATCACGTGGGGCGCGCAACGGCTCCGCGACGCGCTGGCCCGGAAATACCGCGCGTGGTACGATCTCGCCGCCGATCCCGAGCGCGAGATCACGGTGACCTGCGGCGCCACCGAGGCAATGATCGCCACCCTGCTCGCGGTCGTGGATCCCGGCGACGAGGTCGTGATTTTCGAGCCGTTCTACGAGAACTACGGTCCCGACACCATCCTCTCGGATGCGCGGCCCGTCTTCGTGCCGCTCGAGCCGGGCCGCCCGCTCGATCTGGATCGCCTGGCGGCCGCCTTCTCTCCCCGCACCCGCGCGATCGTCGTCAACTCCCCGAGCAACCCGTCGGGCCGCGTGCTCAGCCGGGCCGAGCTGGAGGCGATCCGGGACCTCTGCCTCCGGCACGACTGTCTCGCCGTTACCGATGAGATCTACGAGCACATGGTGTACGAGGGGGCCCACGTTCCCCTCGGCACGCTCCCGGGCATGGCGGACCGGACGATCACCATCAGCGGGGCGTCGAAGACCTTCGGCGTGACCGGCTGGCGGATCGGGTGGGCCATCGCCCCGGAGGCGATCTCCGACGCGATTCGGAAGGTCCACGACTTTCTTACCGTCGGTGCGCCGGCACCGCTCCAGGAGGCCGTGGCGGTGGCCCTGGACCGCCTCGACGCCACTTTCTATCGGGAGCTGACCGAGTCCTACCGCGCCCGACGCGAGCTGCTGGTCGGTGCGCTGGCGGGTGCGGGCTTCCGCTGCGTCCCGCCGGAAGGCGCATACTACGTTCTGGCGGATTTTTCCGATCTGAGCGATCTGCCCGATACCGAGTTCTCGGTCTGGCTCTCACGCGAGGTCGGCGTGACGCCCGTTCCCGGATCCAGCTTCTTCCACGATCCTGCGGACGGTCACTCCTTCGTGCGCTTCGTCTTCTGCAAGACCGACGACATCCTCCTCGAAGCCGCAAGGCGGCTGGGCGGGCTTCGGAGCGGTGGCCGGCATCGGCCAAGCGCCGGGCGGGAAACCGCCGCACGGAGCGGCCTCCAGTCCTGACCCGGCCCCTTGCGCGCGGCGTTGCCTGCGCGCACTCTGAGCCAGAAAGGCGGATCATGGGGGCCGACAACTCGCGTTCGCACGTTCGCATCCACTACCCGGCCGCCGGCCGGCCGCGCCTGGTGTTGCCCGGCGGCGCCCACGAAGTGCTGGACCTCTCGGCGGAAGGGCTGCTGTTCCGCCTCCCGGAGGGACGGGTCACGCCGGAGTTGGGCGCCCGCCTCGAGGGAACGCTCGAGCTGGTCACGGCGGGGCCGCTCGCCGTCCGGGCGCGGGTCGTCTGGGTGGACGGCGATCGCGTGGGTCTTCACCTCTGGCCGGATGCCATTCCCTATCCGGTCCTCCTTGCCGAAGAGCGAAGCGTCGCCCCGACTCGGCATCCGTAGGTCTCATGCCCTTTCTGGATCGCGCGGACGCCGGCCGCAGCCTGGCCCGCGCGTTGGAGCGTTTCCGGAGCCGTAACCCCGTCATCCTCGCGCTGCCCCGCGGCGGCGTGCCCGTCGGGTTCGAGGTGGCGCGGGCGCTGGGTGCGCCGCTCGACGTCATGGTCGTCAGGAAGCTCGGTGCGCCGGGGCATGAGGAGTTGGCGGTCGGCGCGATCGCCCCGGGCGCGGTCTACGTGGACCGGTCCATCGTGCGGCAACTCGGCGTGACCCCCGCCTATCTCGAGCGCGTCGCGGCCACCGAGGCGAAGGAGCTGGAGCGGCGGGAGCGGGCGTATCGGTCGGGACGGCCGCCGCTCGACGTCGAAGGGAGAGTTGCGATCCTGGTGGACGACGGCCTCGCCACCGGCGCGACCGTGATGGCGGCCATCGACTCGCTTCGACCCCGGCGGCCGGCGCGGGTGATCGTCGCGGCGCCGGTCGGAGCGCCCGAGACCGTCGCCCGCCTCGGCGATGTGGCGGATGAAGTCGTGTGCCTCGAGACGCCGGGGGACTTCCGGGCCGTGAGCCTCGCCTACGACGACTTTGCCCCCACGCCCGACGCCGAGGTGGTGCGTTGCCTTGCTGCCGCCGGCTGAGGCTCAGAGGGCAGGGGAATCATGTCGCGCGCGTTTGTGAACGAAGACGCCCCGGGCGGCGACGCTCCACGCTATCCGTTGCCGCCCCCGGAAGACCCGGCCTACGACCTCGCGGCGGCCCGAGCTCTCCTCCGCGGAGCCGACGAGGGTGACTCGGCCAGCGCGGAGGCCGCGACCGGCTACGTCTTCGGCGAGCCCAAGCTCCGGACCCAGGTCGAGCGCATCCTGGCTGAGGCCCGGGCGGACGGCAACGAACGGCTGGAGCACCTGGCCGAACGATTTCTCCGGCGGGCCGCCCGTTAGGTCGAGTCCATCCATTCTGTCTCCACCAACCATGAGCCACCCCAAAGCCCCGCCGTTCTTCTACCGCCTGAGTCATGGGATCCGGATCACGGTGCGGCCGGAATACCTCGCCGATCAGTCCGACCCCGCGCGACAGCGGTTCGTGTTCGCCTATCACGTCCGGATCGAGAACGTGGGGACCCAGCCGGCCCGGCTCCTCGCCCGGCACTGGAAGATCCACGACTCGATCGGCGAGGACCTGGACATCGAGGGCGAGGGAGTCGTGGGCGAGCAGCCGCTCATTGCGCCAGGTGCCGTGCACGAGTACGCGAGCTTCTGCATCCTCAAGTCTCCCGGCGGGCACATGGAGGGCGAGTACCGTTTTGTCCGCTCCGACCGGACCACGTTCGACGCCGAGATTCCCCGCTTCATTCTCGCCCTGCACGACGCCGAGGCGGGCTAGTCTCGATGGCTTATGTTTCCAAGATGAGTCGCCCCGCGGCGGTGCAGCGTGATGGACCATTCGGCGTCCGGTTTCGAGAGCATCTTGTCGCGCTCGATATCGCGCCGGCGCACCTCCTGGTTGCGGTTTCCGGCGGCCCCGACTCCGTAGCCCTGCTGGATCTGCTCGCCGCCGCGCGGGAGGCGCTCGGGCTCGAGCTTACCGTCGCGCACGTCGATCACGGGATTCATCCCGACAGCGCGCGGGTGGCGGGGATGGTCCGGGCCCTCGCCGCGGAATACGGGCTTCCCTTCATTGCGCGGCGCCTCACGCTCGGCCCTAACGCATCGGAGACGACGGCCCGTGCGGCCCGCTATCGCGCCATCGAGGCGATGCGACGCGAGGCCGGAGCGGGCTTCATCGCCACCGCCCACCACGCCGACGATCAGGCCGAGACCGTCCTGATGCGAGCGCTCGGGGGCTCGGGCCCGGCGGGACTTGCCGCGATGACGGGCCGCCGGGGCAAGTTCGTCCGACCGCTCCTGCCGTTCCGGCGGGACGATCTGGCCCGCCATCTGCAGGCTATCGGCCGGTCCTCCTGGGCCGATCCGGCGAACCGTGATCCGAAGCATCTCCGAGCCTGGATCCGGACGGATATCCTCCCGATCCTGCGGGGCCGCCTTCCCGACGTCGAGACCCGTCTCGCGCGGGTTGCGGAGCAGGCGTCAGTCGACCGGCAGGCGTGGAATGCGCTCCTGGACACGCTGCCTGGTCTCGATCTCAAGACCGAGCAAGACGGGATCTCGCTGGTGTCGAAATCACTTGAGACCGTAGATGGTAATGTATTGATTTGTATCGTGATGGCTGCTGCCAGACGATGTGGAGTCACGCTCGGACCGAAGCGGGCTGCCAGGGTGGCGCGGCTGCTCGATTCCGGTCAAAGCGGTGCACACGTGCCTATCGGTGCCGGGTGGATCGCCGAGCTGGCATTCGGACGGTTGCGACTCGCGAGGACCGAACGGAAATCATCGGTCCGAGCCAAGCCGCTCTCGGGTGAGAGCGGCGCACTGGCGTGGCCGGGCTGGCGCTTCCGCTGGTCGTCGGCGGCCGCGCCGGAGCGGCAGGATCGGCTGTCAATGACGGCGTGGTTCGCGCCGGCCCCGCTCGGCCTCCGAGCATGGCGCGAGGGCGACCGGATCCGCCCGCTCCGCGGGCGCGGCAGCCGGCTCCTGGTCCGCTGCTTTCAGGACGCCCGGGTTGCGCGCAGCCGGCGAGCCGGCTGGCCGGTGCTCGAGTCCGAGGGGTTGCCCGTGTGGGTCCCCGGCGTGTGTCGGTCCGATGGCCTGCTTCCTCCACCCGGCGCGGAGGCGCTGCGTGTTGACGCTGAGCTCACCTGAGATTCTTCGCCGTACCGGCGGCCGAGCGATCAAGTCGATCGTCTACGACGAGGCGACGATCGCGCGGCGGGTGGCGGAGCTCGGCCGCGAGGTCACGGCGGCGTTCCCGGACGGCGATCTGCTGGTGCTCGGACTGCTCAAGGGCAGCTTCATCTTTCTGAGCGATCTGGTCCGGAAGATCGAGCGGCCCATCCAGATCGACTTCCTGGTGGCCAGCTCCTACGGCCCCGGGAAAGTCTCGAGCGGCACGGTGCGCCTCCTGTATGACCCGGAAACCGACCTCGCGGGTAAACACATCCTGCTCGTTGAGGATATAATTGATAGCGGGAAGACCCTTCAGCGCCTGCTGGCGCTCCTGGGCGGGCGGCGCCCTCGTAGCCTGGCAATTTGTGCGCTGCTCGACAAGCAACTCGCGCCCGTACGGCCGGCGGAGCTTCGCTTCATCGGATTCCGGGCGCCCTCGGCGTTTCTCGTGGGCTATGGGCTCGACCACGCCGAGAACTTTCGTCACTTGCCATTCATCGCGGATCTGGATTCCTAGATGGCTGATCGACTTCCGAGCCGACCCCCACGCCCGAGCTGGGGGAACCTGAGCAAGAACCTCGCGCTGTGGCTGCTGGTTGCCCTGCTCGCGCTGGCGCTGTTCCAGATGATGAGCCGCCAGCGCAGCCCCACCCAGGAGTTCTCCTACACCGAGTTCAGCCGCCAGCTGGACGCGGGCAATGTCGCCCGGGTAGAGGTATACGACGGGAAGCGCCTGGAGGGCGACTTCAAGGCGCCGGTGGCGCAGGACGGCCGTCCGGCCAAGAGCTTCACCGTGCTGCTCCCCATCGCCAACAGCGAGACCTTCGTCAAGCGCCTGGACGACGCCGGCGTGCAGGTCATCGCCCGGGAGCCCAAGGGCGGCATCACCGCGATCATCATCGCGGCGCTTCCCTGGGTCGTGATCCTCGGCCTCTGGTTCTTCCTGTTGCGCCAGCTCCAGGCCGGCGGCAGCCGGGCGTTCGCCTTCGGAAAGTCCAAGGCCAAGTTGCTGGCCGGCGACACACCCAAGGTCACGTTCGCGGACGTAGCCGGCGCGGACGAGGCCAAGTACGAGCTGCAGGAGATCATCGAGTTCCTCAAGGATCCGCAGAAGTTCACTCGCCTCGGGGGCAGGCTGCCCAAGGGCGCGCTGCTGGTCGGCCCGCCGGGCACCGGCAAGACGCTCCTCGCCAAGGCCGTCGCGGGCGAGGCCGGCCGGCCCTTCTTCTCCATGTCGGGCTC
>CAZFKN010000082.1:0-6928 GCA_964519805.1 uncultured Gemmatimonadaceae bacterium
TCGAACTTCTGCATCGTGACGCTCAAGCCGCGTTCCACGAGCAGGCGTCCCAACGAAGCGGCGGCGATCCCCTTCCCGAGGGAGGAAACGACGCCGCCGGTCACGAAGATGTACTTGGTCGCGGTGGTACCGCTCGGCATGGGGGCTCCCGGTTACGAAAAGGGCCGGTGGGCGCGGACCGGGCTGGCGCCGGTCAGGGGACACGCAAGGCTAAAAAGGGAAACGGATCCTGCCGAAATGACGCCACGGGCGCGCATCATCGAAGGTAACAGGCGGGGCTGTTGGAGTCAAAAGTTGTGCCGTGGGAGAAGCCGTTAGGTATCAGCCATTGGCCTTTAGCTAACGGCTAACGGATAACGCCCAATGGCTCCACGACTTACACCGACCATCTCAAGGAAGTTCGCCAGGATCTGGCGCCCCATCGCCGTCCCGATCGACTCCGGGTGAAATTGCACCCCGTAGACCGGAAACGCCCGGTGCCGGAGCGCCATGATCTCGGTGCGGGCGGGACGATCGGCGGACCACGCCGTAATCTCCAGCTCGGCGGGGAACCCGACCGGGGACACCACCAGCGAGTGGTAGCGCATGGCGCACAGGGGCGATGGCAGCCCGGCAAACAGGCCCTGCCCGTCGTGCACGACGTCCGTCGTCTTGCCGTGCATGATCCGGTCGGCCCGCACCACGGCGCCGCCGAACGCGTCGCCGATCGCCTGGTGTCCGAGGCAGACGCCGAGCACCGGGACTCGACCGGCGGCGGCGCGGATCAACGGCACCGAGATGCCGGCCTCCCGGGGCGTGCAGGGCCCGGGCGAGACGATGATCGCCGCCGGCTCGAGCGCGAGCGCCTGCTCCGGCGAGAGCGCATCGTTTCGGTAGACGACCGGATCGGCGCCCAGCTCGCCGGCGTACTGGACGAGGTTGTAGGTGAAGCTGTCGTAGTTGTCGAGAACGAGGAGCATGGACGGCTCAGCGATGCAGGCTGGCGCGGATCGAGTCGCGCAAGCGCTGGGCGGCGCGGCGGACCGAGTCAGCGCGGTGCAGCGCCATGTCCCGCACCGAGTCGGCCCGATGCTCGTGGAAGGCGGCGATCGAGTCGGCCGCCTGTGACGCTGCCTCGCTGATCGAATCGGCCATGCGGTCGGCGGCATCCACCATCGAGTCGGCGGTGTCGCCCGCGTCGTGACTGATCATCTCCCGGTGAAAGTGGTTGGCGACGTCAGCCGGGACATACAGGGCGACCGTGCGATCGCCTGGCTCGAAGGCGACCTGGCCGAAGGGCCGGGCGCCGAGGGCGAGGGCCGAGTCCGGCTTGAGGCAGGTGAAATCGGCGTCGGTGAACTCGCTCCCGCTCCCGCCCGGCGTCGGCGAGAATCTGGCGAGGAGCACGCAGTCGTGGAGGCGGCCGACCGCCGCCGAGTCGCCCAGTTTCACCCCCAGGTTCAAGGCGACCACCTTCTTGGGTGACTTGCGGATCAGCACCGCCCGGTCGAACGTCCCGAGCTTGTCGCCGTCGAGGACGAAGGGGACGAAAGCCAGCGGGATGCTGATCGGGTCGCTGGAGTTCGCCACCGTTTTCACCCTCGCGGTCAACCGCCGGCCGATGGCGATGACCACCATGCCGACGACGAAGACGCCCAGCGCGCCGAGCGCGATTCTGATCCAGTAGTTCCGCATCGGGAGCCGAATGATCCAGGTCGAGTCCTTCTCAAAGCTGTACGGGGACCTGCGGGCAGTCCAGAGCCTGACCTTCTCCGTCCCGGCCGGCGAGGTGGTCGGGCTCGTGGGGCCGAACGGCGCCGGCAAGACCACGACCCTTCGGAGCATCGCCGGCATCATTCGGCCCACGGAGGGCACGATCACGGTGGCGGGCCACGACCTCGAGCGGGAACCGGTCGCGGCCAAGCGCCGGCTCGCATTCATCCCGGACGAGCCCCGGCTGTTCGAGTACCTCACCGTGGAGGAGCATCTCCGCTTCGTCGGGCGCATGTACGGCGTGGCCGATGCCGCCGCGCGGATCCCCGGCCTGCTGGCGGAGCTGGAGCTGGACGTCAAACGCAGGACGCTGCCGGGCGAGCTGTCGCGCGGCATGCGCCAGAAGCTGGCGATCGCCTGCGGGCTGCTGCACGAGCCGCAGGCGCTCCTGTTGGACGAGCCGCTCACGGGGCTCGATCCGGTCGGTATCCGGAACATGAAGGAGACCATAGCGCGGCGGGCCGCGCTGGGATCCGCCGTGCTCCTGAGCTCGCACCTGCTGCACCTGGTCGAGGAGGTCTGCGCCCGGGTGCTCATTCTCCACCAGGGGCGGCTGGTGGCGTTCGGCAGCATCGCGGAGATTGTGGCCGCGCGTCCCGATCTCGCGGGCCGGTCGCTGGAGGGGGTGTTTCTCCGGCTGATCGGCCGGGACCAGGCCGAGCCGTGACCGGCGCGCTGACGTACCTGACCGTGCGGAGCGCCGCCAACCGGGCGAGCGGCCAGATCGCCCGGCTACGGAGTCCTCGCTACCTGCTGGCGCTCCTGCTGGGGGCCGGCTGGCTGGTGTTCATCATCCTGCAGCAACGCCGCGCGCCGACGGCGATCACGGCGGGCTGGATCCTCCCGGGGGGCACACTGGCGGCGCTGGGCCTCGTCATCTGGGCCTGGGTTTCCGGCGGCGACGGCCGCGCGCTCACCTTCTCGCCGGCGGAAGTCACGTTCCTCTTCCCCGCCCCGCTCACCCGCCGGACCCTCGTGCACTACAAGCTGCTTCGCACCCAGCCGCTGGTGCTGCTGAACGTCGGGATCTGGACACTGCTCGCGGGCGGCGGCTACGGGCAGGTCCCGCCCCTCCTGCGCGCCCTCGCCATCTGGACCCTCATCACCACGCTCTCGCTCCACCGGCTTGGCGCGGCGCTGGTGCGCACCAGTCTGGCGGAGCACGGCTGGTTCGGACTGCAGCGACGGGTGCTCTCGATTGCCGCGATCATCGCAGCCGCTGTGACGCTGCTCTGGGGCGCCCGCGAAGCGCTGCCGCCGGTGCTGGTCGCACTCGGCGGAGACGAGCCGGTGCTCCGCGACGCTGTAGTCCACGCTCTGGATCATCCGCTGCTCGCCGTCGTCCTCTGGCCATTCGAGGCGATCGTCCGCCCGCTGGGCGTGGGCGGGCTGGCGGAGTGGCGGGCTGCGATGCTGCCGGCGGTGGGGCTGCTGGGGCTCCACTACGTGTGGGTGATCCGGTCCGACACCGCATTCGAGGAAGCGGCAGCGCAGGCCTCGCTCGCCCGGGCCCGGCGCGAAGCCGCACGGACGGGCGACGCGCCCGCGCCGGAGAGTCGTCGGGCCCCGTCGCCGCCCCTCTTCCGGCTGGCGCCGACCGGGTGGCCCGCGACCGCGTTACTCTGGAAGAATCTCACGGCCGTGCTGCGCCGCCGGCGGGCACTCAACGTGGCGGTCGGACTGTTCGTCGGTGGGAGCATCCTCGCCTTCGAGTCGACCGACCCCACAAGTACCCTGGCGCAGATGGCAGGCGCGCTCGGTCTCACCTGGCTCGGCTTCACGCTGGTGCTCGGTCCCCAGTGGATCCGCAACGACCTCCGGGGCGACCTGGCCCACGTGGAGCTGCTCCGCAGCTATCCGCTGCCCGGGTGGGCGATCGTCGCGAGCGAGACCGCGGCGTCCGCGCTGACGCTCACGCTGCTGGAACTGGCGTTGGCCCTCATGGCCTACCTTGCCTACGTCAACGACCCGACGGCGCATTTCTTCTTCGGGCCGCGCGGGCGCCGACGCCTGTTCAACCAGACGGTAGTGCTGCTGCCTCCGATCAACTTCATGGGGATGCTGATCCAAAACGGGGCGGCGGTGCTGTTCCCCGGCTGGATCCGGGTCGGGGCCGCGGCGAAGGGCGTAGAGGCGCTCGGCCAGCGACTCCTCGCGACGACCGTGTTCCTCATGTTCCTGAGCGTACTGCTGGCGGCGCCGGCCGCCGCGTTCGTCTTCAGCTACAAAGCCCTCGCCCCCCGGTTGCACCGCGCGGCCTTCGGCCCTTCGCTGGTCGCCGCCCTGCCGATCCTGGTGCTCGAGGCGGCCCTGCTCGTGCGGCGGCTCGGCCGAGCGTTCGAGCGGATGGATCCGAGCGACATCCGGACGTAGCCGCCACGGCCCGTTGCCCCGGCCGACGCGTGCTTCCTATATTCCGCGCGATGCGTAGATCATGGCTCGGCCGGGCCGGCGCAGTCCTGCTCATCGCCGGGATGCTCGGCGGCGGGTCGGGCGCGCCCGTGCTCGACGCGCTGCTCTACCATCGCGACGCCGCCCACCCCGACCATCCGGTCACGCACCTCGAGCCCAAAGGCACCCGCCACACCCACAGCGACGAATGCACGCTGGGGTGGCTGCTCCGGGTGCAGCCGTCGGCGTCAGCGGCCCCCTCCCCCGCAGTGGTGGCGGTTCGTGTGTCGATCGCGGCTCCGGCACTCCCGGCGCCCGCCCCGCGTGCCACCACCTTCTTCTCCCCCCAGCACTCTCGCGCACCTCCCGCACGTCGCGCCTGATCGTCCAAGCTCAATCGGAACCAGGCAGGACCGTCCCCGGGACCCGGGGCGGTTCACTCATCCACGTGCGGAGTGCCCATGCTCGCTGCATTGCTCGCGCTGGCCCTCGCGGCTGGCGACGTTACGGGCGCGGTCACCGACAGCGCCAGCGGGAAACCGCTGGCCGGTGCGGATGT
This sequence comes from uncultured Gemmatimonadaceae bacterium, assembly GCA_964519805.1. GTDB lineage: Bacteria > Gemmatimonadota > Gemmatimonadetes > Gemmatimonadales > GWC2-71-9 > DASQPE01. Next base: position 4,703 of record CAZFKN010000082.1, read on the forward strand.
CTCGCTCGCCCAGAAGGGCCAGATCGTAGCCCGTACGTCCACCGATGACTTCGGACGCTTCCGGGTTCACGACCTCAGCGTCGGCGTCTACCAGCTGGAGGTGCGGCTCATCGGCTTCCGCCCCGCAACCCGGGACATCGAAATCACGGACCGCGGCGGCGAGGTCAATGCGACCTTCCTGCTGAGTCCGGCGCCCGTCGAGCTCCAGGCGCTCGAGGTGTCGGCCGCGCCGGTAGCGGTCGACACGCGGACCGGCAACCAGGTCTTCAAGCAGAATGAATTCCAGGGCTCACCTACTCTCACGACGTCGCAGATCGTGCAGCAGGCCATCGCGGGCGCGGCGCGGGCGCCGACCGGCGAGGTGCACATCCGCGGCCAGCACGCCGAATTCACCTATTACGTCGACGGGATCCCGGTCCCGCCGGGCATCTCGGGGAGCCTGAACGAGCTGTTCGATCCGAGCATCGTGAACCAGATCGACTTCCAGACCGGCGGATGGGATGCCGAGTACGGACTGCGCAATGCGGCGGTCGTGAACATCACGACGCGAGTCCCCACCGGGCCTTTCCACGCCGACGTCTCCAGCTACGTAGGCTCGCACGCCAGCAACGGGCAGACGGTGAACCTGAGCGCCAACGCCGGGAAGTTCGGATTCTTCGTGTCGGGGACGCGCCAGGCAACCGACATGCGCCGCGAGCCCGTGGTCGCCGATACGGATGCGCAGGGGAGCCTGACCGCCCTGCGGAACTACGCCAACCACGGCAACGACCTCTTCGGGTTCGGCAAGATCAGCTACTCGCCGACGGACCACGACGTGGTGAACCTCGACGTCAACTGGTCGCGGTCGCGGTTCGACACGCCGTTCGACTCGACCGTCGCGATCATCGACGACGGGCAACAGGATGTGAACGGGTTCGTCAACCTGGGCTGGCGGCATCGCACGACGGGGGGCCGCACTGCCGGCTCGGAGCTGTTCGCCGGAGCGTTCTACCGCCATGGCTCGCTCACGTACACACCCGGGATCAACGACGCGCCGGGCTTCGCCTTCGCGCCCGATACCACACTGTACAACATCAGCGAGGACCGGACGTTCAACCTCCTAGGGGTCAAGCTCGATTACACGCTGCGCCTGTCGGAGGGGCTGTCGTTCAAGGCCGGCACACAATCGAGCCTGGTGCGGGGCCACGAGAACTTCTCGGCGTTCAACGCGAGCGGTCCCGGCCCTTCGTCGGATTCCCCGCTCGACGGCAGCGACGTGGGGGTCTATGCCCAGACGCAGATCGCGCCGTCGGAAAAATGGGAGCTGCGCACCGGCGTACGGTTCGACAACCACAACTATCCGATTTCACCCACCGCGAACGCCAACGTGAGCCAACTGAGCCCGCGGGTGCGGCTCAGCTTTTTCCCCGATCCGGGCACCACGATCTGGGCGTACTATGGCCGCCTGTTCCTGCCGACCAACACGGAGGACCTGCGCGCCATCACGAGTGCCGGCCAGGGCGGCGTGGCGCTGCAACCGACGATTCCCGAGCGGGACCACTTCTTCGAGCTGGGCCTCACGCATCGGTTCCCCTTCGGCATCGTGGCCAAGCTGTCGGCCTATCACAAACGCAGCTCGCCGGGTATCGACGATACCCAAGTGCCGGGCACGGCGATCACCACCGACGTGAACATCGAGCAGGCGCGGATCACGGGGCTCGAAACCGTGCTGGAAATCCGGCCGCCGGGGCCGGTGACCGGATTCGTCAACCTGGCGCTCGCTCATGCGTATGGGTACGGCGGCGTTACCGGCGGCTTCTTCCCCATCACGCCACCAGCCCAGACCTTCGATCTGGATCATGACCAACGGCTCTCCGCCACGGCGGGCATCACCTACAGCGGCTACGGCCTGCTGCTGAGCGCCACCGGGATCTACGGCAGCGGCCTCACCAACGGCGTCACCCCCAACACACCCGGGGTGGCGGGGTTCGACCCGACACTCAACGCCACCGGCCCGCTCGGCACCGGGCTCTTCGACTTCAACAAGGAGTTCAAAGTCGATCCCAGCTTCATCCTCAACGCCAGCGCGAGTTACTCGTTCACGGGCGGCGGCCTGCTGCTGCGACCGCAGGTGTACGTGGATAACGTGTTCAACCACCTGTACGTCCTGAAAGGCGCATTCTTCAGCGGGGCCTCGTTGGGGAGACCAAGAACGGTGCAGGTGCGGCTGAACGTGGGCATCTGATC
>CAZFKN010000082.1:7028-14166 GCA_964519805.1 uncultured Gemmatimonadaceae bacterium
TCATTTCTGCATCATATGCCCGGACGATGCGAGATCCGCGCTCGCAATGAGTGTGTTGGACTTCTTAGACCACACGAGGAGCTTGGTATATTTCGAGAGGTCGGTGCCCCCCGGAATGTCGTAACTCTGGCTCCCTCGGGCGCTCTTGAGCTTGGCGACGTAGACCGATCGGGCGTCCGGAGTGTTTGAAGTGGCCAACACCAGATAGAGGTCCGGCGCGCTCTCGACCCCGAAGTCCGGCGTCAGCTTGATCTGCTGCTTGCCGTTGACCTCGGCGATCTCGTAATCCCCGGCTGCCTTGTGGCCGGCGGCGCCCATGAACATCATGTTGGGCTCCATCCCCTCGTGCCCCATCATCTCGTGATCCTTCTTCACCATCCCAGACTCCATCATGCCAGAGTCCGCGTGCATCATGGCTGTATCGTGTTTCATCATCGCTGAATCATGTTGGGCGTGGAGCGGCGCGGCAGAGACGAGCACGAGGCTGGCCAGGACAGCGAGGCCGGGCGCGCCCGCGGGGGGCGATATGTGCGACATAGAACGGGTCCCTTCGGCGTTGAGGGTCTGGGAACAGCGTTGCCGTTGAACAGACGAGGTCCAGCAGCAGACGGTTCTCTCCCATTGAGCTTGGACGGGCGCCAGGCGGAGAGAGTTGACTCCCCACACCCGCCCCGGACGGGGGCACGAACCACGGTCAGAGGGGTGTCATCGTTGCCGCACGCCGTCGTCCCCTAATGTGGCTAGCGCGGTGCCCTCCCGAGGAGGGAGGGCGCCCACGGCCTCGCGAAAAAGGAGGGACCCATGCCAACGCTTTCGCTACTCGCCCATGCCGCCTGGCTAACGCTTCGCAGAACCCTGCTGAGGCCGATCCGGTCGCCTGGCACCGTCGCCTTGGCCGTCGGCGTTGCTCTCGGCGCCTGCAGCAGCAGCACGAGCCCGAGTGCGGGACCGACCGTCACGATCCATGATTTTGCCTTTTCGCCCTCTACGCTCATGGTGAAGGTCGGCACCACGGTCCAATGGACAAACACCGGCCCGTCGTCCCATACGACGGTGAGTGACGGCGGCTTGTGGAACAGCGGCACGTTGAACCCGCCGAGCGGTGGTGGCGGGTACGGCGACGGGGGTGCACCGGGCGGCACGTTCAGCCACACTTTCATGACGCCCGGCACGTTTGGCTACCACTGTGCGCTTCATCCGCCCTCGATGTACCCGACTTTCGTGGGCTCTGTAGTCGTCACGCCGTAGTGGCGAAAAGTCGCCGATCGGGGATAGGCCAGGCGTTCGCTGGCCGGCATTCCATCACCCCTCAGCCCGGCCTCCGTCGAACCGCCCCCAGCGCAGCGCCAGCGTCGGCAGGACGAACAGGCTCAGGACCGTGGAGGTGAGCAGCCCGCCCAGGATGACGATAGCCATCGGGCCTTCGATTTCCCGACCGGGATCGCCGCTGCCCACGGCGAGCGGTACGAGGGCGAGGGCGGTCACGAGGGCGGTCATGAGAATGGGCCCCAGGCGCTCGAGCGCGCCGCGGATCGCGGTCGCCCGGCCCCAGGACTCGCCCTCGGCCGTCACGAGATGATCGTAGTGCGACACCAGCATGACCGCGTTCCGAGTAGCGATACCGAACAGCGTCACGAAGCCCACCAGCGAGCCGAGCGAGAGCAGCCCGCCGGTGGCGAACACAGCCAGCACGCCGCCGACGAGCGCGAATGGAAGGTTCGCGAGGACGAGCATCAGTCGGCTCACGTCGCCGAACGCCAGGGCGAGGAGCATGACGATCCCCACGCCCGCCAGCAGGCTGTGGAGGAGCAGCTCGCGCTGAGCATCACGCTGAGCCTGTGCCGTCCCGCCCAGCTCGGCATAGACCCCGAACGGCAACGGGGTAACCGCAAGACGCCGCTCGAGCTCCGTAGCGAAGCCCGCCTCGTCTGCCCCCGCATCAGCCGTGACCGTCTGGACTCTCCGGGCGCCCTGATGCGAGATCATGAAACGCCCCGTCGTCCGGGCGATGTCGGCGACGTCCGAGAGCATCACCAGCCGCCCGGCCGCGGTCATGATGGGCAGGCCGCGCAGATCCTCGGGCCGCGCACGGGCCTCGGGCTCCAGTACCACGACCACATCGGTCGCCCGGTTGCCCTCGAACGTCTGGGCCACCTTCACCCCCCGCGTCGCAGCCTCGACCGCGGCGAGCGCGTCATCGGCCGCGAGCCCCGTCGCCGCGAGGTCCGACTGCCGTAGGCGGATGGCCAGCTCCGGCGTCACCGGCGGAGCGTCGTACTGCACGTCCGACGCGCCCGGCACCGACCGCACCAGTTGGGCCACTCTTCGGGCTGCGAGGTCGAGACTGTCCAGATCGTCGCCGAACACCTTGACCACGATCTCGGCCGTCGAGCCCGTGAGCGTCTCCTCGATTCGCTCGGCGAGGAAGCCGCGGATGGCGAAGTTCACGCCCGGAAATCGCGCCAAAATGCGGCGCAGATCGTCCTGCACCGTGACGGCGGCCTCACCGGTGAGCGGGACCAGATCCACCTCGAACTCGGTGTAGTGGGTCCCCCAGGTATCCTCGGACAGCTCCGCCCGGCCGATGCGCTGGGCCACCGAGCGGACGCGGGGATCTTTCCGAAGCGCGGCCGTCACCTGCTGACCCAGCCGGAACGTTTCCGCGAGCGAGGTACCGGGAACCGCGGACATGTGGACGAGATAGTGTCCCTCGCGAAACTCGGGGAGAAACGTGGCCCCGAAAAACGGCAGCGTGAGGACGGCAGCCACGCAGGTGAGGAGCGCCGCAGCGCCCACCGTGAGCGGGCGATCGCAGAGCCATTCGAGCACCCGGCCGTAGATCCGCTTGAGCCACGCGAGGAACCGGGACTCGTGCTCGCCCCTTTCTCGGCGGGCGAGCAGTGTGAGGGTGAGAGCCGGCGTGATCGTGAGCGCGACTGCCAGCGATGCCAGCGTCGCGAAGATGTAGGCGAGTCCGAGCGGCCGGAACAGCGCGCCCTGCACGCCCGAAAGCGCGAGCACGGGCAGGAACACCAGCGCCACGACGAAGGTGGCGTACACCACGCTGCCGCGCACTTCGAGCGACGCCTCGAGCACCACGTCCCGGGTGCTCCGAGGCGAGCCCACAGCGCGGTGCTCCCGAAGCCGCCGGGCGATGTTCTCCACGTCGATGATGGCGTCATCCACGACCTCGCCCAGGGCGATCGCGAGCCCGCCGAGCGTGAGCGTGTTGACCCCGAACCCGAAGCGGTCGAGCACGATGATCGCCGCGAGCAGCGAGAGCGGAATCGCCGTGAGCGAGATTGCCGCGGCGCCGACGTCCGCGAGAAAGACGAACAGGACGACCGCGACGAGCGCCGCCCCGAGTAAGAGCGAGCTGGTGATGTTCCGGAGCGCGAGGTCGATGAACTCCGACGGCCGGAACAGCTCCGGGTGCAAGGTGAGACCCGCGGCATCGATCGCTGGGCGGAGGGCCCGAAGGGCGGCTTCGACCGCGGCGGCGACCACCTTGGTATTGGACCCGAGCTGACCCGATACGACGATGACGAGGCCGCGCTCGCCGTTCACACCGCCTTCGCCGAACCGCGGCTCCGGCGCCTCCGCGACCCGACCGAGGTCGCCCAGCCGAAGCACGGCCCCGCCCTTCTCGCGGACGACCGAGCGGGCCAGAGCATCGGGTGTGAGCAGCTGGCCATCGGTGTGAATGACGATGCGCTGGTTGGGCGTGTCCAGAACGCCGGCGCCACGGACCCCGGTCGCCCGGCCGGCCGCCGAGAGGACCTCATCGAGGCCGACCTGGTAGAGCCGCATCCGCTCCGGAGCGAGCTGGATCTGGAGCTGACGCACCTCACCCCCGAAGACGGCGACCTTGGCCACGCCGCGAGTCGCGAGCAATCGCGGGCGCAAGGTCCAGTCGACGAAGGTGCGCTGCTCCATCAGCGAGCGAGTCTTCGACGTGACCCCGATGACCAGCACGGTGCTGGACGACGAGGTGAGCGGACTGATCACCGGCGGCGGGACGCTGCGCGGCAGGCGACCCTGCGCCTCGCCCAGCCGCTCCGCGAGGGATTGCCGCGCGCGGTAGATGTCCGTCCCTTCGGCCAGGACGGCGGTGATGACCGAGAGGCCCTGAATCGACTGCGAGCGGACGGCCGCGATGCCGTTGACGCCGTTGATGGCGTCTTCGATCGGCTTGGTCACGAGAATCTCGACCTGCTCGGCCGAGAATCCGGGGGCTTCGGTCTGGATGGATACCTGCGGCGGGGCGAACTCGGGGAAGACGTCCAGCTTGGCACCGGCGAGCACGCGGAGCCCGTAGACCACCACAGCGAGCCCGAGGCCGATGACGATGCCCCGGTGTCGAACCGAAAACCGGACGAGCGCGCCGAGCATTCGGCGCTATTCGCCGGGCTCGTCGCCCACGGTCACACGGGCCCGGAACTCTTCCGACAGGAGCTGCTCCGCGCCCTGGACCACCACGGTGTCGCCGGCGGCCACCTCACGCGCCGCCAGAAACCCGCCCGGCACGGGTCGGTCCGTCGTCAACCTGATCCGCGCGAACCGCCTGGGGCCGCGCTCCACGTAGACCCAGGCCAGGCCCTCCCATTGGACGACGGCCCGGTCCGGCACAACGACGCCGCGTGTGGGCGCGGTCCGATCGGTCACGGCGACCACGACCGCGGCGCCGGGCCGCGCCCCGGGCCAGTCACGATCGGCGCGATACAGGTAGGCGGGCAGGCGGGTCACCGGATCCGCCGTCGGCGCGGAGCCCACCAGTCGCGCCCGCACGCCGCGCGCGCCCTCGGCCGCGAGGGATACGCCCACCTCCGGGGGCGGACCGGGGAGGTCGGCCGGCCACGCTACCCGGACCAGCGGCTCGGCGTAGTCGGTTACCTCGAGCAGCAACTGACCCGGTTGCACCATCTCACCCGGCTGCGCGCCCACCTGGGTGACGATCCCGCCCCGGGCGACCGCGAGCGGCTTCGCATCCGACACCTGCGCGATGACGCGCCCGGCGGCGACGCGGTCGCCGAAGGCAGGCCAACGCACGCCCTCGGGCAGCGCGAGTCGGCCCGCGAGCGGTGCGCGCACGGCGGTAGTCCGATCGGGTTCCGCCACCAGCTCCGCCGCCAGGCGCCGGATCGGCGCGCTCACCCCCGGCTGGAGAACGGCCGTGGCGAGGCCGAGGCGCTCGAGGTCGGTGCTGTCCAGCACCACCATCGCCGCCCCGCCGACCTCCTTGACGCGGCTCGGCGCCACCACGGGCGCGGCGCGGCTTGCCTGCGCGGCGAGCCGCGCCTGGTGATCGCGATAGGTGAGCACGAGCACCGCCGCCACCGCAATGGCGATGCCGAGCACCAGAACCCGTCCGATCCATCGCATCAGCGCGACCCCTCCCCGGGACCTGCGGGCTCCCGCGGATCCGGCCAGCTCACCGATCCCGGCGGCCACGCACCCGTCGCGGTCTCGATCGCGAGCGCCGCCGCCGCGCGGCGCCGCCGGGCGGCGTGCAGATCACGCATCGCACGAATCTCCGCCAGCTCAAGCGGCTCCAGCTCGATGACGCCGATCTCTCCCCGGTCGTACGCCAACCGGGCCAGCTCGGCCCGGCGCGAGGTGGCGGCGCGCACCGAGTCGGCGCCTTCGACTTCCGCAAGCGCGATGCGGCACGCCGCCACAGCCCCGCTCACTTCCTCCAGAACGGCCTCCTGTCGCTCGGCAAACCGCGCCGCGGCTTCCCGCCGCCGCGCGATCCCCTCAGCGATCGGCCCCCGGTTGCCGCCGATCGGCAGCTTCGGGAGTCCGAAGAGGAGCGACCACCGCCCGATGCCCTGGTCCCAGGTATAGCCGGGGCCGAGGCTCAGATCGGGATACGATCCCGCCACCGCCACGCGCAAGTCTCCCTCGGCCACGGCGTACTCCGCCAGCGCCCGGCCCACCTGCGGCCGCCGGCGCAAAGCCAACGCCTGAAGACTATCGCTTCCGCCGGCGCAGATGGGCGCCTCCTCCGGCCCGATGGATCGACCGTCCAGCGCCGAAGGCGGGAGCCCGGCCGCCTGGGCCAGCAGCACGCGGGCGGCGTCGACCCCCGCCGCTTCCCGACCGGCGCCCGCTCGGGCGTCGGCCTCCTCGACCTCCACCGCGGCCAGCTCGGAGCGACCGAGCGTCCCTTGGTCATAGCGCCGCCGGAGGCGCGTGGCAAACGCGGCGATCCGCGCGAGCCCGGCGGACGCGTCGGCCAGCCGCTCCTCGGCGCCGGCCAACTCCACCGCCGCACCCCGGACCGCCCGCGCGGTGCGCCAGGCCGCGTCTTCCAGATCGGTTTCCGCGACAGCCGAGCGGGCCCGCGCGGCGATCAGCCGCGCACCCCGTTTCCCGCCCAGCTCGACCGTGAACAAGGTTCCGAGCGCCGCAAGCCAGCGCGACTGGAACACGTCGCTGGAGGTGGCGTAGCCCAGCTCCCCCTGGACGTCCGGCTGCGGCCGAGCGCCCGCGGTGCGCTCGGCGGCACGGGCCGACTCCCAGCTCGCCCGCGCTCGCGCCACCGCGGGGTGGTAGTACAGCGCCACCAGGCTCAAGGTCGCGGAAGTCCACGCGGTGTCGGGCCCGCGATGGACCGCGAGCCAGGTGGTGAGGTCGGGCGCGTCCAACCGACGCCCGCCGTACGCCGTCGCCGTCGCAACCGGATCGAGCGGCGCCGGCGTGTAGCGGGCGCAGGCCAACGAGGCGCAGGTGAGTCCCAGCGATGCCAGATCCCGACCGCGCATCGTCAGGCGCGTGGGTGGAACTGCTTGTGAACCGAGCGCAGGTACTCGCGGTCCACATGAGTGTAGATCTGCGTGGTCGAGAGGTCGGCGTGGCCCAGCATCTCCTGCACCGCGCGCAGGTCCGCGCCACCCTCCAGGAGGTGCGTCGCGAACGAGTGCCGCAACGTGTGGGGAGTGACGCGCTTGGTAATCCCGGCGGCCCGGGCGCAGCGCTTCACGATGCCCCACGCGCCGACGCGCGACAGGGGCTGGCCGCGGGCGTTGAGCAACAGCCGGCCGGCCGATTTCCCCCGGTCGAGCGAAGGACGCAACCGGTGCACGTAGGTGGACACGGCGCCGATCACCCCGCGCCCGATCGGGACCACTCGCTC
>CAZFKN010000083.1:0-1223 GCA_964519805.1 uncultured Gemmatimonadaceae bacterium
CGAAGAGAGGAACGAGGGCGAATCGCGGCATGTGCGCGTTCCAATCGGTCCAGAGGTTAGTCAGCGGGACGTCACCTGCCGCAGGGCAGGCTCCAGATCCTGCTCTCCGCCGGTCCCGGTGTAGACCACCTTCCCTGCCCTATCGACGACCGCGATGAACGACGTTGACGGCACCTGATAGGCCCGGATGCTCGTGCCCTGGTCGTCATAGAGCGTGCGGAACGGCGGCTGATGCGTCTCCAAGTACTTCCTGACCCGCGCCGGTGTCTGGTTCACGGTGACGTTGATGCCGAGAAAGGCCACCCGGTCGCCGTAGATGGCATGGGCCGCCTTCACCCGGGGCAGCATCGCCTCGCACAACTCGCACCAGGTCGCCCACCACTCGAGCACGACGGGCTGCTTGCCCACGTACTTGCCCAGGTCCACGGGCTTGCCGTCGAGGTCGTTGACCGTAACGACCGGCGCCGTGGCACCCACCGTGATCCCGCTCTCGATCTGCGCCGCCGCGGGACGGGCTGCGAGCAGTAGAAGTCCTAGAATGATGCCCGGACAGGCCCCACTGGGGCGCGGAAACCTGGTCATGACACTCGTCCCATCTGGATGAAATAGTACTCGGCCATGGCCAGCAGCAGCACCCCACCCGCGCGCTGGACCCAATTCGTCCAGGCCCCCGCGCGGGGTAGCGCGCCGACCAGCCCGGCGAACAGCCCGATGGCAACCAGTAGCGCAGTCATCCCCAGCGAGAACACGAACAGGTAGAGGAACCCGAGCCCGGCGCTGCGGGTGGCGCCGACGAATGTCAGCACCGCGGCGAAGGCGGGTGCGCCGCAAGGCGCGGCCACGAGCCCGGACGTCGCGCCGAGGATAAACACACCAGCAGTGGAATCTCCCCCCACCCGGCTCGCCCAGGCGAGCACCGGACCCGGGACGCGGACCGTGAAAACGCCCAGCAGTGCCAGCCCAAAAATCAGCAGGAGATTCCCCATCACGAAGTAGGCCCACGGATTCGAGCTGATGCTACCGAACAGCGTGCCCGTGAGACCGGCCAGAAGGCCCAGACTCGCGTAGACCAGCGCTAGTCCGAGCGCGTAGACGAGGGAGAGAGCCGCGGTTCGCCGCCGCGAGCGTGCCGCGGCGCCGCTGCCGCCCAGGACGCCCGCGGTGATCGGGATCATCGGATACACACACGGCGTCAGGCTGGTGGCGAGACCGGCACCGAACAG
>CAZFKN010000083.1:1323-7567 GCA_964519805.1 uncultured Gemmatimonadaceae bacterium
TCCTCGAACGTGCCCGGCAGCGAGATCCCGAGATGGGCGTGCTTGGATTCGCCCGGCCCGTTCACGACGCACCCCATGACGGCTACGCGCAGCTCCTCGACCCCCGGCCGCTCCGCACGCCACACCGGCATCTTTTCCCGCAGGTAGTCCTGGATGTCGAGCGCCATCTGCTGGAAGAACGTGCTCGTGGTGCGCCCGCAGCCGGGGCAGCTCGTCACCTGCGGCGTGAAGCTTCGAAGGCCCAGCGACTGAAGTACCTGTTGCGCCACCTGCACCTCGAGGGTCCGGTCGCCGCCGGGCTCGGGCGTGAGCGAGACGCGGACGGTGTCGCCGATCCCTTCCTGAAGCAGCACCGCCAGGCCGGCCGTGCTCGCGACGATGCCTTTCATCCCCAGGCCGGCCTCGGTGAGGCCCAGATGGAGCGGGTAGTCACAACGGCCGGCGAGCATGCGGTAGACATCCACCAGATCCTGCACGCCCGACACCTTGGCGCTGATGATGATCTTGTCGTGCGGCTGCCCGATCCGCTCGGCCAGCGCCGCCGAGCGGAGCGCACTCTCCACGATCGCCTCGAGCGTCACGTCCCGGGCATCCCGCGGCTCGGCGAGCGCGGCGTTGGCGTCCATCAGCTCGGTGAGCAGCAGCTGATCCAGGGAGCCCCAGTTGACCCCGATGCGCACCGGTTTGTCGTGCCGGAGAGCGACGTCGATGATCGCGCGGAAGTTCTCGTCCGCGCGCTTGCCGCCGACGTTGCCGGGGTTGATCCGGTACTTGGCCAGCCGGCGGGCACACTCGGGGTGCCGCGTGAGCAGCAGGTGACCGTTGTAGTGGAAGTCCCCCGCGATCGGCACGCTCAGGCCGATGCGGTCGAGGCCCTCCACGATCTCCGGCACGGCCGCGGCCGCCTCGTCGTTGTTCACGGTCACGCGCACCAGCTCGCTGCCCGCGCGGGCCAGGTCCGCCACCTGCCGCACGGTGGCCACCACGTCCGCGGTGTCGGTGTTCGTCATCGACTGCACGACGATGGGGTGGCACGAGCCGACGGCGACGCGCCCGATCCAGGCGGTGGGGGTCTGACGGCGGGGCGAAAGGGGCATGGGGGGAAAGCTAAGGGGTGCACGGTGAACGGCGAACGGTGGTTCAGGCCCTTGAGAACTCCGCCTCCGTAATCCGCCGCAGATCACTGGCCGAAAGGGCGATGTCGCCCGCCCGGGCCGCGTCGACCGCGTGCTCCGCCGTCCGCGCGCTGGGGATCGCGATCACGGTCGCCCCCTGGGCCAGTACCCATGCCAGGACCAGCGCATGGGGCGAGAATCCCAGTTCACCCGCCATCGCCCGGAGTACCGCGTGCTCGGGGAGCTTGCGGTTCAGGCGGCCGCCGCCGGTCGGGCTGTAGGCCAGAAAGCCGATGCGGTGGCGCGCGCAGTACTCCACCACCCCGTCGGCGATCGCTTCCCGGAAGAAGGGATTGAGCCGGTTTTGCACGCTCACGATCGGGACGATCGCCTGCGCCTCCCGGATCTGGCTTACCGAGACGTTGGAGAGTCCCACCCACCGGATCTTGCCTTGACGCGCGAGCGCGGCGAGCGCGCCTACACTCTCGGCCAGCGGCACGGCGGGATCGGGGTCGTGGAGCTGATAGAGATCGATACGCTCGACCCCGAGCGCGGCAAGTGACCCGTCGCAGGCCTGCTGCAGCGACCGGGCGCGTCCATCGCGCTCCCAGCGGCCGCCCGGGCGAGTCAGCCCGCCCTTGGTCGCAACGCGCACGCGGTCACGCGCGCCCGGCCAGGCGGCCAGCGCCCGGGCCACCAGACGCTCGTTGTGGCCCAGCTCGGTCTGATCCAGACAGTAGACGTTGGCGGTGTCGATGAGAGTGACGCCGGCGTCGAGCGACGCGTGGATGACCCGGATGGCCTGAGCCTCGCTCGGCCGGTCCTGCAGGGACAGGTGCATCCCGCCGAATCCGATGGCGGAGACGGCGGGCGCCCCAGGCCCGAGGGCCCGTTCAAGCAAGGCCGAGCTGTTTGGTCAGGCGGCCCCAGTCGGAGAGCGAGACCGTGCCGTTGTCCTTGAGGGGGGTGAGGGCGGCCAGGATTTCGGCGCGGGAGCCCTCGATGCGCCGGTCCCGCAGCTCCCCGATCATTCGCGCGAAGCGCTGGTCATATCCCGAGGCGTCCACCTCGCCGTTCTTGAGCATGGCGTTCAAGTGCTTCAACTCTTCCGCGACTCGCGCGGGAGTGACGGGCTTGAGCGTCCCGCCCTGCTGGTCCGACATGCGCGCTCCTTAGTGAGTGTCCCCTGCGCCCGGCTGGCGGGCGGCTCCCGGACGAAGATAGGGCGCCGGTACGCCCTCGCAAGCGTCAGCGCGTACCCGCCCGGGTGGGCGCCGGCTTGACCGCCACCCGCACGCCGCCCTGCGCCAATCGCATGGTTCCGTCCTCCGGAATGGCGACGAGCAGGTCGCGGCCGGTCGACGTGAGCGCGGGATAGTTCGCGCCGACCTGTGCCATCAGGGGCACGAGGATGCCTTCGGGAAGCGCCACCCCGTTGATCAGCAACGAGCGCAGATGGAAGCGGACGACGCCGAGGCGGGCCCGCTGCAGTGCCACGTCGGCCGCGATCACCGACGAAGGATCGAGGAACATCAGGGCCGGGCCCAGCTGCGCGCGTACCGCCTCCGGGAGGTCCTGTACCCGGCCGCTCAGCGTGACCGCACCCGTGTCCACGGCCACGTCGATGGCCAGGTTGTCGGGAACAGGCCGCACGCCGAGCCGGGCCACGAGGTAGGACGCGAAGTCGCCCCCCTCGACGAACGCTTCCGCGCTCTGGCGATCCACGTAGACCGAATCGACCAGCGCCGAGGCGCGATACACGCCTGCGTCCGATAAGCGGCCGGGGGTAGGCGGCACTGGTGGCGGGGCGGCGGTCTGAGCCCGGCCGGACGGCGGCGTGAGCAGCCCGACGGCGAGGAGCGCGGAGGTGAGGAAGAGGCGCATTGGGGGAGTGTAGCCACCCCGAGGCGGGAGCGTCCAGGCGCCCCTCAGGGAAGCTCCCAATCGCTCCGGAGCCGGGTGTAGACGGGGTCGGGAAGCTGCACGAGGACCGGCGTCCGCGCCGCGTCGAGCCATCGCATCACCTCGACGAGCTGATCGATGTCCATGGCGGTGCAGCCGACCGTTGGCGACCGCGGCCCGCTCCAGACGTGAAGGAAAATGCAGGAGCCACCGCCCGCCACCCGTTGCGAGCCGCTGTTGTGCTCGACCACGACGCCCCACCGATAGGCCTCGTCGGACCGACGCATCTCCTCCGCGCTGGCCCATGGTGGCGGCCCGTCGGCGGGACGGAACCGCAGCTCGTTGTAGTGATCCGAGGCCGGGTCGTCCACACATTGGAGCGTGGGTACCGCCTGGACGTACGCGATCCGAAGCTCGCGCGCGGAATCCGCCGGCGCGTAGCCGAACGCGGCGCCGAGCTGGAACTCGCCGGCGGGTGACTTCCCGTCGCCCTCGTGTTTCACCGGCTCGCCGGCCTCGGGGGCCACGCGCACCCCGATCCCCCACGCGAGCCCCGTGCGGCCGACGACGACCGGAATCGAGTCGCCCACGGCGAGCCACGGGCGGTCGGGCGTGCGCTCGTAGCGCCGGAGCCATCCGGTCGTCGCGTCCCAATCACGGGTCCGCACAACCACCAGTTGACGCGCACCGGGCGACGGTGCGCCGGGCGCCGGTTGTCCCGCGCAGGCGACGAGTCCGAGGAGTGGGAGCAAGCCGATTCTCACCTGAGGCGCCTCATCCGAAGACCAGCTCCTCGAGGTGAGGCACCAGCTCAGCGCTTCCGAATACTACGTCCAGCTTGCCCTCCATGCGGGAAGGTCGCGCTAGCCAGGCCCCGCCGGCCTCGGCGATCAGCACCTCGGTGGCACGCACGTCCCAGGGGCTCAGGCCCGCCTCCACCATCGCGTCCACCGCGCCGGAGATCACGAGGGCGTGAGCCCAGCAGTCGGTGTAGCCACGGACCCGGTCGCAGGCCCGATGGACGGCAGCCCAGCCACGCTCCAGTCCCCCCGCGCGGAAATCGACGACGTCGGGGAGGGCAACGATGGCGGTCCGCAAGTCGGCGGCCTCCGAGGCGCGAAGGCGCCGTCCATCACGCTCCGCGCCGAGTCCGCGCGCAGCGGCGAGCGTCTCCCCCGTCACCGGCAGGTGAATCGCACCGACGAGCCCTCGCCCCGACCGGCGCTCCTCCAGCGCCACGATCGTTCCGAACGTGGGGATGCCTCTGGTGAAGGCGCGGGTGCCGTCGATCGGATCGATCAGCCAGCGGTACTCTCCGGGGCCGGGGTCGGTCCCCGCCTCCTCACCCAGGATCTCGAGGCGACCGAATTCGGCCGACGCGCGGAGGTAATCGCGGACGATCATTTCGGCGTTCCGATCCGCCGCGGTCACGGGAGAGCCGTCCGCCTTCATCTCGACCGCGAGATCGGGAGCGCGAAAGCGCGCGAGAATCACCTCGCGGGGTGCGCGCGCCGCCGCGATCGCGAGGTCGCGTGCCCGGGCGAGCGCGGCCGAGTCGACCAGGGTCACCCGCGCGGTGGCAGGATGAAGCGCGCGGGGCGGAGGTAGAACGCTCGCCTTGTCGCGCGCAAGGGCGGCTGTGGCCTGGGCCGGGACTCGCGGGTGTCGGTCATCGTCCGGCCAATATCGCCGGAGCCCGCGGAGCCGCCAAGCGCACCGGGCTAGCGTGCGCTTCGGCTTGTCAGGGAACCGGTGGCGGAGGGGGACGATCGCGGCGGCGCTGCTCGAACTCCTGGCGGAGCTGGGCGAACTTCTCCCGCTGATCAGGATCGAGCTGGGCTTCGATCTCCTTCCCGATCACGTGCTGCAACGAATCGAAGCGTGGGCGGAACGCCTTCCAGACTGAATCCAGCTCCGGCCGGTGACGCTCGAGCACTGCCCGTACGCTGTCGCGCTGGGCATTCCGAAGGTTCAGGCGGCGGCCCAGCATCTCCACCGCCCGATCCGTGGTGGGCCGCCCACCCCGCTTGGGGCCGAGCACCCTGGGCGCGGCAATGCCGACACCCACACCCGCGACGAACACAACGATGAGCAGCAACGTCGCGCGCCAGCGGGTGGTCATTGCGCCTCCAGCAGCGGGGAGAGCAGCAGCTGGGGATCGAGCTGTGCATCGGCGGAGAACAATTCGGACGGCGCTTCCGCCGGCCGCAGGGCCTCGGCAAGCGATGCCGTGCCGGACCGATGCTCGACCACGCGCGCCCCGAGTAGCGCGCAGAACAGCAGGGCAGCCGCGGCGGCGATGCCCGGACGGAACCAGCCGTCGGGCACGCTCCACTCGGTGCGGGTCCGCCACACGGGCATCGGCTGCCGGCCCAACCCGGCCTGGCGCGCCGCCGCCTGCATGCGGACGACGAAGTCGTGATTATTCCCCTGCACCAAGTGCTCGCGCAGAAGCCGACCGAGGGCCGGATCCGGGCGATGATCGAACGAGTCAGAGTCTTTCATCCCACCTCCTCGAGAAAGGGCGCCAATAGCACGCGCAGGTTCCGCCGCGCGTGAAAGACATCCGAGCGGACGGTGCCCTCCGGGACATCGAGCAACTCGGCGATCTCACCGTGAGAATAGCCTTCGGCGTCGAACAGTGTAACAGCCACCCGCGCCCGCTCCGGCAGCGTGGCGAGGGCCTCGGCCAGGCGCGCCCGCAGCAGGGCGCGCCCGGCTTGGCGGTCCGGTGGCGCGTCGCGGCTGGTCTCGTCGCCGCCCAAGGCCTGGGTCTGGCGGACGGTCCGCCGGCGGCGGAGATCACGCGCCGCGTTGAGGACGATCCGCATCAGCCATGGTCGGAACGGCCGCCGAGGATCGAAACGCCCGATCGAGCGCCAGGCTGCCAGGAGCCCGTCCTGTACTGCATCGTCCGCATCGTTGGCGTCTCGCAGGACGACCCGTGCAAGGCGCCGAGCCGCCGGACCGTGCTCGGCGACCATGCGCCCAAAAGCCTCCTCGTCCCCGTTGACGAGGCGGGCTACCAACTCTGAATCGGGCACACCAGGCATACGCGGGGAGATGCTGATTCGTTGCGTGATCTCACGTCCCCGCGCCGAGGCGGCCGTCTCCCGCGTCGCCGGTGCATCCGGGGGAGCGGTCGGCAAGACCGCCGGCGGCAGCGGGAGGGCGGTCGGCGGGGCGGCTCGACTCATGGCGACCCCTGTGAGCCGCTGGCCCCGTTC
>CAZFKN010000083.1:7667-14092 GCA_964519805.1 uncultured Gemmatimonadaceae bacterium
TTCTGCTGATCCTTCGTCAGGAAGGCCAGCGACTTGTCGAAGGCCTCGTCCCGCTTGTGCAGATCCTTCCCCAGTCGCTCGAGCACCTTGGCGTGCCGCTGGGCGGCTTCCCGATCGTGATCCTGGAAGGCCGAGCGCATCGTCTGGCGGGCCACCCGCGCGCTGTCCCGTTGCGGCGCGGTCTCGGCCATCAGGCTGTCCCATCCGTGGCCGTATTGATCGGCCTGGGCGTCCGAGAGCGCGAACAGCTGCTTGAAGGTACCCGGTGTGGGCGGTCCGTCGATGTCCTCGGGAGATGGGAGCTCGAACGACTGGCCGCCGCCCATCTCCCGCCCGCCCATGCCCCCGCCCCGTCGCCCGCCACCACCGCCACCCGCAGGGCCATACCCGCCGGCGGGACCGTAGCCGCCGGGGCCCTGGGCGGCGACAACAGAAGCCGCAGCGAGCATCGCGGCCAGAAGTGCAATGCAGCGGAGCCGCATGGAGAGGGATCCTTGGTGAGATGAACGCGTCAGACGGCGAGCCGTGCTCCGTCGAGGGCAGCCTCGGGACCACCCCGGTAGGCCGCCAGGCCCGCACGCGCGAGCCAGTAGACCACCTCCGCGATCGCGTCCCGTACCTTGGGGTCCATCATGGCCTGCGCCTCCCGCTCGGGGAGGAGATGGCGGACCTGCTGGAAGGCGAGGCATTGGCCGACCAGCCAGATGCCCAGCATGCTCAGCTCGCCGCGGGCCGCGTCGGCGCCCAGCACGTCGCCGGCGACCCGGCTGGCGGCCGCGACGAAGGGCACCTGATACCCGGAGGGCCGGGTGAGCGCCCGGCTGGACCGCTCCAGCGTATCCCACGCAAGAAGTCGCGCCCGCTGGAGATCGAGCGTGTCGTCGTTGGCCCCGCACACGAGTGCGCGCACGAATCGGTGCAGCCGCTCGTCCGGCGCATCGAGGCCGCTCGCTGCCGCCGGTGCCTCTCCCGCGGCCTCGGCAAACGCGGAGTGGACGACCTCGGCGTAGAGGCCGTCCTTGCCGCCGAAATGGTAGCTGATTGCCGCGATGTTGGTTCCCGCCCGGCCGGCGATTTCGCGGATGGTGGCGCCGTGGTAGCCGACCTCGGAAAACACGGCCAGGCCGGCGTCGAGCAGGCGGAGGCGGGTCTGATGCCCGGTGATGTCTTCGGTCACGGTCCCTCCGAGTCCAAGCGGATGCGCAGCGGTGATTCGTGAGAGAGTACGCGCGACGCCGCCCGTGCGTTGGGGGATCGGTGATGCGGCTCACACAGGTGTCGCGTTTTTGACGGCGAAAATGGTGCGCACTTTGCTTAGGTTAGACGGCGAGTCGATTCCTTCCGGGTTCCGCCGCAACGTATGGGTCAGGAGGTCCTCGTCCACCATGTCCTCGTTCGATCTGTCGTTTCGTCGCTCGGTCCGTCGCCGCTTCCCCCGGCTCCGCCTCACCCGTAATCGAATCGTGGCGCTCGCCTTCGCCGGCGGCGCCGCGCTCGCGAGCGGCGCGTGGCTGATCCGCCCGGCGCCGGCCGCCGCACCCGGTGCGTCCGCCTACGCCAAGGCCCGCGTATTCGAGGAGGCGCTCACGCTCCTTCGCGCGCACGCCGTGGATACGCTGAACGAAGGCGACCTGTACCTGCAGGCCACCGAAGGCGTCGTAAAATCGCTGCATGACCCGTGGGCGGCGCTCCTGGTGGGTGACAGCTACGACCACTTCAAGGCGCGAATGGACGGGTTGGTCCCCGGCGTCGGCCTCGAGCTGGAAACCCGCGGCGGGTCGCTCTCCGTGGCGCGGGCCGTGGCCGGCTCCTCGGCGCAGCGCGCGGGACTCCGCCCGGGCGACAGAGTCCTCGCCGTCGACGACAGCACGACCGACGGCTGGTCGGTCGAGCGGCTCCGGAACGCACTCCGAGGACCCGAGGGCAGCACGGTGCGGCTGGTGGTCGAGCGCCGTGGCGGAGACTCGGCGTTCGCGGTCGCCCTGAAGCGCGCACCGGTCCGGGAGCCGGCCGTGCGGCCCGGCGTCATGCTGGGCGACGGGATTGGCTATCTGGCGGTCACCGCCATCAACGGCCGGGCCGCGGACGAGCTGGCGCAGGAGATCGACGCGCTGGCCGCCCACGGGCTCCGCGGGCTGGTGATCGATCTGCGAGGCAACCCCGGAGGTCTGGTCCAAGAAGGCACCCGCCTGGCCGAGCTGTTCCTCGATCCGGGACAGGTCGCTGCCGTGACCGAGGGTCACGAGCGGGAGGTCTTCCGGGCGCGACGTACGCAGCGCTGGCCCGATCTTCCGCTCGCCGTGCTCGTGGACGGAGCCACCGCAAGCGCGGCTGAGGTGGTGGCCGCTGCCTGGCAGGACCACGACCGTGCGATCGTCCTCGGCACCGCCACGTTCGGAAAGGGCGTGGTGCAGCGGACCTACCCGCTGAGCGGTGATGCGGCCCTTCGGTTCACGACCGCACGCTGGTTCGCACCGAGCGGTCGATGGATTCAAAGGGGCAGCCGGCCGGGCGCCACCGCTTACAGGTCCGATGCGGGACGTCCGCTGCCCGCGGGGGTGGGGATCGTGCCGGACACGGTCGTGTTCCCAGCCCCAGCCACCGACGCCGACCGGGCCTACGGCGCGGCCGTCGGGCAAGATCTGGCGGCCTACGACGATGCGCTCGCTGCGATCGCGGTGCACCTCGTGACCAACGGCGAGGTCAGTGGGGACACGACCACCGTGACGCCACGCATGCGTGCGATGCTGTTCCAGCGGCTGCAGGGCAGCGGACTGCACGTCTCCGGTCCGCTCTTCACCGCCGCCGCCGCGGCCGTCGATCGCGACCTCGGCGCGGCGATGACCCGCGCGGCCTGCGGAAGCGAGGCCGCGCTCAGACGGCGACTCGCGGCCGATGACCAGGTGGAAGCGGCGAGGGCGCTCCTGGTCGCCTACCCGACGGCGCGGGCGGTGCTGACGCTCGGCACAGGGTCGGCGAGCGAGCTGGAGTCGGGAGCCGCACAATAGGGCGACAACGCGGGGAAGCACGCCGTACGTCCCGTGGAGCAGCCCGCCCCGGCGGCACCGGCCGCCGGGGCGGAACTTTTGGGTAGGTACATGTGTTATAACACGCGATTGCCATACCGACACCCGACCGGATAGAATCTCTCATGACCACGCCGACCTCCCCGACCACTGCGTCGTCCACGCCCAACACGCTCGCCTACGGTATCGTCCCGGCGGGTTACCGCCTGCCGGCGGGGACCCGGGTCGGTCCCGTCCGGTTGCAGGTGGCCGACCTGGCCCGCTCGCTCGCCTGGTACGAGCGGGTGCTCGGCCTCCGGATCCTCGAGCGCGACCCGGGTGTGGCTAAGCTCGGCGCCGAGAGCGGACATGGCGGGACGCTGGTCGAGCTCCACGAGCGGCCCGGTGCCGTGCCTGTCCCGCGCCGCGGGCGACTGGGTCTCTACCATTTCGCCCTGCTGCTTCCGGATCGCGCCGCGCTCGGCCGCCTCGTCCGGCACTTGGCGCAGATCGATGAATACGCGGGCATGTCAGATCACCTCGTGAGTGAGGCCGTGTACCTGACTGACCCGGACGGCCTCGGCATTGAGGTGTACGCCGACCGCCCCCGGAGTGCCTGGCGGCACGAGGGGCGCCAGCTCGTGATGGCGACGGAGCCGCTCAACGTGGCGGACCTGGTGCGAGCCGCGGGCGACGGGCACTGGTCCGGCATGCCGCCGGGGACGGTGATGGGCCACGTCCATCTGTTCGTCGGTGATCTCGAGGCCGCGGAGCGGTTCTATCATGTGGGCCTCGGCTTCGACAAGGTCGTCTGGAGCTATCCCGGCGCGCTGTTCCTGTCCGCCGGCGGTTACCACCATCACCTGGGCACGAACACCTGGGCGGCGGGCGCGGCGCCCGCCAAAGAGGATGACGCGCGGTTGCTCGAGTGGGAGCTCCTCTTACCCACCATGGCGGACGCGCGGGCTGCGCTTGCGAGCCTGGAGAAGACGGGCGTCGCCGTGGAGGCGGCGCCGGACGGAGGCCTGGTACGGGACCCGTGGGGGACGGCGGTGCGCGTAAAGGGAGTGGAGAGCTGACATGGAATTCGGTCTGTACACCTTCGCTGAAACCACACCCGATCCCTTGACCCGCACGACGACGACGGCGCGGGACCGGCTGCGCGACCTCGTCGAAGAGGCGGAGCTGGCGGATCAGGTCGGCCTCGACGTGTTCGCGGTGGGTGAGCATCATCGCCCCGACTTCGCGATCTCCGCACCGGCGGTCGTCCTCGGCGCACTCGCCGCCCGGACTCGGCGGATCCGGCTGAGCAGCGCGGTGAGCGTTCTCAGCTCCGATGATCCGGTGCGGGTGTTCCAGCAGTTCGCGACGCTGGACCTATTGTCGAATGGTCGTGCCGAGATCATCGCGGGGCGCGGCTCGTTCATCGAGTCGTTCCCGCTCTTCGGCTACAACCTGGACGACTATGACGCGCTCTTCGCCGAGAAGCTCGAGCTGCTGCTCAAGCTGCGCGGGGCGGAGCACATCACCTGGTCCGGCAAGCATCGCGCGACGCTTACGGGACAGGGCGTGTACCCGCGGCCGCTCCAGTCGAAGCTCCCGATCTGGGTCGGCGTCGGCGGCAACCCCGAGTCGGCCATCCGTGCCGGGCGGCTTGGCCTGCCCATGGCGTTGGCGATCATCGGCGGCTTCCCCGAACGGTTCGCGCCGTTGGTGGAGCTATACCGTGACGCGGGGCGCAGGGCCGGCCATGATCCCGCGACGCTCGAGGTCAGCATCAACTCCCACGGTGTCATCGGGGACGACGGAGAGCGTGCGGCCGACGAGGCGTACCCGGGCTACGAGCAGATCATGAACAAGATCGGCCGCGAGCGCGGGTGGCCGCCAACGAGCCGAGCGCAATACGACGGCACGCGCGGTCTTCGGGGTGCGCTCGTGATCGGCAGTCCACAGCAGGTAATCGAGAAGATGCTCTATCAGCACGAGATCTTCCGGCACCAGCGCTTCTTGCTCTACCCAGGGTTCGGCACGATGGCCCATCCCACGGTCATGCGGACGATCGAGCTGCTGGGCGATGTCGTGGCGCCGGCGGTGCGCAAGGCGGTCGGAGGCTCGTGGAAGCCGAAGGAGCACCAGGCGTCGCTGCAGATGCTCGGCTGAGCCTGTAACGCCACAACGCCCGCTCACCATGGCGAGCGGGCGTTGTTGGCGACCCGGCTATCTGCGGACGACCACGATCATCCGCACTCGCTGAAGCCGCACACGTGGCACTTCATGCAGCCCTCGGCGAACTCGAGCTGCGAGCCGCAGTCGGGGCACGCGCCGGACAGCGTCTCCTGCATCCCGCCGAGCGTCATCTGCTCAGCCCCCATCGCGATCTGCTGCACCACCGGTGCCTCCGGACCCTCCGCCAGCCCAGGCAGCAATTCCTGCTGCACGCCCTGCTTGTCCTGCATCCACCGCTCGATGGCGATGCCCACGGCGTCCGGCACCGACAGTACCTTGTTGGCGCCGAGGCCCAGGGTGCGGTCCGAGCTGATCCCCCGGATCTGGCGATAGATCTCGGTCATCGGAATGCCTGAGCGCAGCGCGAGGCTGATCAGGCGCCCGAGCGCCTCGACGTCGGCCATGAGCGCGCCGCCGGCCTTGCCCAGGCTCATGAAGATCTCGAAGGGCTGCCCCCGGTCGTCCTCGGTGATCGTGACGTAGAGGGTGCCGAGCGGCGTCTCGAGCCGGCGGGTGGTGCCGCGGAGCAGTTCGGGACGGGACCGCTTCTGCCGGCGCTGGAGATTCTCGGCCTCCAGCTCGTGCACGGACTTCCGCAGGCGCTCGGTCTCAGCCCGCAGCTCCGCGATCTCTCCATGCAGATCCGCGGCCTCACGCTGGACTACGACCTCGTCGCGCCCGGTCCCTCCCACGGCTTCCTTCACCTTCTTGGCCGTGGCGCCGGTCGAGAGCACCTGCGCGTCGCGGGCCCCGTCGCGGTACACCGTGACGCCCTTGCAGCCCAGGCGGTACGCCTGACGATAGATCTCCTCGACGTAGCCCTCGGTGGCGTCGTTCGCGAAGTTGCAGGTCTTGGAGATGGCGGAGTCGTTGTACTCCTGGAACGCCGCCTGCATCCGGATGTGCCACTCGGGCTTGATGTGGTTCGCGGTGACGAACACCCGCTGCCACCGTGCCGGGACTTCCGGGAAGTTGATGTGCCCCGCCTCGGCGATGCGGCGCATCAGGTCCTCGGAGTGCCAGCCCTCCTGCTGCGCGATGGCGACGAAGTCCTCGTTGACGTCCGGCATGAGGACCCCGGCCTGGTTCCGCATGAACGCCACCGCGAACAAGGGTTCGATCCCCGAGCTGCAGCTGGTGATGATGGAGATCGTGCCCGTCGGGGCCACCGTGGTGACGTTGCAGTTGCGGAGC
>CAZFKN010000084.1:0-13900 GCA_964519805.1 uncultured Gemmatimonadaceae bacterium
GACCTGAAGCAGAAGGCCTTCGACCCGAAGGACTTCACCGGTAAGGGCATCGAAGGCGGCGTGGGGACGGGCGTGGTCGGGGGAACCGGCCCCGTCGACGTGAAGGCGGAGGTGTTCACCGAGGCCGAGCTGGACGACCCGGTGTCGCCCATCTCGATTCCCACTCCGCGCTACCCGCCGGTGCTCCAGAGCGCCGGGATCGCGGGGTCAGTGGACGTGCAGTACATCGTGGACACGACCGGGCATGCCGAGCCACCGTCGTTCAAGGTGCTCAAGTCGAGCCACCAGGCGTTCGAAGAGCCTGCCCGCGAGGCGATCATGAAGGGCGTCTTCAAGCCCGCCAAGTTCCGCGGCAAGCTGGTCCGCCAGCTCGTGCAGCAGCGTATCTCATTCAAGATCGGTCAGTAGCCAGGTTCACTCCCGAGGAGGCTTTGCGCAATGAGTGTTGATCTTCTGCACCTGTGGGGCACGATGGGCATGTTTGCCAAGGGCATCGTGTTCATCATGGCGGCCATGTCGGTCTATTCGCTCACGATCGTGATCACCAAGCTGGTCCAGATCAAGCGGAGCGAATCGGAGACCCGGAAGTTCGCGCCCCAGTTCTCCCGCGCGATCCAGGAGGAGAACCTGGACCAGGCCATCACGTTGGCCGAGAAGAACAAGAAGAGCCACGTATCCCGCGTGCTGGGCGAGGCCCTGGCCGAGGTGAAGCCGCTGCTCCGCGACCGCGCGACGATCACCGCCGCCGACATCAATTCGGCCGAGCGCGCGGTGGAGCGCCAGATGCTGATCACCCTGGCCGATTTCAAGCGCGGGCTGGGCGTGCTCGGCACGGTCGGCTCGACCGCTCCGTTCGTCGGCCTCCTCGGCACGACGATGGGTATCGTGAACGCGTTCGTGGGCATGGCGCAGCAGGGCGCGTCGGGCGGCCTCGCCGGCATCTCGGCTGGTATCGCCGAGGCGCTGATCACGACGGCCTTCGGTCTCATGGTCGCAATCCCGGCCGTGTGGGCGTACAACTACTTCACCACCAAGATCGAGAATCTGACCGTCGAGATGACCTACACCTCGAAGGAGCTCATCGACTACCTCATCAAGAGCGTCGGGAGCGAGTTCGGGCGGTCCATCTTCACCAAGGAATTCCAGGCCCAGAAAACGGTGAGCGGCAGTGGCCATATCCACGGGTAGACAGGGCGCAGGGGCGACCGCGGTCAAGTCGGACATCAACGTCACGCCGATGATCGACGTGATGCTGGTGCTCCTGATCATCTTCATGATCGTGACGCCCCTCATCGCGGCGGGCTTCAAGGCCACGCTGCCGAAAGGCAAGAACCTCGACGCCCGCCCCGAGGGCGACAACGAGGTGATTCTCGGGATCGACGAGACCGGCCACTATTTCCTGAATGGGCGCCCGGTCGCCGATGCAACGCTGCAGGACCAGCTGCGCACGATCTTCAACGCGCGCACCGAGGACAAGATTCTGTACTTCAAGGCGGACAACAAGCTCAAGTACGCCAAGATTCAGGAAGCGGTGGAGATGGCGCGGCAGTCGGGGGTTCGGGTCATGGCGGCCATCACGGAGCCGGTCAACACCGGGCTCTTCCAGCCCGACGCAAAGAAGGGGAAGAAGTAGATGGCGATGAGCGCAGGCAACTCGGGAGGGGTGCAGTCGGACATCAACGTCACCCCGATGATCGACGTGCTCCTCGTGCTGCTGATCATCTTTATGATCACGCAGCCGCTGTCGCGGAAGGCGCTGGACATCCAGGTCCCGCCGCCCAACTCGACCACGCAGAGCAGCGCGGCCAGCAACCAGATCGTGCTCGAGCTGGCGGACGACGGGAGCTACGCCATCAATTCCCAGCCGGTCCCGAAGGACCAGCTGGATACGCAGATCCACGCCGTGTTCGACAACCGGCCGGCCAAGCTGCTGTTCATCAAGGCCGGGGCCAACCGGCTCTACCAGGACGTGGTGGACGCCATGGACGTGGCGCGCGGCGCCGGCGTGCAGATCATCGGCTTCACACCGAAAGAAGCGAAGTAGCACGCACCAGCGTTTCGTCTCGCCGACGGCCGTCCGGACCCGGGCGGCCGTCGGTGTAATTTCCCCCGACATGCGCCCGCCGGTTCCCCTCAGGCTCGAGCTTCCCGGGCAGCGCCGCCGCCTCCCTTGGGCCTTCGGGCTTGCGCTGGTCCTGCACTTGGCGCTGCTGGCGTTTCTCATGTCCGATGCCGGCCGGGCCTGGGTGCGCACCCTCGCCCCGGGGCCGGTCGTCGTTCCAGGGCGCGCCGGAGGGGGTGGAGGCGGCGGTGGCAGGGAGCACTCGGTGGCGTATATTTCGCTGCCCGCTGAGCCGGCCCCCCGGCCGGCCGTATCTCCCAAGATCCCCGTCGTTTCCCGTCCGGAGCCCGCCACGGCGGTGCCCCCGCCGGTCGTGCCGCCGGCCGTGGATACGACCACCGCTACCAGCGCAGCGCCGTTGCCCAGTGCGACGGGCGACAGCGCCGGCACGGGCGGGATCGGAGCCGGACCAGGTGCCGGTGGGGGCCAGGGCGGAGGCACTGGTGGCGGGGTCGGTCCGGGTGCGGGCCCCGGGGTGGGCGGCGCGGGCGGGCACGGAAGCGCTCCCGAGCCGCGCCAACTGGTTCTTCCTCCCGCCGACTACCCGAAGGACATGCGCGGTCAGCGCGTCGACGTGACGTTTTTCGTCGCTGCGGACGGCCGAGTCGAACGGATCGCCATCGACCCGGAAATCCGCGACGGAGGCTTCGCGCGGAAGTTCGAGGAAGCGATGCGGAACTACCGATTCCGGCCTGCCCGCTCGCCCGAGGGAATGCCGGTGCCGGGGACCACGACGGTCACGGTTTTCTTCTAGCCCACCAAGGGGTTCATGTCGTCCCTCTTCGTCCGCAAATCCATCCAGGACTGCGAGCAGGACATTCGCGAGCGCGGCGGTCTCTCACGCTCGCTCAACAAGTGGCACCTCACCGCCCTCGGGGTTGGTGCCACCATCGGCGCCGGGATCTTCGCCGCCACCGGGACCGCCATCGTCGGCGACGCGGCCCGTCCGGGCGCCGGACCGGCGATCGTCCTCTCGTTCCTGCTCACGGCGGTGGCGTGCGGATTCGCGGCGCTGTGCTACGCGGAGTTCGCCGCGATGGTGCCGATCGCGGGCTCGGCCTACACCTACGCGTACGCGTCGCTCGGGGAGTTCGTCGCCTGGATCATCGGCTGGGACCTGATCGTCGAATACGCGGTGGGCAACATCGGCGTGGCGATCGGGTGGTCGGGGTACTTCCGGGAGCTGGTCAGCCATTTCGGCATGACCGTGCCGGCGTGGCTCGGCACCGACTATCGCTCTGCCCACGACGCGGCCGCGGCCGTTGCGGCCGGCGCGACCGACCCGACCAAGGTCTACCTGGCCCAGGCGATCGCCGACGCCCCGCGCATTCTCGGAGTCCCGCTCATCGTCAACCTGCCCGCCTTCCTGGTCGTCTGCGGCATCACGATCATCCTCGTCCGCGGCGTGCGGGAGTCGGCGAACTCGAACAACGCGATGGTGCTGCTCAAGGTCGGCATCATTCTGTTCTTCATCGCGGTGGGCGTGTTTCTGATCAAGCCGGGGAACTGGACCAACCCGGCGACCGGCGGCTTCGCCCCCAACGGCTTCGCCGGTATCAGTGCGGGGGCGGCCATCATCTTCTTCAGCTACATCGGATTCGATGCGGTCTCGACCGCTGCCGAGGAATCGAAGGACCCGAAGAAGGACATGCCGTTCGGCATCATCATGAGCCTGGTGGT
Source organism: uncultured Gemmatimonadaceae bacterium (assembly GCA_964519805.1). Lineage (GTDB taxonomy): Bacteria > Gemmatimonadota > Gemmatimonadetes > Gemmatimonadales > GWC2-71-9 > DASQPE01. Next base: position 3,803 of record CAZFKN010000084.1, read on the forward strand.
GTGCACCGTGCTCTACATCGGGCTCTCGGCGGTGATGACCGGCATGGCGCCGTGGAAAGTGCTGGGCACGGCGGAGCCGATGATCACCGCACTCCAGTACACCGATGGTCCGCCTGCGCTGCTCAAGGCTTCCCGCCTCATCATTTCGCTTGGCGCCGTGATCGCGATGGGCAGCGTGCTGCTCGTCTTTCAGCTGGGCCAGCCCCGCATCTTCTTTTCCATGGCGCGGGACGGCCTGCTCCCTCCGTTCATCGCGAAAGTCCATCCCCGCTACAAGACCCCCTGGGTCGGCACGATCATCACGGGTTGCTTCGTCGGCACGTTCGCCGCCTTCGCGAACATCGCGGAGGTCGTGGATCTCACCAACATCGGCACCCTCTTCGCGTTCGTCCTCGTCTCCCTCGGCGTCATCGTGCTCCGGTACACCGACCCGGACCGCAACCGACCCTTCCGCGCACCGTGGGTGCCGCTCACGCCGCTCATCTCGGTCGCGGCGTGCCTCTACCTCATGCTCCAGCTTCCGACGATCACCTGGAAGCGATTCGTGATCTGGCTGTTGCTCGGGCTGGTGCTGTACTTCCTGTACGGGTCGCGGCACAGCCGGCTCCGGAACCCGGAGCGGGCGCGCGGGCAGGCGGCTTAGGCCCTCTTCGCGATCGCGAGGGCGCCGAGGGCGGAGTCGACCGAGCGGTCGAGCAGGAGGAGTCCTTCCTGGTCCGTCAGCCTCTGCGACACCATCCGGCGGAGCGCGGTGTCGACCTCCAGCAGCCCTCCGGTGAGCGCCACGCGCATCGGCTCGGACTCGGGGCCCAGGAGGGGCAGCAGGCAGATAGCGAGCTGGGACAACTCCCGCGCCGTGTAATCGAGGATTCCCCGCGCCACCACGTCCCCAGCCGCCGCCACGTCGAGTACCGTGGGGGCGAGCGCGGCGACTTCCGCCGGACTTGCCGTGGCGGCCCACCGGACGAGCTCGTCGAAGTCCGCGCTTCGGGTGGCGGCGAGAATCCGCTGCTGGAGCGGCGTCGCCGGGCTCCTGCCGTCGCGGGCCCGGCTCACCGCGCCCAGCGCAGCCCGCCCGACCGCGTAACCGCTCCCTTCGTCTCCCATCTGCCAGCCGTAGCCGCCGATTCGATGCATGGTACCGCGTTGGTCGCGGCCGACGGCAATGCTGCCGGTGCCCGCGCTCACAACGATGCCCGGACCGTCGCCGAACGCGGCGACGAGCGCGATCTCGATGTCGGTGGTGACCACGACGCGCTCCGCGATCGCTTCACCCCGAAGCGCTCGGCTCAGCTCCTCGCGCTCGGCCCGCCGGCCGGCACCCGCGGCTCCCACCACCAGCACGTCGCCCCGGATGTGCCCGACGCCCGCAAGCGCCCGGCGCACCACTTCGGCAATGGTCGCGGCGGACTGGAGTGCCCGGCCGGGACGGAGCGCGGCGCCGGGTCCGTCGGCCCGGGCCACGACGTCGTTGCCTTCGGCGACGGCGACGGCGGTTTTCGTTCCGCCGACATCGGTTCCGATCAGGATGGGAGTCATGGCTGGGGAATCAAGATCGTCAGGCTGCTCAACCCTGTCCATCCGGGCGTCGCGAGAGGAAGCGCGAGAGCGTGCCCACCGCCACGGTGAGCCCGGTGCCGAGCGGCACGTACCAGGGCCATGCGAGCTTCCCCACCGGAGTCAGCCACTCGAGGCTTGGACGCTGGGCCAGCGCCCTGGCGAAGAACACCGCCAGCATCACCGCCAGCGACACGGCCGCGCCCGTGACGACGTCGCGTCCGTTCGCCCGTGACCACCGACCCGCCAGCAGATAGGTGCCGAGCAGGCTCCCGTAGGCGATCGAGGCGACGGAGAGCGCGAGCACGACGACGGGGGTCTTCCCCTCGCGATCGAAGGCGAGGAAGACCAGCGCGCCCACCATCAGCGCCACGCCCCACACCGCCGAGAAGATCCGGCCGACGCGCAGCAGATGTGCTGGGTCGCGCCGGCCGGTCCACCCGACGTACAGGTCATGCGTGAGCGAAGAGGCGAGCGCGTTGATGGCCGAGCTGTGCGTGCCCATCGCCGCGGCCAGGATGCCAGCCACGACGAGGCCGGCGAGGCCGGCGGGCAACTGCGCGAGCACGAAGCCCGGAAAGATCTGGTCCGACGGGACCGTATCAGGAACCAGCCGCGTGGCCCAGATGGCGGTGCCTACCAGGAGGAAGAGCAGAAATTGGAGGAACACGACGAGCCCCGAGCCGACCAACGCCACACGCGCGTCCCGAAGCGACCGCGTGGCCAGGAGCCGCTGCACGATCAGGTGATCGGTGCCGTGCGACGCGGCGGAGAGCATGGCGCCGCCCACGAGGCCGCCGAGCAGTGTGTAGGTGGTGGTGAGGCTGAGTGTGGGGTTGAACATGTGCAGCTTGCCCGCGGCGCTCGCGGCGGTCAGCGCGACATCGACGCCCCCCGCCAGCGCGCACGCGACCGCCAGCGTCGCGACGCCGCCGGCCACGTACACGCCCAGCTGGAACACGTCGGCCCAGACGACGGCCTTGAACCCGCCGAACCAGGTGTAGACCATCGTGACGATGCCGATCACGCCAATCGAGAGCGGCGCGCTCCAGCCGGTGACGAGGGCGAGCGGGATCGCGCTTGCGAAGACCCTGACTCCGTCGCCGAGGAACCGGGTGACGAGGAAGATCGCGGACATGAGCCGGCGCGTGCCGGGACCGAAGCGCGATTCCAGGCGCGCATAGGCCGTCTCCTGATCGCCCCTGAAGTAGCCGGGCAGGAGCCAGACGGCGACCGCCGTCCGGCCCACGATGAAGCCCAGCACGAGCTGGAGAAACGTGAGGTCCCCGCGGGCGCCGGTGCCCGGGATCGAGATGACGGTGACTGCGGAGGTTTCGGTCGCGACGATGGAAAGCAGGATGGCCCAGGCCGGCAGGTTGCGGGCACCGAGGAAGTAATCGCCGGCCGTTCGCTGCCGCCGGGCGACCCAGAGCCCCACGCCGAGGGAGACGGCGCAGTACACCAGGACGACGGCGAGATCGAGGGAAGTCACAACGGTGAACGGTGAACGGTAAACAGTAAACGGGGGGCTCCGATCTTCCTCGAAGCCCCCCGTTCACCGTTCACTGTTTACCGTTTACCGCGGTCACGCGGTAAAGCTGCTGCCGCACCCGCACCCGCCTGTGGCGTTGGGGTTGCTGAAGGTGAATCCCGAGCCCTGCATGGATGTGACGTAGTCGATGGTGACGCCGTTCAGATATTGCGCGCTGAACCCGTCCACGAATACCCGGACACCGGTGATGTCGGCGACGAGATCGTCATCCAGCGGACGCTCTTCGATGTTCAGACTGTACTTGAACCCCGAGCAGCCGCCCGGAAGCACGCTGACCCGGAGCCCGGCCGTCTCGGCGGGAACCTGCTCGGCGGCGATGAATTTCCCGACTTCCTCAGCGGCCCGTGGGGTGAGGACAAGCTCGAACCCGGTGGTCTGGGCCTGCTGTTCTACGCTCATGGCGACTCCTCCGTGGGCTCCGTGACGCACTGGAGCGGTTCGGACGGTTGAATGGTCGAATGTTACCGGGCGGCCCTGGCGGTGTCAACGCCGGCAGCGAGTGTCGTGTCAGCACGCAAGTTACGCTGAATCAACAGGAAAGCCCCTATCCCGATGGCGGCGTAAACACCGCCTTGACGGGGGCTCCCCGTGACCATCGCGCCAACCGAGAACACCGCCGAATACACCGCGACCACCCCGGCGACCCAATTGATCCACGAGAGAACACCACCCGGAATCGGATCGTTCCCGAAGCCCAACCGGGCGGCGACGCCCCGCCATCCCGCGCCGCCGGGCCGCACTTGTCGGTAGAACCGGTCCAGAGTCTCCGGCGACTCCGGCTGCGTCAGTAGGGTGACGCTGAGCCAGACCGCCGTGGTGATCCCGACCGTGATGAGCATGGCGATGGCGTAGTCCGCACTGGACGTATTGACCGAATCGAAGTGCGCCCGTTGGAGCGCCAGGGAAACGATGAACGACGCGGCCATCGCGCTGATCTCGGACCAGGCATTGATGCGCCACCAGTACCACCGAAGGATGAACACGAGCCCAGTGCCCGCACCGAGCCCGATGAGGAGCTTCCAGCCCTGCTCGACGCTCTTGAGGTATGCCATCACGCCCAGCGACGCGACCATCAGGAATACCGTGGCGATCCGGGACGCCACCACCTGCGCCCGACGGCCGGCGTTCGGATTGACGAATCGGAGGTAGACGTCGTTCACCAGGTAGGAGGCGCCCCAGTTGAGGTGGGTCCCGATGGTGCTCATGTAGGCCGCCGCGAACGTGGCGAGGAGCAGCCCCTTCCACGGAGTCGGCAGGATATCCACCATCACCCGGACGTACCCCTCCTCAGGATTCGCCAGGCCCGGATACCGAAGGAGCGCCACGAAGCCCACCAGGATCCAGGGCCACGGCCGGAGCGCGTAGTGGGCGATGTTGAACCACAGCGTCGCCAGCAGGCCGTGCCGCTCGTCCTTGGCCGCGAGCACCCGCTGGGCCACGTATCCCCCACCGCCGGGCTCGGCGCCTGGATACCACGTCGCCCACCATTGCACCGCGAGAAAGACGAACAGCGTCGACGCGGGCAGCCAGGCCTTGTCGGTGGGCGGGATGACACTGAACGCCGCTTCCCGTGAGCCGAAGTGCTCGGCCGCGCGCTGGGTAAGGACATCGAGACCGCCGACCGACTTGACCGCGAGCACGGCGAGCAGGATCACCCCGCCCATCTTCACGACGAACTGGAACGCGTCGGTCACGACGACGCCCCACAGGCCCGCGAAGATGGTGTACCCCGCGGTGACGAGAAAGAGCAGCACGGCGGCCTGCCACGGATTGATGTTGAGGGAGATCTCGAGCACCGTCACCATCGCGCGGGTGACCCACCCCATGATGATCAGGTTGACCGGCAACGCGAGGTAGAGGGCCCGAAAGCCCCGGAGCACGGCCGCGGGTCTGCCGCCGTACCGCAGCTCGGCAAACTCGAGGTCGGTGAGCACGCCCGCGCGGCGCCAGAGGCGCGCGAAGAAGAAGACCGTCAGGATGCCTGAGATCGCGCCGTTCCACCACAGCCAGTTGCCGGCCACCCCGTACTTCGCCACGAGCCCGGACACCACCAGGGGCGTGTCGGCGGAGAACGTCGTGGCGACCATGGACGTCCCGGCCAGCCACCAGGGGAGCGCCCTGCCCGACAGGAAGTACTCGTCGAGCGAGCTGCCGGCGCGCCGCGTGTACGCGAGGCCGATGGCGGCGGAGGCGACGAAGTAACCCAGGATGATGAGCCAGTCGGCCAAGGCGAGGCGCATCGGGGCTCCCGGTGGAGGGTCAGTGTGACGCGCGAGACACGGCCGCCCGGTCCAGGCCGGCGCCGAGGGGATAGCCGGGCGGCACGCGGATCGGCAGGCGTCCGCCGATGGCGGCGCCGGTCAGCGCGCGCGCCACGGCGGTCTCGGTGAGAGCGTTCGCGGCCCAGCCGATGAGGTACGACCGGACGTGCGGCGTCTGCGCGATGATGTACGGCGATCCGAGCGACACCACGACGGTCTTGCCGGGGGCCGATTGGTCGATCAACGCCGCCAGCCCGTCCGGCATGCCGATGCCGCCGCGCCAGGGCACCGCGCGGATCGCCACGGCGAACACGGCGTAGGGATTGGTCCGCAGCGCCACCCGCGCGGAATCGAGGCTCGCGGGACCGCTGGACGGGTAGAGTCGGATCAACGACACGCTGCAGCCCGCCGCCCGCAGCTCCTGCGTCAGCGTCGGTCCGACGACCGGGTTGCCTTCGTCGCCGTACGCCACCAGCGTCAGGCCTCTCGGGCGCGCGCGCAGGCTGTCGAGTGCGCCATCGTCGGCGAGGAGCACGACGGCGCGCCCGGCGATGTCGAGCGCGGTGCTCAGGTGCTCCCCGCTTCCCACGATACGCGGTACGCTGTCGAGCGAGACCGTCCGGCGGCCGAAGAGGCCGAGCCGCTGTTTCAGCGCGAGCACCTTCCGCACGGAGCGATCGAGGCGCGCCTCGCTCACCCGGCCGTCGCGGACGGCACGCTCGAGCGCGTCGATCGTGGCAGCGGGATCCGCCGGCTGGAGCAAGAGGTCCGCGCCCGCCAGGAATGCGAGCACGGGCGGTTCGGCCCTGCCGTATGCGCTCACCAGCGCGCCCATGTCGAGCGCATCGGTGACCACCAATCCCTGAAAGCCGAGGGAGTCGCGCAGCAGGCCGGAGAGGATCGCGGGCACGAGGGTGCCGGGACGGCGCTGGCCGCCGTCGAGCGCCGGCAGCGCGACATGCGCCGACATCACCGCGGTGACGCCGGCGCCGATGGCCGCGCGAAACGGAAGCAGCTCGAGCGTGTCGAGGCGGCGCCAGTCGGCGGGCAGGGTCGGGAGCGCGATGTGGGAGTCGGTACCGGTGTCGCCGTGCCCGGGAAAATGCTTCGCGGTCGCGGCCATACCGTGCTCCTCGAGCCCGCGCACCTCAGCGGCCACGAGTCGCGCCACGGCGCGCGGATCCTCCCCGAACGAGCGCGTGTTGATGATGGGATTCGCCGGATTGTCGTTGACGTCGGCCACGGGCGCAAACGCGAGATGGATGCCGACCGCACGTCCCTCTTCGGCCGTGATCCGTCCCATCGCGTAGGCATCGGAGTCCCGGGCGGTGGCGCCCACGCCCATATTGAAGGGGAACGGTGTCCCGCCCACCAGGCGGATCGCGGTGCCGCCCTCGAGGTCCGACGCGACGAGGAGCGGCAGCTGAGAGCGGCCCTGGAGCGCGTTGAGCCGCGCGGCAATGTCGAGCGGAGAGCCGACCGAGACGATTACGCCGCCCACGTGGAGCGAGTCCACGAGTCGCACCGTGGTCGCGAAGCTCCAGTCGTCGTAGGCCGCGTAGGTGCCGGCCATCCACGGCATCACCAGCTGCGCAACCTTGTCTCGCACGGAGAGCGTGGCCAGCCGGCGATCCAGATCGACAGCCGCCTCGGCGGTGGGCGCGGCGCTCGGCGCGCGCGCGGTGACCGGGGCCGGCGGCGGCGTTCCCGCGCCTGGAGCGCAGGCGGCCAGCACGCCAATCGACATCAGGAGCGTTCGGTGCACAGACGGCTCGCGCGCTGGTGGGGTTGGGTGGTTGGGCTCGGCGCGGCCTGCGCGCCCCCCTCGGCTGCCCGGACTGCACAACAGCCCGATCGGCCGACCGCCGGGCCGCCGGTCCTCCCGGGCATCGACGTGCTCCTCCGCGACAGCGTTCGCCTCGTGCGCGGGCGGCGGACCGGACTGGTGACGAACCAGACCGGAATCGACGCGCGCGGAGTCAGCGACATCACCCGGCTGCGTGACGCCGGCGTGCAGCTCGTGGCGCTGTTCAGCCCCGAGCACGGCTTCCGGGGACTGGCCGAGGCCGGCGCGGCGGTGGCCTCGACGGTGGATTCTGCAACGGGTCTTCCAATTTACAGCCTCTATGGCCGCACTTCCGCGCCGACACCCGAGATGCTGCAAGGGGTGGACCTGCTGCTCGTGGATCTCCAGGACGCCGGGGCCCGCTACTACACCTACATCGGGACCACGATTGACGTCATGGCCGCCGCGGCTCGGCAACGCATCCCCGTGATTGTGCTCGACCGGCCCGATCCGATCGGCGGTGCGGTGCAGGGCAACGTGCTCGATCCGGCGTACACCTCGCCGGTCGGACGCCTCGCGGTGCCGATGCGCCACGGCCTGACGATCGGTGAACTGGCGCTGCTGGCCCGCGCCGACCTCGCACTCGGTACGACACTCACCGTGGTGCCGGTCGCCGGGTGGCGCCGAGGCGTCGACTGGGATGAGACGGGCTTGCCGTTCGTCGCACCCAGCCCGAACCTCCGCTCCGTCGAGGCACTTTTCCACTACCCCGGGCTCTGCCTGTTCGAGGGAACCGCGCTGTCGGTCGGACGGGGCTCCGAAGCCCCGTTCGAGCAGATCGGCGCGCCGTGGCTCGACACCGCCGCCGTGCTGGCCCGGGTGCGCGCGTCCCGGCTCCCGGGTGTGCGGTTTCGGGGGACGACCTTCACGCCGCATGCGCCCGGCGACGGGCGCTTTGCCGACACCGCGGTGGTCGGCATCCGCCTCGAAACGACCGACCGCCGCGCCTACGACCCCACCACCACGGCTGTCCACCTGCTGGCAGCGATTGCGGCCGTGCATCCCGACCGGATCGGGTGGATCGCGGCGCATTTCGACCGGCTGGCCGGTGGGCCGAGACTCCGAGAGGCAATCCAGGCCGGTCGCGATCCCGACGGAATTGTCGGGGCGTGGGCCGCCGGGCGGGCTGCCTTCGAGGCACGACGACGGTCCTATCTGCTGTACGGAGAATAGCTAACGGCCAACGGCCAATCGCTAGCCGCAAATGGCTCACGGCTAGTGGCTACCAATAGCCAAATCTCGTTCTCACGATTATTGTTTCGCGGCGTTTTCGGGGCCCGCGAGGCCCACTGAGCACCCTCGTCCGACCGAGGAGCGACACCCGCTGAAGCCGCTGGAACGGCCGTTCTATGCCGCCGTTCGCCCGCTGGTTGACTGGCTGATTCGGAGCGGCATCAAGCCCAACACGATCACGACGTTCGGCACCGGGCTGGTGCTTCTCTCGGCCTTGGCCTACGGTGTCGGCGCGATCCGGTTGGGCGGCGCGCTGCTGCTCGTGAGCGGCATCGTGGACACGCTCGACGGCCAGGTGGCTCGCGGTGGCGCGATGGTCACGAAGTTCGGCGCCTTCTACGACTCGACGCTGGACCGGATCGGGGATGGGGCCACGTTCATCGGGATCGGTGCGTTCCTGCTCACCGCGCCCGATGTCGCGTATCGGCTGCCGGCAATCATCACCTGCATGGTGGCCATTCTCGCGTCTCTCCTCGTGTCGTACGCCCGGGCGCGCGCCGAGGGGCTCGGCATCGAGTGCAAAGTGGGGATCGCGCAGCGGGCGGAGCGGATCGTCGGCCTGGGCGCGGCATCGCTGCTCGTCGGCGCCGGTCCCCGGGCGCTCGTGCTCGAGGGCCTCGTGGCACTCCTCGCGGCCGCCTCGATCGTCACCGTGGTGCAGCGGTTCATCTATGTCTACCGGCACGCGGAAGGCCGCACGCCGGAGCTGGCGGTGCGCAAGGTTGAGCCGGCCGCCCCGAAGGCGCGGGCGCTGGATTCTCTCGCGAAAGGATCGTAAGCGTGGCGGACCAACGGGCGCGGACAGTCGCGCCGGCCGGGGGCAAACTCGGCGTGCTTTGCGTGGGGCTGGGCGCGGTGGCGTCCACGTTCATCGCGGGCGTCGAGAACGTCCGGCGCGGCAAGGCGCGCCCGATCGGTTCCCTGACCCAGATGGGGACGATCCGGCTGGGGAAGCGGACCGAGGGGCGGGCGCCGCTCATCAAGGACTTCGTCCCCCTGGCGGATCTCAAGGACCTCGTCTTCGGTGCGTGGGACCCGATCCCGGACGACTGCTACACCGCCTGCGTCCGGGCCGGTGTGCTGGACCGGCACGAGCACGTGGAGCCGATCGCGGCATTCCTCAAGAGCATCAAGCCGATGCCCGCCGCGTTCGACCAGACCTATGTGAAGCGCCTCGAGGGAACCAACGTCAAGCGGGGCAAGAGCAAGCGCGATCTGGCCGACCAGCTGCGGGCGGACATCCGTGACTTCAAGTCACGCAATCAGTGCGACCGCCTGGTCATCGTCTGGTGTGCCTCCACCGAGATCTTCATCAGCGCGGGGCCCACCCACTGGACGCTCGAGGCATTCGAGAAGGCGATGGACGCGAACGACCCGTCCGTCGCGCCGTCGATGTTGTACGCGTGGGCGGCTCTCATGGAGAACGTGCCCTTCGCCAACGGCGCACCGAATCTCACGTGTGACTTCCCGGCGCTGGAGCAGCTGGCCAAGACCCGCGGCGTCGCGATCGGCGGGAAGGACTTCAAGACCGGTCAGACGATGGTCAAGACGGTCCTCTCCCCGATGTTCAAGGCCCGCATGCTGGGCGTCGCCGGCTGGTACTCCACCAACATCCTCGGCAACCGCGACGGCGAGGTGCTCGACGATCC
>CAZFKN010000085.1:0-4160 GCA_964519805.1 uncultured Gemmatimonadaceae bacterium
GCCGCCGCCCGCGGGGCCGACCGGGGCCGCGGGCAGAGCGGCGGTCTTCGCCGCCGCGGCGGAGCCGGTCGAGTACTTCGGGTCGCCCAGCGCCGTGGCGAACTCGGCGGCGGTGCCGAAGCGGTCGGCCGGCAGCTTCTCCAGCGCGGTGAGGACCGCGGCCTCGACGTGGTGCGGAATGGTGTGGCGCTGGGGGACGAGCGGCCGGGGGGTCTCGGTCACCACCCGCGCGACGATGGCCTGCGCGGTGGTGCCGGTGAATGGCGGCTCGCCGGTGAGCATCTCGTACAGCACGGCGCCAAGCGCGTAGACGTCGGACCGCGCGGTCAGGTCCCGGTCACCCATGGCCTGCTCGGGGCTCATGTAGTGCGGGGTGCCGAGGGACATGCCGGTCTCGGTCATCCGGTCACTGCTCGCTTTGCTCGCGGCGAGGGCGATGCCGAAGTCGGCGACCATCGCCGAGCCGTCCTGGATCAGGATGTTCTCGGGCTTGATGTCGCGGTGGACCACGCCGTGCCGGTGGGCATAGTCGAGCGCCGAGGCGACCTCGGTGGCGAAACGCAGAGCCTCGGCCACGGGGAGCTGCTTCTCCCGGTTGATCCGGCTTCGAAGGGTCTCGCCGGCCACGAACGGCATGACATAGAAGAGGAAAGAACCCGCCTCGCCCGAATCGAAGAGCGGGAGGATGTGCGGGTGCTGGAGGTTGGCGGTGAGCTTGATCTCGCCCAGGAAACGCTCGGCGCCGATGACGGCACTCAGCTCGGGCCTCAGGATCTTGAGCGCGACCCGGCGGTCGTGCCGCAGGTCATAGGCAAGGTAGACGGTGGCCATGCCGCCGGCGCCAACCTCTTTGTCGAGGCGGTAGCGGTCGGACAGGGCAGTCTGAAGCCGGGCGACGAGCTCGGGTATGGGCATTGGGCGTTGTGTGGGGTGTGCCCGAAAATGGCGGGAGTGACGGGGTTTGGCCAGTCCGGACGCGGCGGCTAGCCGTCACAGCGGGCCTTGACGGCGACGGCCTAGTTTGTCCCCATGCGAATCTTCGTCACGGGCGCCACCGGCGTGCTCGGCCGCCGAGTCGTGCCTCTGCTGGTCGATGCCGGGCACGAAGTGACGGCTGTCGGGCGGACCCCGGACAAGCGCGCGTTGCTCGAGAGTGAAGGAGCGCGCGCGGTTACGGTGGACCTCTTCGACCCGGAGGCCGTCCGGAGCGTTGTCCGCGCGTCCGATACGATCCTGAACCTCGCGACGGCCGTCCCCCCGGCCGGCCTACGGATGTTCCTGCCCGCCTCGTGGCACGAGATGGACCGGGTGCGGCGACTGGTCTCGACCAACCTGGTGGACGCGGCGCTCGCCGGCGACACCGTCGAACGCCTGATCCAGGAGTCGTTCGCGCCGATCTACGCCGACGGCGGCGATGCCTGGCTGGACGAGACCGCGGCGGTCCAGCCGGCACGCTACAATCGCTCAGCCCTCGACGCCGAGGCGAATGCGCAGCGGTTCACGCAGGCAGGGCGGGTCGGCGTGGTGCTCCGGTTCGGAATGCTCTACGGGCCGTACGACGCGGCGACCGACCAGCTCATCGATGCGATCCGGCGAGGCTGGTTCCCGCTGTTCGGCCAGCCGGAGGCGTATTGCTCCTGGGCCGAGCACGGGGACGCCGCGGACGCGGTCGTGGCCTCGCTTCGCGTGCCGGCCGGCATCTACAACGTGGTGGAGAGCCAGCCGCTGACGCGTCAGGACCTGGGCGACGGGATCGCGCGGCTACTGGCCGTGCGGCCGCCGCGATTTCTTCCGCCCTGGACCGCGACTCTCGGCGGCGGGCTGGGCGAGACGCTGGCGCGGTCGCTCCGGATCTCGAACCGGAAGCTGGAGCAGGCGAGCGGATGGGCGCCGCGGTACCGGACGGCGCTGGTGGGGTTCGCCGCGATCATCGCGGCGGAAGAGGAGCAGAAGGAGGTGAGGCGGTCGTTCCGGGCGAGCGGGCCCGTACGCCGGCACGCCAGGCGGTGATGCTCCGGCCCTTGACCAAGCCGCTTTGCGCCGGGCCTGACCGGCCGTAGGTTGAGGCGGACGCCGACACCGCCACCCTCTACGCGGAGTGATCCCATGGCAGCCCCCGTTCGGCTTACGGCGCTCGTTCTCTCCTCGGTCACCTGTTGTCTCACCTCCATCGCCGTCGCGCAGGCCCCCGTGTCCGACGCGCTGAAGAGCAGCGAGCAGCGCAGCGCGAAGAACCTGATCGCCGGGTTCGAGTCGATCCCCGCCGACAAGTACGGCTTCAAGCCCACCGCGGCTCAGATGAGCGTCGGCGACATCGTGGTGCACCTCTCGGACGGCAACGACTACCTCTGCTCCAAGATCAGCGGCATGGCGGCGCCCAAGCGCGCTGAGCTGGCCGGCACGGCCGCGAAAAATGCGCTCGTGGCCCGGCTCAAGGAGACGTTCCAGTTCTGCGAGACTGCGCTCGCCAAGGTGAACGACTCGGACCTGGGCGGCATGGTCCCGTTCTTCGGCAACCGGCAGGTGACCCGCGCGCACGCGATGTTGGCCGCAGTCGAGGACTGGGGCGACCACTACAGCCAGCTGGCGATCTATATGCGCCTGAACGGCCTGTTGCCGCCAACGGCGAAGAAGGGCTCGGAATAGTCCCGCCGACTATCGGTAATGGCTGAGTCCGGCGCGGTCCTCCTCCTCGTCGTCGCCGCGGTGACGGGGCTCCTGCTCATTCCCTTCAGCCTGCCGGGGCTCTGGGTCATCGTTCTCGGCATCCTGGGTTACGCCTGGCTCACCGATTTTCAGACGCTCACGGGCGGCATGATTGGCCTGGTCATCGGCCTGGCGCTGGTGGGCGAGATGATCGAGGCCTGGATCGGGTTTCGCTTCGCGGAGCGCTACGGCGGCTCGAAGCGGGCCGGCTGGGGCGCGCTCGGGGGCGGGCTGGTGGGCGCGATCGTCGGTGTGCCGGTGCCGCTGATCGGATCAGTCGTCGGCGGGTTTCTCGGCGCGTTTCTGGGCGCGGCGCTCTTCGAGTACACACGAGAGCGGCGATCGGAGATCGCGGCGAGAGCCGGCTGGGGCGCGATGCTGGGGCGCGCCGTGGCGGCGGCCGTGAAGATGGCGCTCGGTGTGGCGATGGCGGCGGGCGCGTTGTTTGTCGCATTCCGCGGAGCCGCATGAGGCCCGACCCGTTCGGGCGGATCGTCATTCCGATCCTCTGGCTCACGTGGCTCGTCTATTGGGTGGTCTCCTCCCGCAACGTGAAGCCCGATCAATGGCGGGAGAGCGGTAGGGCCCAGCTGCTCTATCGGATTCCGATGATTCTCGCCGCGGTGCTGCTGGCGTTCCCGCGATGGCTGCCGAGCGTCCTGTGGGCGCGGGTGCTGCCGGCGGCGACCTGGGCGTCGGCCGTCGGGGCGCTGCTGGTTGCGGCCGGGCTGGGCTTCTCGGTCTGGGCGCGGGTGCACCTGGGGCGGAACTGGAGTGCGCACGTGGTGGTGAAGGAGGGACACTCGCTGATTCGCACGGGTCCCTATCGGCGGGTCCGGCATCCGATCTATACGGGAATCCTGCTGGCGTTTCTGGGCATGGCGGTGGCGATCGGGGAGGTGCGGGCGATTCTCGCGTTCGTGCTGGCGCTGGCGTCGTTCGGCTACAAGGCGCGGGCAGAGGAGGCGCGGATGCGAGCGGTGTTCCCGGAGTACGAGGCGTATTGCCGGGAGAGCGCGGCGTTGGTGCCGGGGGTGTACTAGGCGGGCATGTCCGGGCGCAGCGCATTCGACGCCGTGGTGGTCGGTGGAGGACCGAACGGCCTTGCGGCCGCCATCACCCTCGCCCGCGCCGGCCGGTCGGTACAACTCATCGAAGCCGAGGGGACCGTCGGCGGCGGGTGCCGGTCGGCCGAGCTGACACTCCCCGGCTTCGTGCACGACAGCTGTAGCGCCGTCTACCCCCTCGGCATCGGCTCTCCCTTCTTCTCCCAGCTCCCGCTCGAGCGCCACGGCCTCGGCTGGATCCAGCCGGAGATTCCGCTTGCTCATCCGCTCGATGACGGTGCGGCGATTCTCGAGCGCGACCTCCACGCGACAGCCGCGCGGCTCGGGCCCGATGCGCGCGCCTACCTCGATGTCGTCGGCCCGGCGGTGCGCGACTGGGACGTGATC
>CAZFKN010000085.1:4260-13824 GCA_964519805.1 uncultured Gemmatimonadaceae bacterium
GTCGGCTGGCCGATCGCGGCCGGCGGCGCGCAACGGCTGGCGGACGCGCTGGCCGGTCATCTGACGGAGCTTGGCGGACAGATCGTCACCGAGCGACGGGTGACGTCGCTCGACGAGCTGCCGCAGCACCGGGCGGTGCTGTTCGATCTGACGCCGCGTCAGGTGATCGACCTTGCCGGCACGCGACTGCGGTCACGCCTTGGCGGCGACTGGTACCTGCGACAGCTGCGCCGGTTCCGGTACGGACCGGGCGCGTTCAAGCTCGACCTGGCACTCGACGGGCCGATTCCCTGGCGCGATCCGAACGTTCTGCGTGCCGGCACGGTCCACGTGGGCGGCACGTTCGAGGAAGTCGCCGCCGCCGAATCTGCCGTGGCGGACGGGAGGATCGCGGAGCAGCCGTTCGTGCTGGTGGCGCAGCAGTCGCTCTTCGATCCGACGCGGGCGCCCCCGGGGCGGCACACGGCGTGGGCCTACTGCCACGTCCCGAACGGGTCGACCGCGGACATGACCGACCGCATTCTCGGCCAGATCGAGCGCTTCGCGCCGGGCGTTCGCGATCGGATCCTGGCCGTGTCGAAGCTCGGGCCCGCCGCCTTCGAACGGTACGATGCCAACTACGTGGGCGGCGACATCGCCGGCGGCCGGCCGGACATCGGGCAGCTGTTCACGCGTCCTGCCTGGCGGCCGGATCCGTATCGCACACCGGATCCAGCGATTCTCCTGTGCTCTTCTTCCACCCCGCCCGGCGCCGGGGTCCACGGACTGTGCGGGTGGTACGCGGGGCGGTCCGCACTGCGCTCGGTTCTCCGCGCACAGGATCGGGAATGAGGGTGTTGCACCGAACGAATACCGAAGCAATATTGGTGTGCGGTGTTTTGTCGAGGTAACCCAGATCCGAGCTCACGGGCGCAAAAAAAAGCGCAGTGGGTGGGGTTCTTCATTGGCTGCGATTGCTGCGTCGGTCTTGGGCTCGCTGAGGTTGGATCGGTTGCATGGCGTGGTGGTGGTCTGCCCTGCGGCTCGGGCAAGTTGCGGTTTGATTGGTCCCAGTGCTCAGCGAAGTCGTGAGGAGTAAGTCGCGTGATGGGAAGGGGCACGGTGATGGTTGAGCGTGTGATGTACATAGAGTGGCAGTGTTTAGACTGGCATTTCTTGCGCTGTAGATGAACCGACGTCAATGCTGCACTGTGAATGCGTGCCCTCCGTCAACGTCGCCTTCGGCCGAGCCGTGCGAGCCCTTCGCGAGAGCGCGGGGTATTCGCAGGAGGGCTTCGCCCACGCGATCGGTGTCCATCGGACGTACATCGGAGCACTCGAGCGTGGACTGGCCAACCCCACGCTGCAGATTGTCGTCAGCATCGCGAAGGGCCTGCGCATGAGCCTCGCGGCCTTGTTCCAAGTCGTCGAGTCCTGGCAGGGCGGCGGGGGTCTCCTGGTTCCTCCCGGGCCGTCCGGTTCATCGTCGCGCCCGAAGGGGCGTCGCGGAGGCCAGGGCACGGGTGGGCGGGTTGTGCGGGAGCGGCGGGGGTGGCGCTATATGGTTTGGTCTAGGCTAATAACCCGCTCGACATTGCTTGGCGCTCCGTACCGAGAGCATGGAGCTCTCCGCGCCCGGGTGAGCTGAGGGGAGGCCATGGACGGTCTCGGGCGGGCCTACGGCGAGGCGGACGGTCGAGACGCGGTTGCGTTCCGCCGGGTCTTCGAGTCGTACTTCGAGGAGCTGTACCGCTTCGTGTACCGCTACGTTCACTTGGCCGAGCCGGCGAAGGATCTGGTGCATGACGCATTCCTGCTGCTCTGGCGGCAGCGCCGGCAAGTGGACCTCGGTGGCGCCAGCGCGAAGAGCTACCTCTTTACCATCGCGCGGTATCGGTCGCTGGACTATCTTCGACGCCAGCGGTGTGAGCAGCAATGGCAGCGTCGCTACGCTGACCCGCTGATGTCGGAGGCAGAGCTTGCGTTCGCGCCCGACCCCCACCGAGAGCTCGCGGCCAGCGAGACTGCTGCCGCGATCCGGCATGCGGTAGACACCCTGCCGCCCCGCCAGCGGGAGGTTCTGCTGTTGCGCTGGCAGCGCCAGGCCAGCTATGACGAGATCGCTGAGACGCTTGGCATCTCTCCTAAGACGGTCGCGGTCCATCTGGGGCGCGCCATCCAACACCTCCGCGAGCTCCTCGCCCAGGCCCGCTAGCCTCGAACCCCTCAGCAGTAGGCATTTTTCTCCGCTCGAACGACTAACAGGTGAACAGGTCCGTCGGACCGTCACCCGTGCCGAGCGCCTTGCATCATGAGCGAAGTCGACTGGGAACTGCTGGATCGGTACCTGGCGGGCGAAGCCAGTCCCGAAGAGCGCGGGCGGGTCGAAGCCTGGCTGGCTGAAGACCCAGCGCACTGGGCTCAAGTCGCCAAGCTGCGCGACGCGCTCCAGGGGGCCGCCCTGAGCGAGTCGGCCGTGGAGGAGGCGAAGGCCGACGTCTGGGCAAGGCTTCAGCGTGAGATCGGCGGGACGAGCCAGGGACCACGACGTGGGCCTCCGGGCGTCACCGCCGCCCGCACTTACCGCTGGTCGACCGGCCTTCAGATCGCGGCGGCGATCGCACTTGCAGTGGTCGGGGCGGTTGTGGTCGCAGGGCTCATGTCCCGACGTTACCAGGCCCCGATGCCTGACCGGGTCGCGAGAACTATGGCCGGCCAGCGGGCCACGTTCAGGCTGCCGGACGGGACTTCGGTGATTCTGGGCGTCGCGAGCAGCTTGCGGTATCCGGTCACGTTCGGCACCGCCCGTCGGGAAGTGGCATTGGAGGGCGAGGCATATTTCCAGGTGACGCACGATGAACAGCGGCCGTTCCTCGTACGCGCCGGGACGATCGTTGCCCAGGATCTCGGCACCGAGTTCGCCGTGCGGGCCTATCGGGATGACTCGACGACGCGTGTGGTCGTGCGCGATGGAATCGTTGGCATCCGCGCGGCCGCATCGGTGCAAGCGCCACAGCGGGTTGTGCGCGCGGGGCAACTGGGCCGGCTGGGCGCGGGGCTGGAGCCGGTGGTTGAGACGGCGGACACCGCGCTTTACTTCGCGTGGACCGACGGGCGGCTTGTCTTCGATCGGACGCCGTTGCGTGACGCGCTCCCGCAACTGAGTCGCTGGTTCGATCTCGATTTCCGCCTCGCAGATACTGCCCTCGGGAGCGTCCCCCTCACTGCCACGTTTAGAACCCTCACAACCCCGGACGTGTTGGACAACCTGGCCGCGTCGCTCGGCATGCGAGAACGACGACAAGGCCGCGTCGTGACCTTCTACTCTATTCAGCCCGCTCGGTAGTCGCGGCAGGCAGGCGCGATCCGAATCCCCCTAGGGGAGGACCTGTTATGCGCGCACGTCACGGAAACTGGTGGTGGCTGGCGGCTGTCGTCGCGATCTTGGCGCTGCCGCGGGGTGCTGAGGCCCAGTCCGTCGTGGCTTCCCGGGGTCCGCGGTTTCTAATGGCGGGCTCCAAGGCCGGCGGCGGGACCGACGCGAGCAACGCACCGGTGCTCCGGCGGCGGGTATCGCTGAGTCTGGACCGCGTGATGGTCGATGACGCGCTCAATGAGCTGGCTCGCCGGGCGGGGCTCGAACTTTCCTATAGTCCGCGAGTCGTGGCGCTCGCCCGGCCGGTCACGCTCAAGGCACGCGACATCACCGTTGCGGCTGCGCTGACGGAGATCTTGCTGGACGTACCCGTGGACGTTTCGATCACGTCCGGCGGACACCTGGCGCTGGTGCAGCGAATGCCCGCGCTCTCGCCCGTTCAGAGCGACTCCGGGGCCATCGCGGGCCGTGTCACGGATGCCCACGGCGAACCGATTGCGGGCGCGACTGTCACGGTCGAGGGGGTGCGCACGCCGGCGACGACCGGTGCCGACGGACGGTACCGGATCGGTGGCCTCGGCGTGGGAGCGTATACGGTACGGGCGCGCTACATCGGGTATGCACCGAGCAGCCAGGCGGTCATAGTAGGGGCGGATGCGGAGGGCGCTGCCGACTTCGTGCTGACAAAGTCAGCGCAGGAGCTCGACCAGGTGGTGGTGACCGGGACGATCGTCCCGACGGCGGTGAAGGCGGTACCCACGCCGGTGAGCGTGATCACCGCCGAGGACGTCGCGTTGCGTCGGCCCCAGACGGTGGCCGAGCTGTTCCGACAGGCCGTACCTGGGGCGGTAGGGTGGGATTATCCCAGTGCTCCTATGAACACTACGTTCTCCGTTCGCGGGGCCAATACGCTTACCGGCTCCTCCCAGATGAAGGTCTTTATCGATGGAGTAGAGGCTGCGAGTCCTGGCAGGGCGCCAGTTGATCCCAATAGCATCGACCGCATCGAAGTTGTTCGAGGCCCCCAAGCAGCCGCGATTTACGGGTCCGATGCGATCGGTGGGGTGGTACAGATCTTCACCAAGCGTGGAGATCCCGCCCTCAGCAGGCCCCGAGCCAGCGCAGAGGTCGGGGTCGGGATCGTGCAAACGCCATACGCGACTTTCGACGGTGTCGTTCGGCAGGACTACAAGGCGTCCGTCCAAGGCGGCACGCCGGATGCGAGTTACAACTTCGGCGGGGGCTATTCACACGTCGGCAACTACCTTCCCAACAACGAGATCTCCCGACAGTCCAACCCGAGTGCTTACGGGGGAATGAAGCTCGCGCGCGGGATCATGACAGTCGATCTGTCGGGCCGCTACCTCTCCTACAACTCTCCGAATGTCTTCAACCCGGAACTCATGCAGACCGGCTTCGCATTCTATTCGAAGCCGAATTACCAGCCGGCCCAGGTCAAGAATGCGACCCTGGGCGCTCGGTTGAGCGTCGCGACGACGGCCTGGTGGCAGCACACCCTCACGTTAGGCCTCGATCGGCTCGACGAGGGCTTTGCGCAGACGCAGCCGCGCCTCACGCGCCCCGCCGACACGCTATTCACGATCTTCGACCACGTGCGGTCCAAGACGTCAATCGGGTACAACACGTCCGTAAAGGGCTCGTTGCGCGCCGGGCTCACTGCCTCCCTCACGGCTGGCTTCGACCACTACAGCCTTCCCGAGACGGTCTTCTTCACCAATGCTGCCGTCAACAACACCGGTCCCCTGCAAATCGTCCCCGGCGGATTCAGCTCGGAGACCATGACCCACACGACCAACACCGGCTACTTCGCCCAGGCCCAAGTGGGCATCAAGGACGCTCTGTTCCTTACGGGTGGCGTGAGGATCGAACGCAACTCCGGTTTCGGCGATAGCCTAGGTTCGCCGGTCTCGCCTCGCATTGGCGCGTCCTATGCCCTCTCTGCTGGCCCCACGACGATCAAGGTTCGCGGATCATGGGGCAGGGCTATCCGTCCTCCCGGCCCGGGTCAGCGTGTCGGCGGTTTTGGCACTCTGGCCAATCCTTTGCTCGGGCCTGAGCGCCAGCGTGGGTGGGATGCCGGCATCGACGCCGCGTTCGGAACCCGTGGATCGTTGAGCATCACTGGTTTCGACCAGGTTGCCGACAATCTCATCCAGTTTGTCGAAGTGCAAAGCGTGCCAACGCGGCAGACGCAATACCAGAATGTCGGACGGGTGAAAAATAGGGGATTGGAGGTCGAGGGTTCCGTGTCTGCAGGTCCGCTCCGACTCAAGGGTCAGTACGCATATACGAAGAGCACGGTGGAGGAGCTGGGTCCGAACTACACGGGTGATCTCCGCGTTGGCGACCAGTCCCTGCTTACACCGAAGCACACGCTCGGCATGTCGGCCGTCATCACCCTGCTCAAGCGGACAACGCTCGTCGCGGGCGTGACCTACGTCGGCAGCTGGACGTACTACGACTTCCTGGCTGAATATCACTGCTTCGGTGGGACTGGCCCATGCCGGCCAACCCTTCGAGACTACTTGATGGAGTACCCCGGGTTCGTAAAAGTGAACGCCAGTGCGTCGCAGCAAATCACTCCCGCCGTCTCCGCCTTCCTGTCGATGGAGAACGTGGGCAACAACAACGCCTTCGAGTTCTTCAACTTATCGCCCGTCATCGGTCGTACGACCACGATCGGCTTCCGGGTGCGGTACTAGCGCGGAGTGGGCCGGTTGAGAAACCTGGTACTCGCCCTAAGCGCAGCCGGCGGTCTACTGCGTGGAGCAACCTGCGTGGCGCAGGCGGCTCCCGGTTCCAACGACGCCTCGCCGCGCCTAGCGTTCTATAAGGACAGCCGGGGCTATTTAGCGTTGGCCCGCGCAAGAGGCGACACCCTCGTCACCATCGCAATCGCCTCCTTGCCGGGTCGGGGGAACGACGTCGCGACCCGGATAACAAGGCTTGGCGGGATCGTTGACGTCCGCCAGGACGCCATCGGGTACCTCCGCGTTCGGGTGCCGCTAGACTCGGCTGAACGAGTGGCCGGACTCCAGAGCATACAGGCAGCTGATGTTAGCGTCACCCTGACTCCTTGGCGTCAGTCGAGGTCCTGGCTACCACCCTATTCCTCCGTCGACCCGGCCGAGGCCGCGGTGCGGACCCCGATTCGCGTTGAGGTGCCGGTGTTGGGCTTGTCCGATACCAACTGGCCTCCACGACCCTCGCGCTACCCATTCGACCATCCGTACTCGCCTCTTAAGGACCTCGACGCGGCCGAATGGCGAGCCGCGCATCCAACCTGGGACGGGCGCGGTGTCACTATTGCAGACGTTGAGTGGACCCCAGATCTCCTCGCACCTGAACTTCAAGTCGGGCTTACCAGCGACGGTCGCGAGACAGCGAAATTCGTCGATGTCATTACCTCTGTAAGGCCCAGCGATTGGGTAGACTCGTCAAGCACGCTCTGGCTGACAGATTGGGAACGGGTAGTAGCACGAGGAGGGCGATTGTCCTACCGGGGGCGGGAGTATGTCGCGCCTCATGACGGCACCTTTGAAGCCGCAATGGTCAACGAGCGGTCATTCATACGTGGCAGCATCTTCCAGGTCGATGAAGACCTGAATCGCGACGGCAATCCTCCGAATGCCGACTCCCTGTTTGCCGTGATCTGGGATGTGAAGCGCAATACGGTCTGGGTCGACACCGACCAAGACAGATCGTTCACGGACGAGCGTCCGTTGATGGACTACCACGTTCGCCACGACGTGGGAGTGTTTGGGCACGACAATCCGGCGACCCCAATACGGGAGTCCGTCGCCTTCGCGGTGCAGATCGATTCCAAGGAGCGTGCGGTAGCGCTCAGCATTGGCCTGGGAGGCCATGCCAGCATGGTTGCCGGCGCCGCCGCGGGGTCTCGGCTGGGCGGCGGCCACTATGATGGTGTGGCTCCCGGGGCGCGCCTTATCTCCATCAACTACGGTGCTGGATCGGCGGCTTCATTTACCGAGGCCTTGATCCTGGCGTTCACCGATCCCCGTGTTGACGTGGTCCTCCTGGAGCAGAACGTTTTCGTGGCCGATGTGCCTTACCGCCTGCGCGACGGTCGATTTGTGGCCAGCGTTATCGCCAGCCGGTTGGTGGCGCGCTTTGGAAAGCCACTCCTCGTACCTGCTGGCAATACGGTCGGCGTCGGCATGGTTGGCGAGCTGGCTACGGTCAGGAACGTGATCGGAGTCGGCGCCTTTCAGAGCCGGGAAAGCTACCTGACCAATCGCGGCGTGGTTGTCGCATCGAGCGACAATCTACACCCCATAGGCAGCGGCGGTCCGGCGGGCGATGGAGCGATGAAGCCGGACATCCTCGCGCCCTCTGACATCCTAAGTAGTTGGCTTGGCTTCCAGGCCGGTCATGGCGTCCCTCCGCTGTACGACCTTCCCCCTGGGTATGTGATCGCCGCCGGTACCTCAACAGCTGCCGCGGTCGCAGCAGGTAGTGTGGCCCTGTTGATCAGCGCGGCAAAGCAGACCGGCCTTCCCTATGACGAACCTCGCATCCGAACAGCTCTCCTGGAAAGTGGGCGGTATCTGGACGGTATTCCCGTGCTCGAGCAGGGCAATGGACTGCTCCAAATCGAGCGAGCCTGGGGTCAAGTCGTGCACATGGCAAGCTACGCCACCGGCACCGCGACTCTCGACATTCGGGTTGAGGGCCCGGTCCGGACTGCGCTGAGCGCGTGGTTACCGTCTCCGAATATGGGCCCCGCGCTCTATGAAGTGGATGGGTGGAGCGTTGGCAGACCCCAACAACGGGCGCTGACGCTCACGCGCACCTCCGGCCCGGCCACGCCGCTCACGCTGGACGTGCACTGGCTGGGTAACGACGGGACGTACAGCAGCAACGATCAACTCGTGCTGCCACTGAACCGTGCAGTAGAACTCTCCCTGACGGTGCGACCTAGGGAGTCGGGGGCGCATACCGCGCTCCTCGAGCTCTTCGATTCCCGCCCTGGAGCGCCCCCTTTTCGGATTCCCTGCACGGTCATTGTCCCCGACACGTTCTCCGCGCCGGCGTTCACGGTTACCTGGCGCGATTCCTTGCCGCGACCAGGGCGCAAGAGCTTCTTCGTCCGTGTACCGCCTGCGGCCAGCGCCCTCCGCTGGGACATTTCCCGCGTGCCGACCGGCGCTATTGTGACCTTGCATCGGCCGGATGGCAGGGATGCTGGCTACCTGACTGATACCACTGACAGTGAGATATGGCTGCCGAGCCCGGAGCCCGGCGTTTGGCAGGCGTCGCTCCGCGGCGACTGGACAGTATTTCAGGCGAGCCAGACTCCAGGCTCGGCCATCGGCCCGCTTCCGATCACGCTATCCGTTGCTGTTCTCGGCATGTCCGTTCAGGCCGCTGCCCCGGACACGACGGGGGCCCCTTGGCAGGTCGAGGCTAGGAACCGCTTCGCGCCCGCAGTGGCCCAGCTAATGGGATCACCGATCGCGAGCGGGTACGCACGCGTTGACACGCTTGGTCCCGCCGGTCAACGCACCTACTCTATTGAAGTGCCGCCAGGGTCCACATGGCTCCTGGCACGGGCCAATCCACGGGGAGCGACAGTAAGAGACCTCGACCTATATGCGTTCGATTGTACCGGGCGGCGCTGCGTACCGGCCGCCGCAAACGCCGATACCGCGATCGCTCCGGCGATCGCGGTACCGTCCCCAGCGGCGGGTAAATGGAAGGTGGTCGTCGACGCACCCCGCGAGACAGGGTCGGGCGTCACGTTTGAGTACCTGGACCTGGTCGTGAACCCATGTTATGGGGCGAGTGAGGTTGCTGACGCTCGCTCCGACCGACCATCACCCGCTCAATGGAGGGCTCCCGGCAACGTCTGGCAGGCTGTACCGGTCGCCGCACCGAGGCGACCGTTTGCGGTCTTTCGAATCGGTGCGGCGCGTCAGGCCCGCGAGAGCGCTGCACCCACCGTCCGCGAGCCGATACAGTTGGACTGGACGGCGATACCGATTGAGCAGTAACACTGGTCGAGGCCCTTGCGATCTGGTCGACGGTTTGCCGGAGTCAGGTGCTACCTAGAGGTGAAACCCTACACTGCCGACAGCCTCGAGATTGCCGGATTGCGACTCCGGGCCGACGAATGGCGCCCGGGTTTCACGGACGACGTCGCCCTTGGCGACCACGGCCGGGGATGA
>CAZFKN010000086.1:0-13709 GCA_964519805.1 uncultured Gemmatimonadaceae bacterium
GACGGGCTCCTGGGGGTCACCGGGGGGCCGTTGCCCGCCGGGCCCCCGGCGGCTGGGCCACCGAGGCCGCGCCGGGCGCCGCGCACGAGTGCGCCTTCGGCGGCCCCCCCGCGTCCGCCGGCCGCAGCGCCGATCGCCGACCTTGCGATGGACATGGACCTGGTGGACGAGGTTCCGAGAGACGGAGCCATTGGCGGCGACCGCGGGATCTGCGTGCTGCTCGTAGATGACGAGGACGACCTGCGGCGGGTGATGCGCGACCTGCTCGAGCGGGAAGGCTTTACCGTCCAGGAGGCGCGGGACGGCGTTCAGGCGCTCGACGAGGTGGACCGGCACGCACCGGACATCATTGTACTCGATCTCAACCTGCCCGGGCTCGATGGCTACGGCGTCCTGTCGCACCTCCGCTCCCGCCCCGCCACGCGGGAGATTCCGGTGGTGGTTCTCACCGCCAAAGGTGACGAGGAGAACGAGGTGAAGGTCTTCGAGCTGGGTGCGGACGACTTCCTGAGCAAGCCGTTCCGGGCCCGGGCCCTCGCCGCCCGCCTCGAGGCCGTCCTTGGCCGGCGCGGTCGGTGAGGCCGCCGCCCGAGCCGGCGGCAGGGCTCGACCTGATCAAGCCTGCAGTCCGCGACCAGCCGCCCTATTCGCTCAAGACCCATTCGGCTCGGCGCAAGCTCAACCAGAACGAGAGCCCGTACGACGTCCCGCCGGCTCTCAAGCGGGCGATTGCCGACCGCCTCGCCGTGGTGCCATGGCATCGGTATCCGGACTTCACGCCGGTACCGCTGCTCGAGACGCTGGCGGCCCGGTACGACTGGACGCCGGACGGGATCCTGGTCGGCAACGGCTCGAACGAATTGATCCAGGCGTCGCTCGCGGTGACGCTCGACGGTGGCGACCGCGTGGTCGCACCGTCGCCGACGTTCTCGCTCTACCGACTGCTCACAAGCGTGTTCGGCGGGCGATACGTGCCGGTGGCCCTCGGGCCGGACTTCCGCTACCAGATCGACTCGCTCATCGAGGTAGCCGCCCGCGAGCGCGCGCGAGTCGTAGTCCTCAACTCGCCCAACAACCCGACCGGCAGTGCGCTCCCGCCCGATGCGGTCGAGCGCGTGCTCGCGGCCACGGACGCACTCGTGGTCTGCGACGAGGCCTACCAGGAGTTCGGCGGTCCGTCGGCCCTCGGTCTCCTGGCCGTCTCGCCCCGCGTGGTGGTCCTGCGCACGTTCTCGAAGGCCTTCGGGCTGGCCGGCCTCCGGCTCGGATTCGCGCTCGCCCACCCCGCCGTGGCGCGAGAAATCGCCAAGGCCAAGCTCCCGTACAACGTGAACGCGCTGTCGCTCACCGCGGCGAGCCTGCTGCTCGCACACCCCGAGACGGAGGCGCACGTGGCGGAGATCGTCGCCACTCGCGACCGGACCTTCGCCCGCTTGCGCGGCATTCCCGCGCTCAGCGTCTATCCGTCGGCGGCCAACTTCATTCTCGTTCGCTGTCTCACACTGCCGGCCCGCGAAGTGTTCCGGCGCCTGCTCGACGAGCATGGGATACTGGTCCGCGACGTCTCGTCCGCTCCTGACCTGGCCGAGTGTCTCCGCATCTCGGTCGGGACGGCGGAGGACATGGAGGCGGTGGTTGGGGCGTTGGGAGACATCCTCAAGGCGTGAGCGGTAAACTGTGAAGGTGAGCGGTAAACCGGGGGCTCCGCCCATTCGGGGAGTCCCCCGTTTACTGTTTACTGTTCACTGTTCACTCTCGTCGCGGTGCGGGCATGGGCCGTATCGGTGACATCCACCGCAAGACCAAAGAAACCGACCTCCGGGTGCGGGTTGCGCTGGACGGCCGAGGCGAGGCGCGCGTCCGCACGGGGATCGGGTTCTTCGACCACATGCTGGAGGCGCTGGCGCGACATGCCCTCCTCGACCTCACGGTCGAAGCCAGCGGCGACCTGCACGTGGACGGTCACCACACGGTCGAGGATACCGGCATCGTGCTCGGCCAGGCGATCGCCGCGGCGCTCGGCGACCGGGCCGGGATCCGCCGTTACGCGAACGCGCTGGTCCCGCTGGATGAGGCGCTCGTCCGCGCGGTGATCGACGTGTCCGGGCGCCCGTACCTCGCTTACCACGTGGACATCCCCAAGTGGCAGATGCTGGGCGACTACGACGTGTTTCTCACGCCGGAGTTCTTCCGCGCGCTCGCACTGAACGCCGGACTGACGGTGCACCTGGACCTCATGCGGGGCGACAACCCGCACCACATCGTCGAGGCCACGTTCAAGGCGTTCGCACGCGCCCTGGACGACGCGACCACACTCGACCCGCGAGTGCACGGAGTCCCCTCGACCAAAGGCGTGCTGTGATCGCGGTGGTGGACTACGGCGTGAACAACCTGCGCAGCGTTGTTCGCGCGCTGGGCGCCGCGGGGCACGTGGCCACGCTCACGGACGACCCGGACGCGGTTCGGGCGGCGGATCGGGTGCTGATGCCCGGCGTCGGCCACTTCGGTCAGGCGATCGCCAACCTCACACGCACCGGATTGGGAGACGCCGTGTGCGACGTCGCGCGCGCGGGTCGACCGGTGATGGGGATCTGTCTGGGCCTCCAGCTCTTCCTCGAGGCGAGCGAGGAGGCTCCCGGCGTCCGGGGGCTGGGTCTGTTGCCCGGGCGCGTGCGTCGCTTTGCCGTCGAGCTTCCGGTCCCCCACGTGGGCTGGGCGCTGGTGACGCCAACGGGGTCGGGCCGGCAGCATCCGCTGGTCGGCCGGGTGCTGGCCGCACCGGAGTTCTTCTACCACGTGCACAGCTATCACCCGGCGGACCTCACGAACGGCGCGATCCTCGCCACCGGCGACTACGGTTATGTGTTCCCGACGCTCGTCGGCCGGGAGAACGTGCTCGGCGCCCAGTTCCATCCGGAGAAGTCGCAGCGCGCTGGTATCGCGCTCCTCGGGGCCTTCGCGGAGTGGCGGCCGTGACCACCGTCCGGACGAAGTTCGTGGACGTGTACGTGCTGCGGCAGGACGGGCCGTTGGAAATGCTGGTGCTCCGGCGTGCCGCTGGCGGGCGCTGCCCGGGCTCGTGGGAAACGGTCCACGGTCACATTGAAGAGGGGGAGTCTCCCGTCGCTGCGGCTCGTCGCGAGCTGGCCGAGGAGACGGGACTGGTTCCGGAGCGACTGTACAACCTGAGCCGGGTCGAGACCTTCTACCAGCACCGGCTGGACGAGATCGCGCTGGTGCCCGTGTTCGCCGCGTTCGTTGCCGCCGGCGCCGGGGCCCGCCCGGGACCGGAGCACGACCGCCTCGAGTGGCTGAGTCCCCGGGATGCCCGGGTCCGCTTTGCGTGGCCCCGCGAGCGCCGGGCCCTGGACGATATCGTCACGCTGCTCGGCGGGGGCGACGCGGGTCCGCTGGACGACGTGCTTCGCGTGTGCTAGCGCGCCGCATCATCCCCTGCCTCGACGTGGCCGGCGGCCGGGTCGTAAAGGGCGTGCACTTCGAGGCGCTGCGTGATGCGGGCGATCCCGTGGCGCAAGCGGCCCGGTACGATGCCGAGGGGGCCGACGAGCTCGTCTTTCTCGACATCTCCGCAACCCACGAGGACCGGCGCACCACGCTCGACATGGTGAGCCGCGTGGCCGACTCCGTGTTCATCCCGTTCACCGTCGGCGGCGGCATACGCTCCGTGGACGACGCCGGGCAGGCGCTCCGGGCGGGCGCCGACAAGGTGGCCGTCAACACCGCGGCTGTCCGCGACCCGACGCTCGTCGAGCGCCTGGCGAGCACCTTCGGCTCGCAATGCGTGGTCGTCGCGGTGGACGTGAAGCAGCTCGGCGGCCGGGCTACGGTCATGGTGACCGGAGGCCGTGAGCAGACGTCGCTGGAGGCGGTCGACTGGATCCGGCGGGCCGAGCTGCTGGGCGCGGGGGAAATCCTGCTGACCTCGATGGACCGGGATGGCACGCAGGCCGGCTACGACTTGCCGTTGATCCGCACCGCCGCCTCGGCGGTCCGCATTCCCGTGATCGCGTCGGGTGGCGCAGGCCGGCTCGAGCACCTGGCCGAGGCGCTCGGCGCAGGGGCCCACGGCGTCCTGGCTGCCTCGATCTTCCATTTCGAGGGATCGTCGATCGGCGAGGCGCGGGCGTTTCTCCGCGAGCGGGGGTTTCCGGTGAGAGGCCAGAGGTGAGAGGTAAGGGGTAAGAGGTAAGAGGTGAGGGCAATGGTCCCTCTCACTTCTCACTTCTCCCTCTCACCTCTGTTCGCAGTCGCGCCACGATCCCCCGGAGATCGCGCACGTTGAAGGGCTTGGCGATCCAGTGCAGAGCGGCCGTCGGCTTCGGGCCGGAAGCTCGGGGGTGACTGGCGATGATCAGCCGGTCGCGCCAGTCGGGATGGGCCGCGAGCAGCGTCGCCGCGAAAAGGTTGCCGTCGGCCGCGACCGCGTGCTCGTCCGCGATCACGAGATCGTAGGCCTCCCCGTCCACGAGGCGCAGCGCCTGATCGCCGGTCCGGACGGCGTCCACCACGTGCCCCTCGCCGGCAAAGAGCGCATTGACGAGCCGATGGACGGCCGCGTCGTCGTCCACCACCAGCACGCGCGTGCGTCGCGCCGGCACCGGCCTCCCTGTGCCGCGCGGCTCCTCCGCCTCCGACTCAGGCAGAGTGGCGGTGAACAGGGGGAGGGTGACCACGAACTCCGCGCCGCCCTCCTCCGACTGCCGATAGGCGATGCGCCCACCGTGGGCCTCCACCAGACCGTAGCTCACTGAGAGGCCGAGGCCCGTCCCCTGGCCGGGTCCCTTGGTGGTGAAGAACGGGGTGAAGAGCTGGTTGACCAGGGCCGGCGGCACACCGGCGCCGCTGTCGCCCACGGCGAGCATCGCGCGTCCTGCGAGGCGGCCCGTGGCGAGCCGGATGCGGCGGGGACGCTCCGCCTCCAGCGTGCTGAGGGCGTGCACCGCGTTGGTGAGCAGATTGAGAAGGACCTGCTGTAGCTCGTACCGATCGCCGATCACCACCACCGGCTCCGGGTCCAGCCGCCGCTCCAGCTCGATCCCACGCTGGCGCAGCTCGTAGGAGATCAGGAGAGCCGTCCGGGCGACGACGTCGTTCAGGTCCACCGGCTCCTTCGCGAGCGAGGTCGGTCGCGCGAACGTGAGCAGGTTGCGGACGATCCGCGCCGCACGCTCCGCTTGCTCATGGATCACCCGGAGATGATCGCGGGTCGGCTCCGGCAGCTTCCGCGCGGGCTCGAGGAGCAGCTCGGTGAGGCCGGCGATCGAGGTGAGCGGATTGTTGAGCTCGTGCGCGACGCCCGACACCAGCTGGCCGATCGATGCCATCTTCTCGTTCTGAATGAGCTGCGCTTCCAGCGCACGCTGGTCGGTCACGTCCTCCACCAGAATCACGACGCTGCCGTCGGCTGCGGGGCCCCAGAGGGGCGCCGCTGCGAGGCGCAGCCGGCGCCCGTCCCGCTCCCGGCGGATCTCGACGGGCGCGGGGTGCTCGACTCGCTGCGCCGCGGCGAGGAGCTCGGTAGCCCGCGGCGCCTGCCCCGCGACCACGGCGGCGAAGTCCGCGCCGATAATCGCGTCGGGGGGCACGCCCGCGAGCGTGGCCAGGGCGCGGTTGGCACGCAGCACGGTGCCGCGCGGACCCACGACCCCCAGGCCCTCGGTGAGGGCGTCGAAGGCCGTCTCCCATTCCTCGGTGCTGCGGCGAACCATCTCGAAGAGCCGGCTGTTGGCCACCGCCATCGATGTTTGCGTGGCGATGGTGGAGAGCAGCCAGAGATCCTCGGTGGTGAACGGTCCCTCGCGCCTGTCGGCGACGGCGAGGGCACCGATGGCCCGACCCTGCGACCGCAGCGGCGCGACCGCGGCGGACCGCACCTCCTCGTCGGCGAGCAACAGCACCGGTTGGTCTCCCGCCTGGGCCACCTCGATGCGCTCCCGATCGACCGCCAGCCGCACGAGGCCCGGCTCACCGGCAGCAGCGCGGCGATCCGCGAGCATAGCCAGCGTACCCGCCGCTGCGGCGACTCGCAGGGTCCCGCTGTCCCCCTCGGCCAAGGCGACGAGGGCGCCGTCGGCCTGAAGGAAGCGTGCGCCATAGCGGGCGACCTGGTCCACGATGCGATCGAGCTGGATCGATTCTGCCAGGACGTAGCTGAGCTCCTGGAGGGAGAACAGCTCGCTGATCCGGCGGTCGAGTTGGCGCGCCGCCTCGAGCCGGGTCGCTTCTGCGCTCGCCGCCTGGCGGTCGAGGCGGCGGAGGGCGAGCCACGCACCGAGGCTCAGGACGGCGGTCGCGGCGGCGGCCACCGGGCGCTCGGTGGCCAGCGCGACGACGACCGTGGCCGCGATCGCGATGGTCGCGACGGCGGTGGAGGAGGGCGAGCGGAGGTGGGGTGCTGACACGGCGACGCCTCGGGACGGACAATCCGAAATCTCGCCGACGGTTGAGTTGACAGGCAAGGGAAACGGGAGTAGTCTGTTAGGGAATTGAAATGCAGTTGATTCCCATTATCATATACCAACACTCGAGTCTGCGGGCAGGCCTTGCCGCCGCCCCAACGCCGAGCCCACCACACTGGCGGACACCCCAATGCCTCGCTCAACGATCTGTGTGGCCTGCCTCCTGTTCCTTCCGGGCCTTGCGGCCCCCCTCCGAGCCCAGATCCCGGGCTTTGGGGCCATCGAGGGGCATGTGACGAGCCCCGAGGGCCCGGTCGCGCAGGCGACGATCCGGCTCCTCGACGTGGACCGCCATGCCGCGACTGGCCGGGACGGGGGCTATCGGCTCGACGACGTGGCGCCGGGTTCGTACACGCTCGAGGTCTCTGCGGCATCATTCACAACGTTCCGTCGCCCGATCCTGGTCCGCGCCGGCGTTGTCGACACCGTGGACGTGAGCCTCAACCCCCGGGTGGAGCGCCTGCGGGACGTCGAGGTCACGGCGACGCGCCCGGCTCCCGCCGCGGTCTCCACCATGCCCGACATCGAGGACGGAGTCCTGCTCGTGGGGAAGAAGACGACCGTTCTCGCACTCGACAGTCTCAACGTCAACAGCACGCTCAACGTGACCCGGCAGGTGCTTGGCCGGGTGCCAGGTCTCACGGTCGCGGAGACCGGAGGGCAGGGGTTCCCGTCGAACGGCATCGGCTTCCGCGGCCTCAACCCGACGCAGTCCACGGAGGTGAACGTTCGGCAGGACGGCATCAACATCGCCGCGGACCCGTACGGGTACCCCGAGGTCTACTTCGTTCCGCCCGCGGAAGCGCTGGATCGGGTCGAGCTGGTGCGCGGCGCGTCCGCGCTGGCGTACGGCTCGCAGTTCGGCGGCATGGTCAACTACGTGATCCGCGACGGCCAGGCCGGACGGTCGCCGACGATGCGCGCCCGTCTCACCGGAGGCAGCTATGGCACGGCCAACGCATTCGGCGACCTGAGCGGCGGCTTCGGTCCGCTCACGTACTACAGCTTCGTCCAGTTCCAGAGCCAGCAGGGCTGGCGCCCGAACGGCGACTCGCGCCAGCTCACGGGCTTCGGCCGCTTGCGTTGGCAGGCCAACGACCGGCTTCGCCTCTCCCTCGAGTACACGCTCTTTCGAAACCGCATTCACATGCCCGGCGGCCTCACGGACGATGAGTTCAACGCCGACCCCCAGGCCTCGTTCCGGTCGCGCAACTGGCTCGGTAGCCCCTGGAACCTGGTGTCCCTGGCCGCCGACTACGCGATCACCCCGAACCTGAATCTCCGGACGACGGTGTGGGGGAACTTCAGTCAGCGTTACCTCGTCTGGCGCAACGAAGACGGCGGAGCCGCTGCCCCCGACGTCGTCAATCCCGGCACGAGCGAATTCGTGCCTCGTGAGGTCGAGCGCGAGGTATTCACCAACGGCACGCTCGAGTCCCGGCTCACGTACGGCTACCCCTTGTTCGGGCGTCAGGCGACGCTTGCCACCGGGGTCCGAGTGTTCGAGGGCCGGATGCACCGGCAGGCGGGCGGGCCCGGGTCCACCGGATCCGACTTCGACATGACGCTGTACGGTGGCGACTACGAGAACGACATCGTCTTCAAGAACCTCAACGTCGCCGCCTACGCGGAGCAGGCGATTCCCCTGGGATCGCGAGTGACGGTAACGCCGGGACTCCGCGTCGAGTATCTGCGATCGACCGCCGCCGGCCACACGGACACCGTCTTCGCACCGGTTCCCCGGACCCGGACCTTCCCACTGCCAGGGGTAACGCTCGCGATCCGGACGTCGCCCACCACGTCGATCTACGGGGACGTCACGCGGGCCTACCACCCGGTGGATTACTCCTCGATCACGCCCTTCGCCAGCGTCTCGCGGGTGGATCCCAACATCCACGACGCCCGCGGCCTGAGCGCGGATCTGGGCTGGCGTGGGCAGCTGGCGGACGGCGTCGTGTTCGACGTGGGTGGGTTCTGGATCCGGTACGCGGACCGGATCGGGTTGGTATCCGGCACCGACCCAAACGGCACGCCATTCACCATCCGCACCAATGTCGCCGCGAGCGTGCAACGGGGCCTCGAGGCGTATCTCGAACTGCAGCCCTTCCGCCTCTTGGGCCTCGGGACACTCGGCGGCCTGTCGGTCTTCGACGCCTTCGCCTTCAACGACGCCAAGTATGTGAAGGGGCCATTCGACGGAAACGACGTAGAATACGCGCCGCGCTACGTCAACCGCCTGGGGGTGACCTACGCGTGGAAGCCGGCGTCGGGGACGATTCAGGTCTCGAGCGTCAGCCGCCAGTTCGGCGATGCCAACAACACGATCTCGAGCCCCGACCCCGACGTCGGCGTCATCCCCGCCTACCACGTGATCGACGTGTCCGCGCGGGTGCGGCTCAATTCGAAGTATCAGATCTCAGGTGGCGTGAACAACCTTGCCGACGCGCACTACTTCACACGCCGGACGGACGAGTACCCCGGACCCGGGATCATCCCGTCGGCCGGCCGCAGTCTCTACCTCTCCGTTGGTGCGAGCTTCTGACCCAGCGTCACTAGGGCGAGGATGGACGCGCCGAGGTCGGCGATCCCCTCGCCGGAGCGGGCGCTCGTTAGTTGGACCTGGTCCTCCGGGAGGGCCAGTGCCTGAGCGATGGCCCGCGCCCTCTCACGCTGCGCCGAGCGTCCGAGCTTGTCCGCCTTGGTCAGGACTGCTAGCACAGGCCGCCCGCTTTCCACGAGCAACTCCTGCATGTCCAGGTCCCTGTCGGACGGGTCGTGACGGGCGTCGAGGAGCCAGGCGACGCCCGCGAGCGCCTGCCGTTCTCGCAAGTACCGGGTCACCAGCGTCCGGTAGGTGGCCCGCGCGGCCTTGCCCGCGCGGGCGAAGCCGTAGCCCGGCAGGTCGACGAGGTAGAACGAGGGCAAGCGAAAGGCGTTGAGAAGGGTGGTCTTGCCCGGCGTCGCGCTCACGCGCGCGAGCCCTTTGCGCCCGGTGAGCGCGTTGAGCAGGCTGGATTTTCCGACGTTGGATCGCCCGATGAACGCGACTTCGGGCAGGACGGGCTCGAGACGTACGAGCGGATCGGGGAAGCTGCCGACGAATTCGATGGGCAGGTCGGCGAGACCGCCCGTGCTGCGTTGCCCGGCGGGGGTCAAGCTTCCCGCTTGGTCCTCGGCCGTTCGGTCACGACGAGGGGAGCCACACCTTCGGCGATCGACTCCTTGGTGATGACGACCTCACGGACGTCGTCCCGCGTGGGCAGATCGAACATGATGTCGGTCATCATCGTCTCGAGGATCGAGCGGAGTCCGCGAGCCCCGGTGCCGCGCTTCAGGGCTTTCTCGGCGACGGCGCGGAGCGCCTCGTTGTCGAATGTGAGGCCGACACTCTCCAGCTCGAACAACTTTTTGTACTGTTTGGTGAGCGCGTTCTTCGGCTCGACCAGAATCCGCATCAACGCTTCCTCGTCGAGGGCCTCGAGCGAGACCACGACGGGCAGGCGGCCCACCAGCTCGGGGATCAAGCCGAAGCGGAGCAGGTCGTCCGGCTCGACCTCGGCGTAAGGGTTTTTCTTGTCCAGCTCGGTGCCAAGCCCCCGACCTGCGCTGCTGAAGCCGATCTGCTGCCGACCGGTGCGAGCCTGGATGATCTTGTCGAGCCCGTCGAAGGCGCCGCCGCAGATAAACAGGATGTCCTTCGTGTTGATCTGGATGTACTCCTGCTGCGGATGCTTCCGGCCCCCCTGGGGCGGCACCGAGGCCACCGTGCCCTCGAGGATCTTGAGGAGCGCCTGCTGCACGCCCTCGCCCGAGACGTCGCGGGTGATGCTCGGATTCTCCGACTTCCGCGCGATCTTGTCGATCTCGTCGATGTAGACGATGCCCCGCTCGCACTCCGCCACGTTGAAGTCGCCGGCCTGGAGCAGGCGCACCAGGATGTTCTCGACGTCCTCGCCGACGTACCCGGCCTCGGTGAGGGTGGTGGCATCGGCGATGGTGAAGGGGACGTCGAGAATGCGGGCGAGGGTCTGGGCGAGCAGCGTCTTGCCGACGCCGGTGGGGCCGAGGAGGAGGATGTTCGACTTGTCCAGCTCGACATCCGCCTCGCGGCCATTCGACGCGTTGATCCGCTTGTAGTGATTGTAGACTGCGACGGCGAGAGTGCGCTTGGCCCGCTCCTGCCCGATCACGTACTGGTCCAGCACGTCCTTGATCTCGGTGGGCGTGGGGACCTGGGTGATGCTGTCCGCGACCTCCCGCTCTTCGTCCTCGGCGAGGATCTCGTTGCAGAGCGTGATGCACTCGTTGCAAATGTAGACTGACGGGCCGGAGATGAACTTCCGGACCGAATCCTTCGACTTCCCGCAGAAGGAGCAACGAAGGTGCTTGTCGTTAGACATGGCGGCGGTTTGGGTGAAGCGTCCCGAAAGCTGGCCCCCGCTCAGGAGGGCGTCAAGGTCTCTTTTGCGCCGTTCTTGCTTGGCACGACGAATTCCTTGCGGGCGGTGAAGACGTTGTCGATCAGCCCGTAGGCCTTTGCCTCGTCGGCGCTCATGAAGCGGTCCCGGTCCATGTCGCGCTCGATCGTCTCGATGGGCTGGCCGGTGTGCTTCGCGTAGAGTGTGTTCATCTTCGATCGCAGATAGAGGATTTCCCGCGCCTGGATCTCGATGTCCGACGCCGTGCCCTGGGCTCCGCCCGACGGCTGGTGGATCATGATCCGGGAGTGTGGGAGCGCGCTCCGTTTGCCCGCCGCGCCCGCGCACAGCAGGAACGACCCCATCGACGCCGCCATCCCCATGCAGATGGTGTTCACCGGGGCACGGAGGTGCTGCATCGTGTCGTAGATCGCCATGCCGGCGGAAACCACGCCGCCCGGCGAATTGACGTACAGGTAGATGTCCTTCTCCGGGTTGTCCGCCTCGAGAAACAGCAGCTGGGCGATGATGATGTTGGCGACGTCGTCGTTGATCGGCGCGCCGAGGAAGACG
Source organism: uncultured Gemmatimonadaceae bacterium (assembly GCA_964519805.1). GTDB lineage: Bacteria > Gemmatimonadota > Gemmatimonadetes > Gemmatimonadales > GWC2-71-9 > DASQPE01. The sequence continues at coordinate 11,471 of CAZFKN010000086.1, forward strand.
ATCCGGTCCATGAGCAGGCGGGAGAAGATATCGTAGGTCCGCTCTCCGCGGCTCGAACGCTCGATGATGTACGGCGGATACAGTGTGGCCATCGTCAGGTGCTCGCCTCTTCGACCGTGGACTGCGAGAGGAGATGGGTGAAGACCTTCTCCTCGGTGATCGCCCGCTCCAACTCCGCGAGCCGGTTGGACTTCTGCAAGGAGGCGTACAGGTCGGCGGGTGGCAGGTTCCGTGCCGCCGCCAGGGTCCCGATCCGCTGGTCCAGATCGGCCTCCGTGGCCCTGAGCCCATTGGCCTCCACTACCGCATCCAGGACCAGGTCCCGCTGGACCTGCTGCACGGCGACGGGGCGGAACTGGGCCTCGAACCCCGGCAACTGGTCCTCGGGCACCTTGTAGAGGTGCGCGAAGCCGTGGAGCACGCGGTGCACCAGTGAGTCCGGCGCGGGCACGCGGTTGGCCTCGATGATCTGGGCCAGCAGCGCCTGTCGCACGGAGGCATCAGCTTCCCGGCCCGCCTCCCGCTCGAGATCCTGCCGGACTGCGGCCCGCAATGCTCCCAGGTTCTCGAACTCTCCGACCTCGCGGGCAAAGGCGTCGTCCAAGGGCGGCAGGTCCTGCCGCTTCACCTCGTAGAGCTTGACCCGCACCCGACGGCTCTTCCCCCGGCGGGACTCGTCCGGGTGATCCTCGGGGAAATGCACTTCGGTGTCGACGATTTCCCCCGGGAGCAAGGTCATGATCCGCTCCTCGAGCTCCGGGATAGCCTGGCCTTCGCCGATGACGATCGTGTACGGCTGGGCCGGACCCGCCTCGTCGCCCTCGAGCGGCGCGACTTCCACGCGTACGAGCTGTCCCGATGTCGGCCGGGCGCCGTCCACCGGAAGCCACGCGGCTTTTTCCTCGCGCACCCGGCCGACCTGCTCGTCCACGGCGGCCTCGGTCACGGGGGCCACTGTACGCGTCAAGCGGAAGCCTCCGACGCGCTCGAGTTTCACGTCGGGGCGCACCTCGACGAGCAGCTCGAACTCGATGGGGCTGCCGTCCTCGAACTTGAGATTGCGAATGGAGGGGTCGGCGATTGGCTTGAGGGACTCGGTCTGGCGGGCGGTTTCCCAGCCCTCGCGAATGACTTCCTCGAGGACCGTCTGGCGGATGGCCTCACCGAACCGCTTCCGGACGACGGCGGGCGGCGCCTTGCCTTGGCGGAAGCCCGGGAGCCGGGCGCGAGTCGTGTAGTACTTCACGGCGGCGTCCTCTGCCTGGCGCACCCGATCGACGGGAACCGTGACGCGCAGCGACTTGGACGCGGCGTCTTCGGCGGTTTTTTCGATCAGGATGTTCGTCATGCGGAGAATCTAGCCCTGTGGGGGACCGATGGGCAGATGCGGAACGCCCCCGCGCCCGCCCCGTAGAGCGCAATGCCCCACCGCAACCCGCGAGCGATGATCGGCTTCGCTCCGTCCGACTCAAGGCACCTCGGGGCCGCGTGTCGCCGCTTGGTCCGCATTCGGAGCCAGCCAGCTAACTCGTTGCCCGCATTGAAGCTGGGGCGGTCACTGAAGGGAGGCGAGCCTGGTCGCGGCTCCCCTCAGGCCGCCACGGTATGCTCGTTGCCGCGCAGAGACCGGAATCCCACCGACACGTTAGAGTCCAAGGAGTGGACGATGGTCGCCCCGACGCGCCGCTCGTGTCTCATCCTCTTCGCGGCAGCTGCCCTCAGCGCCTGCGCTTCGGAGCCGGTTTCGCCAGTCCCGGGTCGGATCGACAACTACATCGCCGCCGTGACCGCCCGGAACGGCCAGGTAACCGCAGTGTTGCGGGACAGCGCGCCGCCGCCGGCCTCCTCCGGTCCCGTGGCCCAAGTGAGCAGCACGGGCCTGGTCGCGCACGGCGGCAGCGCGCGCGTCAGTCTCGTGGGCGGGTCGGACTTTACCCGCGTCTACGTCTCGACCCCGATGGCCGACGGCTGCTGGGACGTCTCGCTGCCAACCGGCGTCACAGTCGAAGATCTCGTCATGGGCCTGAGCCCCAAGCTTCGGACGGGGCGGCTCAGGGTCCGCTTCACGCTCGAGGGCCCCAGCGGTGTCGGCGGCGCCGCGGAAGAGGAGATCGCTGTCGGGCAGTGAGAACCGACTTCGTCACGGCGGTGCTCCCTGTGCGGGTCGGAGCGGCGAAGGAGAGCTCCGACCTCGTCAGCCGCGCGACTCGTCGACGCCAGCGACTTCCGGGTCCGTGTG
>CAZFKN010000087.1:0-13576 GCA_964519805.1 uncultured Gemmatimonadaceae bacterium
GGGCCGGTGCGGGGCGCGGCGGCGGCGCTGTGGCACCCCGCGCACGCGTGGGAGGCGACGATCGCGCCGGTTCGCCTCCGGGCTGCCGCCAACGAGGTCGATCGCGGAGCCACCGTCGCACTCGAGGTCGATGCCGTAGGCCGTCGCACCGCCGTACTGTGGCTCAGGGCGCCCGGGGAAGCGTGGCAACCGACGCCGCTCGCGCTCGACTCCACCGGGCACGCCCACTTCATGGCCGGCCCGCTCCGGAGTGATCTCTTCGCGCGGGTGACGAGCGGACGCCGGGCGTCGGACACGGTCGCGGTCCGCGTGCGCCTGCCGGTCTTTCTGGGCAGCGTCACCGTCACGGCACACTATCCCGCCTATCTCGGCCTCGACGACGAGCCGATCCCCCTCGCGGGCGACACGGTTCTCCTGCCGGCCGGCACTCGGCTGGAGACCAAGGGTCAGGCGACGGCGCCGCTCACCTCGGCGGGCTGGGCGATCGGTGACGAGGTCGAGCAGCTCGCGGTCGCGAGCTCGCACTTCTCGGGCAGCTTCGTACCCCGGCGTTCGGGCGTGTACAGTCTTGCGCTGGTGTCCGAAGGAGGGGTCGCGTTCGCGGGCGACACGCTTCGGTTTCCCGTTCGGGTAGTCCCGGACAGCGCACCCCGGGTGGAGATCCCGGTGCCCGGCGCCGACACGATCGCGCCGCTCAACTTGCTCCTGCCGCTCGTCATCGACGCGCGGGACGACCACGGCATCCGCGCGGTTGCCGTCGAGAGCCGGCGGATCAGCCAGCTGGGCGCGGCCGATCCCGTTCGGCGCGAGAGCGTCCCGGTCCCGCCGGGGACCGCGGATCGGAGCATCCTGTCGTTCACGCTCGATCTCAACCGGCGCGGTTTGCTGCCGGGCGACACGGTCCGCTATCTGGCCGTCGCGACGGACAATTCGCCGGCCGGGCAGACCGGGCGCTCGCGCGAGCTGGTGTTGCGACTCCCGACAATGAGCGAGGTGAGGCAGGCACAGCGGCAGACGAGCCGGGCCGTCGCCGGCCGCTTGGACAGCCTCGCCGCGCAGAGCCGGCGCCTGGAGCGCCAGACGGAGGACCTGGCGCGGGAGCAGCCGCGCAATACGGCCGCCGAGACCGGGAAGAATCCGGAGGCTCTGGCGTACGAGGAAGCGAAACGGGCGGAGGCGGTGGCGGCGCGGCAGCAGGACATGATGACCCAGGCGCAGGCGCTCGAGCAGTCGCTCGAAGCGTTGGAGAAGGCCGCCGAGGCGGCCGGCATGAAGGACTCGGCGTGGCAGCGCCAGCTCGCGGAGATTCGGGGCCAGCTCCAGCGGGCACTCACGCCCGAACTCAGGGAGCAGCTGGAGAAACTCCAGCAAGCCCTCAAGGATCTGAACGCGGAAGCCACCAAGGAATCGCTGGAGCAGCTGGCCCAGCACCAGAAGGAGCTGCGGGAAGCGCTGGAGCAGGCCAAGGAGCTGTTCCGCCGCGCCGCGGTGGAGGGCGATCTCGCCAACCTGGCCCAGGAGTCGCGCGACCTGGCGCAACAACAGCGTCAGTGGAACGAGCAGGTCGCCTCGGCCGACAGTGCGCGTGCGGCAGGCGCGGAGCGCCAACTCGCCGCGCGCACCGATTCCCTCGCGTCCGCGCTCAAGCAGGTGGGGCCGGACCTTCCCACCCAGCGCCAGGAAAGGGTCGACCAGGCGGCGGAGCAGGCCGCGGAAGCCGCCCAGCAGATGAAGCAGGCCGCACAGGCCGCTCAGCAAGGTCGGCGATCTCAGGCGGGGCGGCAGGGCAAGCGGGCCGCGGATCAGCTCGAGCCTGTCGGCGACAGTCTCGACGAGGAGCGGAAGGGGCTCCAGCAGGAGTGGCGTAACGAAGTGACCAGCGGGCTCGATCGCGCGCTCGCGGAGACGAGCCGTCTCGCCGAACGGCAGCTCGGCATCGCGCGGGGGTTCCAGCGGGGCGCCCCGCCCGCGCTCTCCCGTGGGGAGCAAGCTGCGGTGCAGGAGGGCGTGGGACGGCTGCAGTCGCAGCTGCGTGGGCTCGCCGGGAAGAATGCGCTCGTACCGGCGCAGATCTCCGAGGCGTTCGCCGCCGCCCAGCTGCAGATGGAGCGCTCGCGCGAAGCCGTGTCGACGGCCAATCCGAACCAGCGGGAAGCGGCCGAGCGGGCCGGCGCGGCGGTAGACGCGCTCAATGCGGCGGCGTATCAGCTCCTGCGCGCGCGCTCCAACGTGGCGGGCGCCGCCTCGGGCTCCGGCCTGGCCGAGGCGATGGAGCGCATGAACCAGCTCGCCCAGCAGCAGGGGCAGCTCGGGCAGAAAACCCAGGGCCTGTTGCCGATGATGGGCGGCGCCGGCACCCCGGAGCAGCTGCGCCAGCTCGGCGCCCAGCAGCGCGCGCTCGCGGAGCAGCTCGAGAAGATGCGAGGCCAGGGGGAGATGCCCGGCGCCGGCGAGATGGCCGACGAAGCGAAGGACCTCGCCCGCCGGTTGGAAGCTCGGCAGCTCGACCGGGAGACCGTGCAGCGGCAGGAGCGGCTGTTCCGCCGCATGCTCGACGCCGGGCGGACCCTTCAGGGCCAAGAGGAGGACGAGCGCAAGGAGCGGCAGAGCACGACGGCCCGGGACGACAGCGTCCACGTTCCCCCGGCGCTGCGGTCGCTCGGCGGGAACGACCAGCCCCGAATGCCGAGCTGGGACGAGCTGCAGGGGTTGTCGCCGGAGGAGCGGCGGCTGGTCGTCGACTACTTCCGAAGGCTGTCGGAACAAGTGAGAGGTGAGAGGTGAGAGCGAGTGCCGTGGCCGGCGCCGCCTTGATGGCTGTGCTTCTCGCGGGCACTGGCGCGGCGTGGGGGCAGGGGAGCCCGGCCGGCGACCCGGAGCGGCGGGCCTTCGACCTGGAGCGGCGGGGCAACTACGTCGAGGCGGCAGCGCTCTATCGTGAGGTGCTCCGTCAGACGCCGGACGATCCCTCCGCGCTGTTCGGCCTCGAGCGCTCGCTCTCGGCGATCAACAAGCCCACCGAGATTCTGCCGGAGGTACGGGCGGCGCTCGCGCGGAGCCCGGGCACCGGCGCGTTCTATGGCGTGGCGCTCCGCGCCTGGGCGGAGGCCCAGCAGCCCGACAGCGTGCGCGCCATTGCGGCGCGGTGGGCACAGGTGACCCCGGGCGACGAGGCCCCCTATCGCGAGTGGGGCGCGGCGGCGCTTGGCCAGCGCGATCGGGCCGAGGCGCGCCGGGCGTACCTCACCGGGCGGCAGCAGCTCGGCCGGGCGGACGCACTCGCGGCCGAGCTGGCGGGTGTCGCGTCGCAGGACGAGGATTGGCCCACGGCATTGCACGAGTGGGTCGTGGCCGTGGGCAAGGTCCCCGGCTATCGCGCCGGCGCCGTGCGGACCCTCGGGGGCGCTCCCGAGGCGATCCACCCCGACCTGCTGGCGCTGCTCACGAAGGAGCAGGGGGCCGCGGCGCGCGCGCTCGAGTCGGATCTCCGCGCGCGCTGGGGCGATCCCGTGGGCGGGTTCGAGACCCTCGCCGCAACCCTTCCCGCTGACCGAGCGCAAGCGATCGAGGCCCTTACCGGATTTCTCGATCAGCTCCGGGCCCAGACGGGGGCCTCGTCCCGCCGCGCCCAAGGCATGGCGCTGTCGGCGCTCGCTGATCGCACGCCGGGCGCCGCGGGCTCGCGTCTCCGCCTCGAGGCGGCGCAGGCCTTCGCAGATGCTGGTGATCCCGCCGAGGCGCGACGCATGCTGAGCGGCGTCGCCGAGGACTCCACGACGCCGGGCACCGCGGCCTCGGACGCGGCAACCACGCTCGTCGGCGTGTTGCTCAACGAGGGCAAGGTAGACGAAGCCCAGCGGAAGCTGGCCGAGCTGAAGGGCACGCTGGCAAGCGAGGACTGGCTAGCGCTGCGCCGCCGCGTGGCGTGGGGTTGGGTGCGGGCGGGCAAGCTCGGGCGGGCCGACTCGGTGATCGCGGGCGATTCCAGCGTGGACGGGCTCGCGCTCGCGGGCCGCCTCCGGGTCTTTCACGGCGACCTGAACGGCGCGGTCGCTCTGCTCAAGCAGGCCGGGCCGTACGCGGGCACGCGCGAAGAGGCGACGTCCCGCACCGCGCTTCTGGCCCTTCTCCAGCCGATCGAGGCGGAGAGCCTGCCGGCACTGGGCGCGGCGCTGCTCACGGTCGAGCGGGGCGACACCGCCGGCGGTGTGAATGCGCTGGAGAAAGTCGCGGGCAGTCTTCCGGGCGAGCAGGGAGGCGCCGAGGTGCGTCTCTACGCCGGACGCGTCGCCCGGATCGCGGGCCGGGCCGGCGACGCAGAGCGGCTGTTCCGGGCCGCCGACATCGCGGGGGCGAAGGCAACCGCCCCCGCGGCCGAGTTGGCGCTGGCCGGCCTCCTGCTCGATCTGGACCGCCCGAAGGAAGCCGCCGACGTGCTCGAGCGCATGATCCTCGGCTTCCCCGACAGCGCGCTGATTCCGCAGGCCCGCCGGCTCCTCGACGAGGCTCGGGGGGCGGTGCCGAAGACATGAAGCGTCGCGCTTTCATCGCCGGCCTGGCCGCGACCGCCGCGACTCTCGGCCCCGCTGGACGGCTCCTCGCGTCCGTGTCCGCCAACGGGGCCGGGTGGCTGCTGGTCCCCATGGACGATGCTCAGAGCGACCACCTGAAGGCGTACGGCCTCACCTATCGCGCCGTGCAGCGCGGCGTCCGGGCGGAATGGCTCCTCAACTATCGGAGCGGCGCATTTCTGATTCCTGCCGACCCGACGGTCCCGCGGGATGCCGCGCTCTCGGGCATCACGGTAGAGCCGCTCGACGACGGGCAAGTGCTGCGGGTCCGCGCCCAGATCCAGGACGAGAACATGGATGCGATCCCGCTCGAGAAGGCGCCCAAGGTGGCGGTGTACGTGCCGCCCAACGCGCCCCCGTGGGACGACGCGGTGACGATGGCGCTCAACTATGCCGGGATCGAGTTCGCCAAGATCTGGGACACGGAGGTGCTGCACGACGGACTCAGGCAGTACGACTGGCTCCACCTCCATCACGAGGACTTCACCGGTCAGTACTCCAAGTTCTACCTCAACTACGCCGGTGCCCCGTGGCTGCTGGACATGGTCAAGCAGAACACGGCGACGGCCCGGGCGCTCGGGTTCGCCAGCGTCCCCGAGGAGAAGAAGGCGATCGCGCGGGCGATCGCGGCGTTCGTGGAGCACGGCGGGTTCCTGTTCGCCATGTGCACGGCCACCGAGACACTCGACCTCGCGCTCGCGGGACAGGGCGTGGACATCGCGACGAACTACGCGGACGGCACGCCGATGGACCCGAAGGCGTCCGAGAAGATGCGCTGGGAGCTGGCGCTGGCGTTCCAGAACGCGAAGCTGGAGTTGAATCCGTCGATTCCGGTGTTTTCCGACATCGACGGCCATCAGGTGAACTCGCTCGACCGGCGCCAGCCGCTCGGGTCGTTCACGCTCTTCAACTTCAGCGCGAAGATCGATCCGGTCGCCACCATGCTGGTGCAGAACCACCGGCAGGTCATCCCCGACTTCTACGGGCTCACGACGTCCTTCACCCGGCGGACCCTCAAGCCCAGCGTGACCGTGCTGGCGGACGAGCCGGGCGCGCCCTGGGTGAAGTACATCCATGGTGAGCGCGGGCAGGGGACGTGGACCTTCTTCGGTGGACACGACCCGGAGGATCCCCAGCACCAGATCGGGGATGTGCCGACCGATCTCTCGCTGCACCCGCACTCCCCGGGGTATCGGCTGATCCTCAACAACGTGCTGTTCCCGGCGGCGAAGAAGAAGGAGCTCAAGACGTGAGCGCCTGAGGAAGACACCAGGTTTTTTGGGTACGTTCCCCACGGAACTCCTTGTAGATTTCCCTGCGACATCCTCTGTGGCTCAGTGTCTCTGTGGTTCGCAGTTGTTGTTCGCAGTTGTCGTTCAACACTGGTTCAATACGCGTGCCCGAGCCCATCGATCGGATCCAGCCGGACGTTCGTACGTACCTCGCCGCAGAGATCACGGCGGCGGGCGGGCGTGAGGTGTCGTTCGTGGCCCAGGTGGCGGCGGATGGCAGCATCGTGGGAGCCCGGGCAGTGGCCCGGGGCACGGTGGACATGGTCCTCGCCTTGCCCGGCGTGGCGCGGCGGGGCGAGATGCTGCTGCACAACCATCCGAGTGGCCGGCTCGAGCCGTCGGTGCCCGACCTGAACGTCGCCGCTCAGCTGCACGACGGCGGGGTGGGCTTCGGAATCGTCGACAACGAGGCGACCGCCCTCTACGTCGTGGTTGAGGTTCCCCACCGTCACGAAGTCCGCCGGATCGATCCGTTCGAGATCATCGCGGCCCTGGGCGAGGACGGGCCGGTCGCCCACGTCCTCGGCCGGTATGAGGACCGACCCACCCAGCGCGACATGGCGGCCTACGTCGCGGACGCGTACAACGACGGCGGCGTGCTCTTGCTCGAGGCCGGCACCGGCGTGGGCAAATCGTTCGCCTACCTCGTTCCGGCGCTGGCCTGGGCCCGTGCCAACGGCGAGCGCACGGTCGTGAGCACCAACACGATCAACCTGCAGGAGCAGCTGGTCGGCAAGGATCTGCCCATGCTCCGCCGGGCCCTCGCCACCGATGACTACGCGCCGTCGTTCGCCCTGCTCAAGGGCTGGCGCAACTATCTCTGCCTCGCGCGGCTCCACGGCGCCGTCGGCGGGCAGCGGACACTGCTCGAGCCCGAGAAGCACGACGAGCTGCTGGGCCTCGCGGAGTGGGCCGGTCACACGGCCGACGGTACACTCAGCGATCTCCCGGTAGCGCCCAGCGCAGAAGTGTGGGACGAGGTGAGCGCCGAACCGGATCTGTGCACCCGGCTCAAGTGTCCGCACTTCGATCAGTGCTTTCTGTTCCGCGCCCGGCGCCGCGCCGCGGAAGCGGACGTCGTGGTCGTGAATCATCACTTGCTCGCGGCCGACCTCTCGGTGCGCCAGGCGTCCGACAATTGGGAAGAGGCGGCCGTGCTTCCGCCGTACCGCCGTCTGGTGCTCGACGAGGCGCACCATCTCGAGGACGTGGCGGCCCAGCATCTCGGCATCCAGGTCACGAGCCGGAGCGTCCAGCGACTACTGAGCCGGTTCGAGCGCCGGGGCAAGGGTCTCGTCCCCACGCTGGCCTACGAGCTTTTGGCCCAAGGCGGCGATGGCGCACGGGCGGGGCTGGCGCTGCTCCAGCAGCGGCTGCTGCCGGCCCTGACGCACGCGCGGCTGGCCAGCGAGGCGCTGTTCCTCCGGCTGCATGCCCGGCTCGAGGCGGTGCCCGGGGCACAGCTTCGCCTGGACGACGAATTCGGCGCCGACCCGGTCTGGAGCGACGGGCTGGCAGCCGAGCTCGAAACCGGACTTGGCGCGCTCAAGACGCTCGCCGAGATTCTCGATGCCGTCACCGATCGTCTGGAAGAGGCGGAAGCCACCGACCGGTCGAGGCAGCTGCTCCAGGAACTGCGCGCGGTGCTCCGCCGGCTCGCAACTGTCGGCGATGGGCTCAACCGCACGCTGCGTCCGATCGCCGGGGGGCCGCCGACGGTGCGGTGGATGGAGCGCACGGGGCAGCGAGGTCAGTCCATCGGCCTGTCGGCCGTGCCGCTCGATCTGGCGCCGCTGTTGCGGGAGCTGTTGTGGGAGCGGCTGGATACGGTCGTCCTCACCAGCGCCACGCTCGCGGCCGCGGGCGAGTTCGCGTTTCTCGAGTCCCGGCTCGGCCTGGGCGGCGAGGAGACGCCGGTCACGGTACGCGAAATGTTCGCCTCGCCCTTCGACTATCCGTCCCAATGTTTGTTCGGCATCCCCACCGATCTGCCTGAGCCCAGGGACGACGAGGCCGGTCACGGCGCGGCGCTGGCCCAGATCGTCACCGACCTCGCCTACGCGTCGGACGGCGGGATGTTCGTGCTCTTCACCAGCCACGCCGCGCTGCGGCGCGCCGCCGCCGCGCTGCGGAACGTGCTCGGCGCGCGCTGGCCCATCCTCGTGCAGGGTGAGCAATCCCGCGATCTGCTGCTCCGGCGCTTTCGCGACGCCGGGAACGCCATTCTCCTCGGGACCGACTCCTTCTGGGAGGGGGTGGACGTCCCGGGCCGGGCGCTCCGCGCCCTCGTGCTGAACAAGCTACCTTTCAAGGTTCCGTCGGAGCCGCTGACCGCGGCCCGGCTGGAGCGCCTGGCGGAGCAGGGGGACGACGGCTTCATGGGGTACCTGCTGCCCCACGCGGCGCTCAAGCTCAAGCAGGGCTTTGGCCGGCTCATCCGCAGCCGGCAAGACGTGGGGGTCGTGTTGCTGCTGGACAGCCGGGTGGTGACCAAGCGCTACGGGCCGCTGGTGCTGAACGGGCTGCCGCGGGCCGAGCGGGTCGTGGGAAGCTGGGCGCAGGTCCGGACCAAGTGTGAGGACTTCTTTGCCCGCTACGGCATCGGGGCGAGCGTATGATCCCGATCAAGCCGGGGAAGATCATCGGCGTCGGACGGAACTACCTCGCGCACGCACGGGAGCTGGGCAACGACGTTCCGCCGGAGCCGCTCATCTTTCTGAAGCCGACCACGGCGCTGCTCGAGCCGGGTGGGACGATTCTGCTCCCGCGCGTCTCCCGTCAAGTGGAGTTCGAGGCCGAGATCGGGGTCGTGATCGGGCGACGGCTGCGGCACGCGGGCCAGGAGGAAGCGGAGCGTGGGATCGGAGGCTTCACCTGCGTGAACGACGTCACCTGCCGTGACCTGCAGCGAGCCGACGGGCAGTGGACCCGGGCCAAGGGGTTCGACACCTTCTGTCCGGTAGGTCCGCGGGTAGTGTCCAACCTCGACTGGCGGGGCCTCGAGCTGTGCTGCCGGGTGAACGGCGTCGAGCGGCAGCACGCCCGGGCAGAGGACATGCACTTTCCGATCCCGCTGCTCGTGTCGTACATCAGCGGGATCATGACGCTCGAGCCGGGCGACCTGATCGCCACGGGCACGCCCGCCGGCACCGCACCGCTGGCCGACGGCGACGTGGTCGACGTTGAGATTCCGGGCGTAGGGATACTCTCGAATCCCGTGCGAAGCGAGAACGGCAGATGATCACCTTCAGCGACCGCCTGCATGCCCTCCCCGGCTACCCGCTGGCCGAGATCCCGGCCATCAAGCGGCGGCTGCTCGAGCAGGGCGTGGACGTCATAGACCTTGGCGCGGGAGATAACGACGCCCCCCCGCCCGACGTCGCGATCGACACGATGGTCGGCGCCGTTCGGACCACCGCCCTCAGCAAGTACGGGTTCCAGCAAGGCCTGCCGGAGTTCCGCCAGGCCGCCGTCCGCTGGGTAGAGCGGCGATTCGGCTTCCGGTTCGATCCGGTGACCGAGATGCTTCCGCTCATCGGTTCGAAGGAGGGGCTGGCCCATCTCGTATTCGCGGTCGCGAACCCGGGCGACGTGGCCATCGTGCCCGAGCCGGGCTACCAGGCCTATATCGGCGGCGCCATCCTGGCCGGCGCGGAGCCGCACATCGTGCCGCTCCGACGGGAGCAACAGTTCCTGCTGGAGCTGGATCGGCTGCCGGAGTCGGTTCTTTCCCGCGCGAAGATCGTCTTCGTCAACTATCCCAACAACCCGACAGCCGCGGTCGCGACGCCGGAGTATCTCGAGCGGACGGTCGCCATCTGCCGCAAGCACGGGATTCTCCTGGCCTACGACAATGCGTACTGTGATCTCACCTTCGACGGCTACCGCGCGCCGAGCATCTTCGAGACGCCCGGTGCCCGGGAGGTGGCGGTGGAGTTCTTCTCGCTGTCGAAGAGCTTCTCGATGACCGGCTGGCGCATCGGGTTTGCGGTGGGGTCCAAGGAGCTGATCGGGGCGCTCACACGGGTGAAGTCGTACGTCGACACGGGGCCATGGCTCGCGATCCAGAAGGCGGGCGCCGCCGCGCTCGACCGGGCCGAGACGCTCGTCGCGCCGATCCGGGCGGAGCTGGAGCGACGGCGGACGGCGGGGGTCGCGGCGCTCAAGGCCGCCGGGTTCGCGGTGGATTCACCGAAGGCGGCGATGTACCTCTGGGTTCCGCTGCCGGCCGAGGTGCCCTCGGCCGTGTTCGCGCGGCGATCACTGGAAGAGGCGGGTGTCGTGATCCTGCCGGGCAGCGCGTTCGGCCCGGCGGGCGAAGGCTACTTCCGGATCGCGCTGACCGTTGGCGCGGCCCGGCTCGGCGAGGCCGTGTCCCGCCTCGGCGAGATGCTCGAGCGGATGCGACGTGGGGCCCTTGCGACGACCGCTTGACCTGACCTTCCCGCGCCGGCGGGATTGGCCGTGGATCGCGCTCGCGGTGAGCGTCGCGGTCCACGCGGTCATCATCGTGCTGTCGAAGGTGGAGGGGCGTCCACCCGACGTGCCCCACCGACCGCAGCAGCTCATCGTCCTGCCGCCGCTCGCGGACGGGCCGCGGGCGGTCGAGATGCCATACCGCACTCCCCCGACCGACGCCGGCGCGCCCGGCCACCCCAAGATTCCGCAGCACCGGCTGCCGGAGCAGCGGCCCCTGATCTTCCTGCCGGTGCCGGTGGCACCGCCGCGCGACTCGGGCCTGGTCGTGGTGCCGCCGGCGTCGGTTGCACCGGACCGGATCGGCCCGGGCTTCGGCGACGGCCAGCTCTGGGTGCGCCCGCTTCCGCTGCCGCCGCAGGAGCTGGCTCAGCGGCTGCAGAAGACCGACGCTCAGCTCGCCGACAGCGTGGTGAAGGCGACCATCCAGAAATTCCTCGACTCGATCGCGGCCGAGCCGGGCGCCAATGGCGCGCAGCTGCCCGATTGGAGCGCCAACATCGCGGGCAAGAAGTTCGGCATCAACCAGAAATATGTGACGGTGGCGGGACTCAAGATTCCGGCTGCGGTGCTCGCCCTCCTGCCGCTGCACGGCGGCACCAACGAGTCGAAGGCCTTCGATCACACCGACGAGATGCTGGCCGACCTCCGCTCTGCCGCTAACCGGTCCCAGACCGTGGACGAGTTCAAGAACGCGATCACCGAGATGCGAAAGCGCAAACAAGCGGAGCACGAGTTCCAGAAGAATCAGCGGAGGGCGCCGCCCCCCGAGCTTCGTTCACCGGAGCCCGCGCCCGCGGTCACGCGGGCGACGCCGCGGGACTCCACCAACGCGGGCGCCCAGCCGTGAAGCTCATCGACACCGACGAGACGATCGTTCTGGTGACGGGGACGTCCCTCACCGCCGAGGAGCGGGATCGCCCCACGGCCTATTCGCTCAAGGCGGAGATCGACCGTCGTGGCGTGGGCCACGCCTACCGGCGCGCCGTCGTCGTGGGCGACGCGTGGTATCTCGACAACCGCATCTTCCACCTGAATCCCACGATCGCCATCGGCGGGCCGGGTGCCAACGCCGTCGCGAGCGAGTTCTCGGACTCCCTGCCGACCGTGCTGTCGCTCGACGACCGGGTGTTCATCCAGGCGGACTTCGAGGGAGAGATCAGGCGGGCAAGCCTCTGGGGTGCCGACTCCCGCGCCACCGCCGCGGCGGTCGAAGCGTTTGTGGGGCGGGGGATGCTGGACGACCTGCTGGGAAGGATCTGGAAGTTCAGGGTGGGAACGTTCGTTTGACGGCGTGAACGGTGAACAGCTCACCTCTCACCGTCATTCCAGCGCCTTGTCCACCACCTCCGCCGTCTGCCCCTCGATAATTCTCCGCAGAATATCGGCTGCCTCGAGTGGCAGGCTGTCTGGGTGCACGCGGTCCTTGGAGAAGCGGACGATGTTGCCCAGCGGAATCGGGGCCACCGCCGGATCGCCGTCGCCATCGGCCTGCTCCGCCGCCGCCTCGTAGCCGGAGCCGGGGACGCTCGCGGCCCACGGCTCGCGCTCCTCGTCGCCCTCCAGCTCGAGCTGCAGCTCCGGGGGGAGCGTGACCATCGCGAAGAGCTGGCACTGGAGGCCCGGCGGCGCTTCGCGGGCGACGAGGACGACGGGCACCGGCTGCTCGAACAACCGGTGCACGTGCACCTGGTCCCACGCTTCGGGTGGTACCGCGCACCGCGCCACCAGCCGGCCGTTCCGGTACGTCGCCATGCAGACCATCCCCTCCGGCGTCCGGTCGTCATCCACCAGCGCCACCGTCAGCTCGACCGGGCCCTCGGTTGCCGCGAGCGCCGCCGGCGTGGGCTGTGAATCGGGTTCGTCGGCGTCGAAAGGACTAGTCATGCCGGAGCGTAGTGAGGGTAGGGGGCGGGGCGCCAGTGGACTCTAGGCCAAGGGCTCTGTTGCCGACCCACGCGGCAGGCTTCAGCGCGGCGTGATCACGCCGTCGTCCGCGATGCGGGCCGCGGCGGCGCCGAAGTCCTCCTCCGAGAGTCGGCGAACGAGCGCGGCGGCTGTGGCGTCGGGATCGGGTGCGGGGCCCTGGAGCGGGAGCTGGCGCATGGGAACGAGGCGCGCCTGCTCGAGGTGTCCGTCGCCCGCCAGGTCCAGCTGGAGCACGCCCGTGATCGCCTGCGGCCCGGCCAGGTTGAAGCCTCGATAGGTGGCGAAGTTGCCGAGCGAGTAGACGATCGGCTTGCCCCTCCAGAACTCGATGCCGCGGAGGACGTGCGGGCCGTGGCCCACTACCGCGTCCGCACCCGCATCGATCACCGCGTGCGCCCACGCGCGGAGGTCGCCCCGCGGCTCCCGCCCCAACGACTCGGCCACGACGGGAACGTTGACCGCCGCTGAACCCTCGGCGCCGCCGTGGAACGTCACGACCAGGACGTCCACCCGCCGGCGGAGCGAATCTACCGTTGCCGCGCTGGCGGGGATGTCCAGCAGGTCGTAGGCGAACGGATAGGTCGTGAAGCCGATCACGCCGACAATCGTCATGGCATCGGCACGGCGCACGGTGTCCACCGCGATCCGGCCCAGCGGGCCGTAGGTCGCGAGACCGAGGCTCGTGAGGGTCGCCTCGGTGGAACCGCGGCCGACGAGCCCGAAGTCGTTCGCGTGATTGTTCGCGAGGTTGAGGTGGGTGAAGCCCGCCTCGGCGAGCCGAGGTGCGAGCAGGGTCGGAGTGAGGAAGGCGTAGCAGCCGGCGGGCGCGGGCTTCTTGTGGTTGCTCGCGCGGAGCTTGCGTGGAGGGGGTGCGGGCCGCTCGGACAAGCGCACGGTCCTTCGCCGCTCCGTCCCCGCACCCGCGCGCCCCGCGCTCATGCCCGCGGAATCCGCCGCTGTGAAGCCGCGCCACACCACCACCTTCTTCTTCCCGCATTTCTCCGTCTCGCCGCTGTCGGCGAGCACGCCCTCGAAGTTGCCGATCACGAGGTCACCGCTCAACGCGGGCCTGGCCGCGGCGAGCAGCGCGCGCCCGCTGTCGGGCGGCACACCGCCGGGCAGGGTCGCCGTGCCGAGATTGATGTCGCCGACGAAGGCGAAACGGACGCTGGTGGTGAGATGCCGACGCGGGGCCGCGCTGTCGCGTTGCTCGGCGACAGGCACGTGGGGCGCGGCGTCGGCAGCCGGGGTCGGCGCGGCGGTCGGGACAGGGACGGCCGCGCCCGTGGGCGCGGGGGCGGGCGCGGG
>CAZFKN010000088.1:0-13417 GCA_964519805.1 uncultured Gemmatimonadaceae bacterium
AGCTTGGTCTTGGTCTGCCCCTCGAACTGCGGCTCTTTCACCTTGACGTGCAGCACGCAGGTGAGGCCCTCGCGGATGTCCTCGCCGGAGAGGGTGAAGCCCTCCTTCTTGAGGAAGTCGCGCTTGCGGGCGATGTCGTTGATCGTGCGCGTGAGGGCGGACTTGAAGCCGGTGAGGTGGGTGCCGCCTTCGTGCGTATTGATGTTGTTCACGAAGGTGAAGGTGTTCTCGTTGTACCCGTCCTCGTACTGGAGGGCCAGGTCGACGTCGACGTCGTCCTTCACCGCGTTGAACGCAATCGGCTTCGGGTGTGTGGGCCGCTTGTTCCGGTTCAGCCACTCCACGAACTGGATCAGCCCGCCCTTCGCATAGAACGTGTCGGCCTTGGGCGGCGCTTCCCGCTCGTCCTTGAGCGTGATGGTGATGCCCTTGTTGAGGAACGCGAGCTGCCGGAGGCGATCGGCCAGCGTGGTGTAGTGGAACTCGAGCACCTCGAAGATCTCGGGGTCGGGCTTGAAGCGGACGATGGTGCCGGTCCCCCGAGCCTTGCCGAGCACGTTCAGCTTCTTGACCGTCTTGCCGCGGACGAACGCCATGTGGTAGCGGCTTCCGTCCCGGTCGACGAGGACCTCGAGCCGCTCGGACAGCGCGTTGACCACGGAGACGCCGACGCCGTGGAGGCCGCCCGAAACCTTGTACGTGTTCTTGTCGAACTTGCCGCCGGCATGCAGCATCGTGAGCGCCACTTCGACCGCCGGGAGCTTCTCGGTCGGGTGGACATCCACGGGGATGCCGCGCCCGTTGTCGGCGACGGTGATCGAGTTGTCGGCATGGATGGTGACCGCGATGTTGTCGCAGAAGCCGGCCAGTGCTTCGTCGATCGAGTTGTCCACCACCTCGTAGACCAGGTGGTGCAGTCCGGTTTCGCCCGTGGACCCGATGTACATGCCGGGGCGGCGGCGGACGGCGTCCAGGCCCTTGAGGACGCTGATGGAGGCGGCGTCGTAGACCTTGGTCGAATCGGGGTCGGTGAGTTCGCGCTCGTGCTTTGCCAATGTGCCTCGCTGCTGTCAGGGCCGAGGCCGGTCCAGCGGACCCGGCACCCAGCGAATTTCCCTCACCCGTCCCGAGCGGCCCTGATTGAGCCGCGCCAGAATGCGCGGCGTCATGAGTCCCAGCTCGGTGGCCCACGGCGCCGTCGCCACGTGGACCCGCATGACGCCGTCGGCGGTGATGAACTGCGGCGCGGTGACGGCCGCGATCTGCGGACCCACCAGCGAGGTCCACTCCTCGATGATCGCGGCCTGCTGCACCCGCTTCTTGAGACCGGCGGAGCTGAGGTATTGCTCCAGCGCGTCGGCGAGGCGCGTGGGCTTCTCGGGAGCGGAGTGCTCGCGCCGGCTTGCTGTGCTCACTCGGTGACCCTCCCGCTCTCGACCCGCCACGTCGCCAACTCGACCCCCGCCGGCAGCTCGTCGGCCCGCGGTGCGGTCACGAACACCTGACGCGCAGGCCCGCGTACCAGCCGCCGCGCGAGCCGTTGCTGCCGCTCGGTGTCGAGCTCCGAAAACACGTCGTCCAGGAGCAGGGCCGGCTCGGTGCCGCGGGCGACCGCGAGCGTGCCGAGCTCCAGAAGCTTGAGCGCTACGGCCGCCGTGCGTTGCTGGCCGGTCGAGCCGATGCTCCGGAGCGGCCGGCCTCCCAGCTCCAAGACCAGATCGTCCCGGTGGGGGCCCACCGTCGTTGCCCCCCGCGAGCGGTCCCGCGCGGCCACCAGGTCCAGCGCGGGGCCCCATGCCTCCGCTTCCGCCAGCTCCGCCCGCCCGTGATAGCGCACGCAGACTGGCTCGCTCTCGCCCAGGCTCTCCAACTCGGCCGCGAACGGCCCGGTGATGCGATCGACCCAGGCAAGTCGCGATGCGACTACGACCGCCCCGGCCTCGGCCAGCACGCCGTCGAATGCCCGGGCCAGCTCCGGCCGCTCCTGGCGAAGGGCCGCGTTTCGCTGGACGAGCGCGGCCCGGTAGCGTGCAAGCGCCGTGTAGTACTTCCGGTCGGCGAGAGCGAGCAGCCGGTCGAGAAAGCCCCGCCGCTCGGCGGCGGGCCCGCCTGCCAGGCCCACGTCCACCGGCAGGAACACCACGGCGAGCCACGCACCGATAGCATCGGCCAGGCGTGCGATCTCTTCACCGCGGACGCTGATGCGCTTCTTTCGCCCGGTGAAGGTTGCCGCGACCGTACCGCCCTCGGGCCCGGCGACAAGGGCCTCCACGTGGAACCCCGGCCCGCCGAACCGTGCGACCTCCGGATCGGGCGCGCCGCGCAGGGAGCGGAAGAGCACCGGGTAGTAGAGCGCTTCCAGCAGGTTGGTCTTGCCCTGCCCGTTGGCGCCGATGAGTGCCACGCCGTTGGGCGGCAGCTCGCGGTCCAGGTCGTCCAGGTTGCGGAAGCCGCGCGCGATCAGGCGTTCCAGCCGCACCGATGCCCTCGTCGTACAGAGACGAAAAGTAGTGGAGCCGCGATGAGAATGGCACCGCCGGTGACCGGCGAAATGGGGTGCCGGCCTGCCTCAGCGACCCTCGAATCGCGGCTTCCGCTTGGCGAGAAAGGCGGCGGTCCCCTCGCGCATGTCGGCGGTGGAGGAGAGAAGTCCGAAGAGGTTCGCTTCGAGGAGGAGCGCGTCGTCGACGGTGAGGTCCAGCCCGGTCTCGACCGCCTCCAGGACCAGCCGCACGGCGAGCGGCCCTTGCTCCATGATCGCGCGCGCGAGCTCCTCGGTCTCCGGAAGCACGCGGTCCGCCGGCACCACCCGATTCACGAGGCCGATACGGTAGGCCTCCTGCGCGTCGATCATGGCCCCGGTGAGCAGCAGCTCCAGCGCCCGTCCCCGGCCTACGAGGCGGGGCAGCCGAACCGTCCCGCCGTAGCCGGGGCCAAGGCCTAGCTTGACCTCGGGCTGCCCGATTTTCGCCGTCTCGCTGGCCACCCGCAGGTGACACGCCATCGCCAGCTCGCACCCGCCACCGAGCGCGAAGCCGTTGATCGCGGCGAGGACCGGCTTGCCGCAGCGCTCGAGCCGGCGCATCACCCGCTGTCCGGTGAGCGCGCGCGCCTTCCCCTCCATCGGGCTCTGACTTGCCAGCTCACCGATGTCGGCGCCGGCGGCGAACGCCTTGGATCCAGCGCCGGTGAGGATCACGGCCCGCACCGCGTCGTCGCTCTCGATGTGACCCACCGCGTCGGCCAGCTCGGCGAACACGGTCGCATTGAGCGCGTTCAGCTTGTCGGGCCGGTTGATGGTGAGAAAGCTGATGCCGTCGTGGACGGAGTAGTCGAGTGTCGTAAAGGACATGGGGAGTCGTAGCCGTTGGGCGTTGGCCGTTGGCTAGTGGCTAATGGCTAACAGCTAACGGCAGGTTGTCGTGCAAATATCCCTCCAGCAGCTCGAACAAATGCCGAGTCGTTCCCTGGCCCTCACAGATACAGTGGCTCCGATTCGGATAATCCATCATCGTGAACTGCTTGTTCGCGGTGACCAGGGCATTTACCAGGCGCTCGGTGCCCTGGAAGTGCACGTTGTCGTCGCCGCTTCCGTGCACCACGAGCAGGCGTCCGCGCAGGCGGTCGGCGAAGGTGATAGGCGAGCCGATTCGGTACGCTTCCAGGTTCTCGGCGGGGAGGCCCATGTAGCGCTCTTGATAGATCGTGTCGTAGAGCCGCAGGTCGGGCACCGGTGCGACCGACATGGCCATCGCGTAGACGTCGGGATACCGGAAGATCGCGTTGAGGCTCATCGACCCGCCACCGCTCCACCCCCAGATGCCGATCCGGGCCGGGTCCACGTAGGCTCGGCCGGCAAGGTACCGCGCGGCCGCGGCCTGGTCGGCGGACGCGAGCACGCCGATCTGCCGGTAGATCGACTTCCGCCACGCGCGCCCCCGCGGCGCGGGCGTGCCGCGGTTGTCGACACTGGCGATGATGTAGCCCTGTTGCGCGAGCATGCGGTGCCAGAGGGCGAGGAACCCGCCCCATTGGTCGAGCACGGTTTGACTCGCGGGCTCGCCGTAGACGTGGAAGAGCACCGGATACCGCTTGGTCGAATCGAAATCCGCCGGCTTGAGCAGCCAGCCGTCGAGCTTGGTCCCGTCGTCGGTGGGCACCTGGAAGAACTCGACGGCCCGAGTCCGCAGGGTCGCCAGGTGCGCGACCAGCTCGGCGTTGTCTACCAGCACGCGAATCGTTTCGTGCTTCGGGAGCCGCGTCAGCTCGATGGTCGGTGGCTTCTCGAACCCGGACCACGTGTGGAGGGCCCAGTGCGCGCCCGGTGCAATGTCGTAGTCGTGACTGCCGGATTGCCCGGCGGGCGTCAGCCGTTCGGGGCGACCCTTTCCGTCGAGACGCGCGCGGAAGAGATAGCGCTGGGTCGCGTTGTTGGGCGAGGCCGAGAAGTAGGCCCAGCCGCCGGTGGTGTCCACAGCGTGGACGTAGCCGCTGCCGAAGGCCGCGTTGGGGCTGATGAGGTCGAACGATCCCGGCGTCAGCAGGCGAACGCTCTTTCCGTCCCGCGACACCCGGTACAGATGGCGCCACCCGTCCCGCTCACTCACCCAGAGGAAGCTCTTCCCGCCGTCGAGCCAATCGAGGTCGTCCACCACGTCCAGCCACGCGCTGTCACGCTCCGTGAGCACCGTGCGGACGGCGCCGGTCTCCACGTCGCCCAGCATCACCTCATTCGTGTTTTGAAGCCGGTTGATCCGCTGGATGACCAGCTCCCGCGGGCTCGCGGCCCAGCTCATGCGCGCGAGATACTGGTTCCGCGGGTTGCCGGGGATGTCGAGCCACTTCGTCGGGCCGCCGGTGGCGGCGACCACGCCGATGTGCGCCGCCGAGTTGGACGTGCCCGCCTTGGGGTACTGCACCGGGACGACGAAGGAGTAGAGCGAATCGGTGTCGTTGATGAGACTGAAGTTGCGGACGCTGTCCATGTTGAGCTGCCAGTAGGCGATCCGCGTGCCGTCCGAACTCCAGCGGAAGCCGTGTCGCAGGCTCAGCTCTTCCTCGTACACCCAGTCGAACGTCCCGTTCACGATCGTGGGCGACCCGTCGCTCGTGAGCTGCGTGACCTGCCCGCCGGCCACGGTCTCGACGTAAAGGTTGCGCTCCCGCACGTAGGCCACCCGACGCCCGTCGGGCGAAAACGTCGCGAACATGAGCGTCGACGGCTTGGCGCCGGGACCGAGCTTGCGGAGCGACCAGCCGGTGGTGTCCACCAGCCAGTAGTCGCCGCGGGTGTTCTGGCGCCAGACCCGCTGGGAATTGGTGTAGATCAGGAGCGCCGGCCCCGCCGGCGACCAGGCGAAGTCCTCGATCGAGATCGGGACCGAGTCGCCTGGGGGGATGAGCCGGTCGGCCCGAATGAGGACCGTCCGCCGCCCGCTGGCCACGTCGTACTGGACGAGGTCTTCGGCGTCCTTCACGCTCGCCGAGGGTTCGAGCACGGTGTACGATGCGCCACCGGCGGTCCAGCGGATGGGGCCGTACTCCTGCGCCCGGAACTCCCCGCGCCCGATTCGCTCCAGCGTGAGGATTCCGGGGTCGCCCTGAGCCAGGAGCGGCGACGCAAGCGTGACCGCGGCAGCGGCAGCGGCGGCGAAGGCGAGGTTTGCGAGTCGCATGGATGATGGGTGAGGACGCCGGAAGTTAGTGACCGTCCCTCCCGCGCACCACGCAGGGTATCTTCCGCCGATGACTTTCCCCTCGCCGATCGCCTGGCGGCCGGACGGCCGGATTCGGCTGCTGGACCAGACGCAGCTGCCGACCGAAGAGCGGTATCTGGATCTCGCCACGGCCGAGGAAATGGCGGAAGCGATCCGATCGCTCCGGGTGCGGGGCGCGCCGCTCATCGGCATCGCGGCCGCGATGGGCCTGGCCATGGAAGCCGGGCGCGCCGAGGCGGCCGGGAGCGATGGCTTGAGCCGAGTGCGCGCCGCCGCAGCGCTGCTTGGCGCTACCCGACCGACGGCCGTGAATCTGCAGTGGGCGCTGAGTCGGATGCTCACCCGGGCTGAGTCGGCGGCCGGGTCCGGCGCGGGCCTGGCCGGCTCGCTCCGCGTCGAAGCCGACGCGATCGCAGGGGAGGATCGCGCCATGTGCCAGCGCATCGGCGAGGCGGGCGCGCCGCTGCTCCCGGACCAGGGGACCGTCTGCACGATCTGCAACGCCGGCGCGCTCGCTACCGGCGGCATCGGCACGGCGCTCGCCCCGGTCTACGTCGCCCATGCGGCCGGGCGTCGGCCGAGCGTGATCGTGCCGGAGACGCGCCCGCTGCTCCAGGGCAGTCGCCTCACCGCGTGGGAGCTGACGCGGGCCGGGGTGCCGTGCACCGTCATCGCCGACGCGATGATCGCCAGCCGGCTCAGGCGGGGCGACGTGACCTGCGTGATCGTCGGAGCGGACCGGATCGCGGCCAACGGCGACGTCGCCAACAAGATCGGCACCTACGGGCTGGCCCTCGCGGCCCGGGCGCACGGCGTCCCGTTCTACGTCGCGGCGCCCAGCTCGACGGTTGATGCCGCGACGCCCGACGGCGGCCGGATCCCGATCGAAGAGCGGGCGCCGGACGAGGTGCTCGCCTGGGGCGGCCGGCGCATCGGCCCGGCGGGGGTCGCCGTGTGGAACCCGGCGTTCGATGTGACACCGGCCGGCCTCATCACCGCGATCATCACCGACCGCGGCATCCGCGCGCCGGCCGCGGTCGCGGCTCCGGTGGTGACCGCCGGCGCGTAGAGATCCGGCGTTGGCCTCGATCCTCGCTCTCGACCAGGGCACCACCGGCTCCACGGCCCTCGTCGTTCACCAGGACGGCACTATCCTCGGTCGGGGCTACCGGGAGCTCACCCAGCACTATCCCCGGCCCGGCTGGGTGGAGCACGACCCGGAGGAGATCCTCCGGGTCTCCATCGAGGCGATGCGCGAGGCCCTTACCGCCTCCCGCGAGCGGCCGGTCGGGCTCGGCATCACCAATCAACGTGAGACCGTGGTTCTCTGGGACCGCCGCACGCTCGCTCCGGCGGCCCCGGCGATCGTCTGGCAGGATCGCCGCACGACCGATCGCTGCCGTGAGCTGCGCGAGGCCGGACTTGCTCCGCTGCTTCGGGAGCGCACCGGCCTCGTTCCCGACCCGTATTTCTCCGCGACCAAGCTCGAGTGGCTGCTGCGCGACCCGGCCTTGCGCCGCCGCGCCGAGCGCGCCGAGTTGGCCGCCGGCACGGTGGAGAGCTGGCTTGTCGCTCGACTCACGGGCGGGCGCGCCCACGTGACCGACCACACCAATGCCAGCCGCACGCTCCTGTATTCTCTTCACACGCGCGACTGGGATCCCGAGCTTCTGCGGCTGTTCGGCGTCCCGGCCGAGGTCCTGCCGCGGATCGTGGCGTCCGCCGGGGTCGTCGCCGACACCGGTCCCGCTCACTTGGGCTTTGCGCTCCCGGTTGCCGGCCTGGCCGGCGACCAGCAGGCCGCCCTCTTCGGCCAAGGCTGCGTTGCCCCCGGCCGGGCGAAGAACACCTACGGTACTGGAGCATTCCTGCTGGTCCATGCGGGCGCGACGGTTCCCACGCCCCCGGAGGGAGTGCTCGCTACCGCCGCCTGCGGACCCCTTGGCGAACCCGCCTACGCGCTCGAGGGAAGCGTCTTCATCGCCGGGGCCGCCGTTCAGTGGCTCCGCGACGGACTGGGCCTGATCGGGACCGCGCCCGAGACCGAGCCACTGGCCCGGAGCGTCGCGGATACGGGCGGCGTGTATTTCGTTCCCGCCTTCGTGGGCCTCGGTACGCCGCACTGGGAACCGGACGCCCGCGGCACGATCACGGGGATCACACGCGGGACCACGCGCGCTCATCTTGCTCGGGCTGCGCTCGAGGCGATGGCGTTTTCCAGCGCCGAGCTGCTGGCGGCCATGACCGGCGCCGCGCATCTGTCGGTGCCGGCGCTGCGAGTGGATGGCGGCGCCGCCGCGAACGACTGGCTGATGCAGTTCCAGGCCGACGTGCTTGGCCTCCCGGTGGAGCGCCCCGATATGGTGGAAACGACGGCCCTGGGTGCCGCGGGGCTCGCGGGGATCCCCCTGGGTGTGTGGCGCTCGACCGACGAACTGCTCGCCGGCCGGCAGTTCGCGCGGTTCGAACCGGGGATGGATCCGGAAGAGCAGGCGCGGCGCGTGCGTGGGTGGGAGCGCGCCGTCGGCGCGGCGCTCTGGTGGGCCCGTGGCCGGGGCTGATCCACCCGCGCCACGCCGGCCTCCGGCCGTCACGCCGGGTCAGGCTGACCGCCTATATTCACAGCAGCCCACGATTCGCACGGAGTCATCATGAAGGCCGGCCAGAAGTTCCTGTTGGGCGCCGCCGTGATCGTCGGGGCCGTGGCGTTCCTCATCACCGAGGGCGTGCGCGAGACCGGCGTGTACTTCCTGACGCCCACCGAGTTGGCCCAGAAGACCGCGCAGGATCCGACGTTCGTGGAGAACGTGGGGTTCAAGGTCGGCGCGAAGGTGGTGCCCGGCTCCGTGCGGCGCGATCCGGCCGCCCAACGGATCGACTTCGAGGTGTCCGACGGTGTGAAGACGTACCCGGTGAGCTACAAAGGCCTGGTGCCGGACACCTTCACCGATGCGAACGACATCGAGGTGGTGGTCGAGGGCCGTCTCGGCCGGGACGGCGTCATCCGCGCGACCGACGTGCTCGCCAAGTGCGGGTCCCGCTACGAGGCCAAGTACGGGACCAAGAGGGCCTGATTCCCGATGACACTCCTGGGTGAGTTCGCCCTCTGGGCTGCTGCGCTCGTCGGCCTATGGTGCGCAGTCATCTCGTTCTCCGGGCGCTGGCGCGACCGCCCGGAGCTCGCCGCCGCGGTCACCCGCTCGACTCACGCACTGCTCCTGTGCCTGCTCGCGGCCTCGCTCGCGCTGTGGCGCGGGCTCATCGCCCACGACTTCAACATCGAGTACGTCGCCGCGTACACCTCGCGGAACCTCCCCCCGTACTACATCGTGTCTGCGTTCTGGGCCGGCCAGAAGGGATCACTCCTCTTCTGGGCCGTCGTGCTCTCCCTCTTCGGGAGCCTGGCGCAGACGCTCACTCCGCGGCGCTACGCGGATCTATTGCCGCACGTGGCCGGCGTGACGTCCGCCGTGGTCGTGTTCTTCGTGAGCGTGATGCTCTTCTCGGCCAATCCGTTCGAGCGGCTGGCGTTCACCCCGATCGACGGCCGAGGACTCAACCCGCAGCTCCAGAACGTCGGCATGGTGATTCACCCGCCGATGCTCTACCTCGGCTACATCAGCATCACGGTCCCGTTCGCGTTCGCGGTGGCCGCGCTGCTGTCGCGGCGGCTCGACACCGGCTGGATCCACGCGATCCGCAAGTGGACACTGGTCTCCTGGCTCTTTCTCTCAATCGGGATCACGCTGGGGATGTGGTGGGCCTACGTGGAGCTGGGGTGGGGCGGCTACTGGGCCTGGGATCCGGTCGAAAATGCGAGTCTCCTCCCCTGGCTTACCATGACCGCCTTTCTCCACTCGGTCATGATCCAGGAGAAGCGGGGGATGTTGAAGCGGTGGAACCTCGGCCTCATCGTGGGCACGTTTCTGCTGAGCATCTTCGGCACGTTCATCACGCGTTCGGGGGTGATCTCGAGCGTGCACAGCTTCACGCAGTCGAACGTGGGCTACTTCTTCCTCGCGTTTCTCGTCATTGCCGGCACGTTCGGGTTCACCCTGCTGTACACCCGCTGGCCGCTGCTCGAGCCGGAGGCCGAGCTCGACTCGGTCGTGAGCCGCGAGGGCGCATTTCTCTTCAATAATCTCCTGTTCGTCGGGATTGCCTTTTCGGTTCTGTGGGGGACGCTGTTTCCCATCCTGTCCGAGCTGGTGCGCGGGCACAAGATCACGGTGGGGCCGCCCTTCTTCAATCGCGTCAACGTCCCGCTCGGCCTCCTGCTGCTCACCCTCACCGGCGTGGGCCCGCTGATCGCCTGGCGCAAGGCGTCGATCGAGAACCTCAAGCGCCAGTTCCTCGCCCCGGTCGGCACGGGGCTCGTGACGCTGGCTTTGCTCCTCGCGTCGGGGATGCGTGATCTCTACCCGCTCATGGCGCTGGCGCTCGCGGGGTTCGTTGCCGGCACGATCGTGCAGGAGTTCTATCGCGGCACGCGGGCCCGTATGCGCATGCACGCCGAGCCGGTACCGGCCGCGTTCGCGCGCCTGATCGGGCGGAATCGCCGGCGCTACGGGGGCTACCTCGTGCACGTGGGGATGCTGATCTACTTCGTCGCCTTCGCCGGCATGGCGTTCAAGCGGGAGCAGGAAGCGACGCTCAAACCGGGTCAGTCGATCGAGATGCGGAGCCCCTTCGGGCATAGCTACACGTTCACCCATCTCGGGGTCTCACAGTTCGAGGCGCTGAACCGCATCGTGTCGGCCGCGACGGTGCAGGTGACGAAGGACGGCAGGCCGGCGGGGCTCATCACCTCGGAGAAGCGGCAGCACGTCGACAGCTTCAAGCGGCCCACGTTCGAGCCCTCCACCGAGGTCGGCATCCGGAGCGGGTTGCAGGAGGACGTGTACGTGGTCTTCGCCGGGGCGGTGAACGGCACCGAGGAGGCGGTGTACCGCTTCAATCTGAATCCGCTCGTCTGGTGGGTCTGGTTCGGAGGCATGGTGCTCGTGTTGGGCGGGCTCGTGACGATGTGGCCCGGTGGTGGTCCCGTCGTGCGGACGCCGCGCGGGGCGCCCGCCGAGTACGGCGCCGGGCTGGCGGGACGGTGACCGTGAGGGAGTGGATCGGCGCCAAGGGCCGGTCGGGGCCGGCCGGAGTGAGCCGGCGGCGGTTCCTGGTAAGCGCTGCCGCGGCCCTGGGCGGGACCGTGGGTGCCGCCGCGGCGCTCCGCGCACAAGGCCAGGAGCCGCTGGCGGGCCAGGGCGCGACCGGCAGCCTGCGCGATCCGTCCGTGGTCGGCCGGCCGCAGGACCCGACGCATCCGCTCGACAACGACGAGGCCATCAAGCAGATCGAGCAGCGCCTGCACTGCACGTGCGGCTGCAACCTGGACGTCTACACCTGCCGGACGACCGACTTCTCCTGTACCTACTCGCCCGAGCTGCACCGCGAAGTGCTGGCCCTCCACCAGCAGGGCCAGTCAGCCCGGCAGATCCTGGACGCCTTCGTGACGAAGTACGGGGAAAAGGTGCTGATGGCGCCGGAGCCCGCCGGCTTCAACCTGTTCGGCTACCTGCTCCCGGGCGCCGCGATCGCCTTTGGGGCGCTGGCGCTGGCGCTCGTGATCGGCCGCCGGGAGCGCCGCCGGTCGCTGGCCGTCGCGGCGGCGGGCGCGGTGCGGGGAACCGGCGCACCCGTCGTGAACGCGACGCCGGAAGAGCTGGAGCGCCTGCGCCGGGCGCTGGACGAAGTGGACGACTGATGCCGCTCGAGCTGGGGCTGGCCGTGGCGCTGGCGGCGGGCGTTCTCTGGATCGTGTTTCAGCCCCTCGTGCGCCGGGGGCCGCCGACACCGGCACCGGCCGAGCCGCTCGACCCCGAGGAGACGACGCGGGGCGTGGCGCTCACCGCGCTCAAGGAGATCGAGTTCGACCGCGCCACCGGCAAGCTCTCCGACGCGGACTACGCCGAGCTCAAGACGCGCTACACGGCGGCCGCCCTGGCAGCGCTCCGCAAGGACTCCGCGGTGAAGGGCCCGGCCGACGTCGAGGCGTTGATCGCTGATCGCGTACGCAGTCTTCGCTCCGCTCGTGCCTCGACGCCGTCTCCGACTCCCGCATGCCCGGCCTGCGGCCCGCGGCCCGAGCCGGATGCCGTGTTCTGCTCTTCGTGCGGGTTCCGCCTCGAGCCGCCCGCTTCGTGCGGTGCGTGCGGCGCGTCGTTGCCGCGAGACGGCCGCTACTGCGAGTCGTGCGGCACCCGCGTAGCTGCCTGAGCCCCTTTCCGCCGACCGTTCCTGCTACAACCCGAATCTGATCCCCAGCGACAGCCCGACGTAGGGCATTGTCTTGGGCTGAAACCCACTCGGCACATCAGCCTCCCGGAACAGCGATCCCGTGAGCCCGCCATGCGCGCGCAAGGTGCAGGCGAGCCACGGACCCAGCGGCACCAGCAGCTCGGCGCCGCCCCGCACGCCGATCCGGGTTCGTCCCTCCTCGTCGTCCGGGATCCAGAGGTCGGCGACCGGACCGCCGAAGACCCGCAGCTCCGTGACCGCGCGCAGGGTCGCGAGGCGGTAGGCGACCTCCGGCGCCACCTGGACCCACGTGAGGCCGCCCTTTGCGATGAGCGTGAGATCGTCGCCCTCCAGGCCGAGGCCGCTGGCGGCATAAGAGACCGCAAGCCCGACCCGTGCACGGCCGATCGTTCGATCCACCCTGACTGCGGCGGCAGTTGGCCGGTACGGCCTGAAACCCGGCGCGCCGTTTGGTTCGACCTCCTCGGAGCCTCCCCAGAAGCGGGTGAGGCCTACATCGAGCCCGATGCTCCACGGCCGCTCCCGCTCCTGGCCGCTGCCCCGGGTTGGCAGCCCCACCGCGAGGAGCAGGACCGCAAGCGCACGCCACGAGATGTGCATGAAAACCTCCGCGCTCAGCGGATTTCGAGCTTGAGCGCACCGTTGGTGATGGAGTTCTCGCCCTTTACGATCCAGTTGTACCCCGGCTTGAACTCGCCGGCGACGGCATCCTCCACGGCGTTGCCCACGAACTCGTCCTGCGTCGTGATCAGCGACCAGAGACTCTGGAGGATTTTCTGGAATGCGCTGGCGCGGCTCCAGTACCGCGTGAGCAGCGTGCCCGTCGTGTCGCGCCCGCCGGTGAGATTGCGATACTGGGCATCGAGGGTCTTCAGCACGGTGGCAAGACGCCCGGAATCGAGCTTGATCTGGCACGCCGTGTCGTCGTCTTCGATCACGACCACTCGCAAGCTTTGCGAGGGATGCTGCTGGCGATACAGGTCGAGCTGGGCCTGGCTCATGATCATGACGCTGCCCGTCCAGGTTGTGCCGTTCTGATCGAACCAGTACGGCACGGTTTGCTTCTCGCCGGCGCACTGGTAGTCCTTGAGTGAGTCCGACGCTCCCGCCTGACCCAGCACGTGCACCTCAAATTCGGGCGCCCCCTTCAACCAACCCTCAAACGTTCCCACGAACGACGCGGCGGTCATCCAGAGCCCGCGGGCGGACGCCTGGCTGCCTCCCGGCGCGCAGCCCTGCGCCTGGATGCCGCCCGGCGCCGGCGGGCGCGCGCCGCCCTTAGGACACACCTCCACGACGAGCGGCGCCGCGACGACCTCGGGGCGGTCGAAGTCGGTTTCTTCGGGCACCAGGGCGAGAACCGGTGTGGCCGGGGGAACGTCGGGATC
>CAZFKN010000089.1:0-2621 GCA_964519805.1 uncultured Gemmatimonadaceae bacterium
CGTCGATCGCCTTGAAGCGGCCGGCCGAGACGAGCCATGCCCGCGGATTGGCGGGTATCCCGTCCCTGGGCCACTGCTCGAGTGCCGACGCGAACGCGTCGTGGAGCGCTTCTTCGGCCAGGTCGAAGTCACCCAGCAGGCGGATCAGCGTGGCCAGGACGCGTCGGGCCTCGGTCCGATAGATCGCGTCCACCGCCTCGCGGACATGCTCCGTGTCAGCCTGGCTCGTGATGTCCACGGGGAGCGCTCGGCGTCGTAGTTCATCGGGTCGGCGGCAGTTCCGGGCGCACCAGTCTACGGCTTTGGTGCCTGCTTCCGCGGATCGTCTGCCGCATTCACGTACGTCATCGCGAACGGACCCATCGCGCTCACGGCGACGATCGTGGCACCCTTCGCTTCGGCGAAGTGGTGCGTGTTGGCCGGCAGCTGGCCCTTGTCACCGACCTTCATGGGCTTCGTCTGCGCCACGTCGAACTTGTCGCCCATGCCCACCAGGAACGTGCCCTGCTTCACCTCGACGCTTTCGTCGGTCGGATGAAAGTGGGGCGGGATCTTGTAGCCCGATGGTATGGAGAGCTCGACCGTGAACGGCGCGGCCTTGCCCGGGTCGCCGCTCACGACCGCCATCGTGGCTCCCTTGGGAAAAGCGGCCGGCGCCGGCCCCCACTTGAGTGCGGCCGGCTTGGAAGACGGGCCGCCTTGCGCGTGGACCACTGAAGCGCCCAGCAGGAGAAGGCAAGCCGTCATCGGGAGAAACCGCATAGAACCTCCGAGAAGTCGAGAGTGGCGAGCGAAGCCGTCCGAGAGTGCGGCAACCTTGAAAGCTGCTGGACCGGGGCGGCTGATAGCAAGCGTCGCCCGATACGGGCCTGGCGGGCAGCGGGTTTCACGGGGGAGGGGCCGTCGGGGACCTATGCCGTCTCCGGCGCCCCGTCGAAGAACTCGACCAGGCCGGTCTCCAGCGAGTACTCGGCCCCCACGATCAGCAGACCGTCCGACTGGATGAGCTGCTCGAGCACCTGCGAGCCGTGCCGGAGGTGATTGGCGGAGGCGCGGATGTTGGCCCGGACGGCCTGCTTCACCAGGGCATCACGATCGTGCCGGAGATCGGTCGCCAGCAACGCTTCGACCGAGGGCCGCACGCGATCGACGATCGCCTGGAGGTTGCGGGACTGATTCTCCGTCGGCCTCCGCAGCTCTTCCAGGGTCGCGAGAATGACGCCGCATTGGGAGTGGCCGAGGACCACGACCAGCCGCGTGCCGAACGCCGCCGCGGCGAATTCGACGCTGCCGACCTGCGAAGGCGCCACGATGTTGCCGGCCACCCGAATGACGAACAGGTCGCCCAGACCCTGATCGAAGACGATCTCGGCGGGCACGCGAGAGTCCGAGCAGCCCAGAATGATCGCAAACGGTTGCTGGGGGGCCGTCAGGTCGGCTCGCCGGGTGTGGCTCAGGAAGGCGTCCGAGCCGCGCACGTTGGAGGCGAACCGCAGATTGCCGGCTTGCAGCCGGCCCAGCGCCTCGCGCGCGGGGACCATCGTCAGCGCGATCCCAGGGCCACGAAGTCCGTCGTGGCGGCGACGATGTGCAGCGCCTCGTCGCGGGAGAAGCCCTTGTGCAGGAGGGCCTCGAAGTAGTTGCGCGTGAAGGTGGCGAGCTGCTGCGCCACCTCGGGACGCGTGAGGACGGCCAGCCGCGCCAGCACCTGGGATTGAGCGCGCAGGTCGGCCGCGCCGGCCGAATCCGCCCGCTGCTGGGCCGCCGCCCCGCTCGGCGCCGCGGCGAGCAGCGCGAGCGCACAGGCCAACGTGAGGGGTGCGAACATGTGGGACGCTCGAGCTGTCGCGGTCATGAGCCGCTCCTGTTTTCGCCGGATCATTCGGCGTTGGGAAGGTGACGCATGAAATGCGGGGTTGAGGGCGAAGAGGTCCGCCGTGCCGTCGGATCACCGGGAGCGATCATACTCGGTGACGAGACGCTTTGGCGCATGCAGCCGCCACGCTTGTTCCAGCACGTCGCGGAGATCGGCGGGATCGACCGTCGCGAGTCGGACCAGCACCGTAGGATAGCCGCGGTAGTGGTCCGTGGTGAAGAACGTCGCGGGATCCGCCCGGATGCGCAAATCCCGTTCGTCGGCCGCGAACGTCACCGGACCGTGTCGCCGGCCGGCGCCGGCTCCCGATCGCCGTGGCTGGGCGGCTGCGAGACCACGAGAAAGTCGACGGGCTGGTCGGAGTCGTTGCGGGCCTGGTGCGGCACACCCGGCTCGATCTCGAGCCCCCGGCCGGCGGTGAGTCGATGGCGGGTCCCGGTGCACTCGAGCGTCAGCTGTCCCCTGAGCACGTAGAAGAACTGTCGGGCCTTGCCATGGCGATGGCGTACCTCGTTCGTACCCGGCGGCATGCGCTCCTGGATGATGCTGAGCGCCGGCGAGCGCACGAGGTGCCACCCGTCGCACGTGCCGCCCCAGGCGTAGTGCGTGGCGGTCTCGATGGAGATCGGTCTCGGTTCAGTCGGGCTCATGGGCGTCTCACGTCGCCGCGCGGAGCGAGGCGCGAAGCGGCTCGTTGTCCGCATAGACCTGCCATTCGGCCAGGAGTCCGTCCCGCACGACGGCG
>CAZFKN010000089.1:2721-7905 GCA_964519805.1 uncultured Gemmatimonadaceae bacterium
CGGCGGCCGTCTCGGCCAGGGCGCGAACGGAGACGCGGTAGTCACTCACGAGCGTGAAGTATGCCCGCCACCCCTGTCGCAGGGTTTCGCGGCCGACATAGACCGCCCCCAGCGAGTCGATGAAGCGATGATCCTCGCTGAGGCAGGCGGCCAGCCCCTCGACGTCGTGGGCGTTGATATGCTCGATGAACCCGTGCACCACAGTGCCGGAGGCCGTGATCGCGCGACCGTCCGGTTGCCGGCGCTCCAGCAGAACGGTGTCGAGCCATTCCCCGTCCAGCTGCGCGATGCGCTCCCGATGCCCGATCCGGCGAAAGCCGCACCGCTCGTGCAGCCCGATGCTCGCAACGTTGCGGGCGAGGATCCCGGCCTGGAGGGTCCAGAGACCGGCGCGGTCGGCCCGCTCGACCAGTGCGGCGAGCAGCCGGCGTCCGATCCCGCGCCGCTGCGCCGACGGCGCCACATACACGCTCACTTCGGCAACCCCGCGATACGCGGCGCGCGCCGAGACCGGGTTCAGCGCGGCCCACCCGACGATGGCTCCGGCGGACTCCGCGATGAGGCGTGGAGCGGCGAGGTGCGCGGCGTTCCACTCCTTCCATTCCGGGATGCTCGTCTCGAAGGTAGCGAGGCGTGACCGGATGCCGGCGGAGTAGATGTCCACGACGGCGGGCCAGTCGTCAGCCGTCATGTCGCGAATGGTCACGGGGGCCGGGCGGCTCATGGGGCGCCACCCGTGTGCCCGGCGAGGACGAGCCATGCAGCGAGGGTGGCCACCTTGTCGTCGCTCCGCCACCCAGCGAACCGGGCTCGACCCAGGGCCGTGACCGCCTGCTTCAACGAGGCCTCTGACCCGCCCAAGCGCGTTGCGGCCGTCGCATACAGCGCGCGCTCGACGACCACGGCGCCTGGCACGCCGCCGTCCCGGAGGCCTTGCTCGAGCGCGGTGCGGAACAGGCGCCCCTCGCTCGCATGGGCCCGAATGTGCGGGTTCGCGATTCCCTCGGGCGTGACGTCGCTCCCCACCACGATGCCGGCTCCGATGATGCGATGCCCCGCCGTCCGATGGCGGTCGAGCAGCTCGGCCACCGAGCGGCGGGCACAGCGATGGACGATCTCGATCAGCTCGGCGAGGATGGTGACGTCAGTCTGGGCCACGCCCGTGTCCGCGTGGTGCGGTTGCCGGG
Organism: uncultured Gemmatimonadaceae bacterium; assembly: GCA_964519805.1. Taxonomy (GTDB): domain Bacteria; phylum Gemmatimonadota; class Gemmatimonadetes; order Gemmatimonadales; family GWC2-71-9; genus DASQPE01. The sequence continues at coordinate 3,909 of CAZFKN010000089.1, forward strand.
AATGCGGGACGGCGGGGTCCGAGAGCAGCAACTGGTTGCGCTCCACCACGGTGGGCGCCTCGATCGGCCCGGACAGGAGCACCGCGGTCGCCCACCCGGATTTGACCCGGAAGCCCAGAGCCGCCGGGACCGACAGCACAGCGGGGCTCGCCGGTGTGGGGTTCGGACGGGTGTCAGCCACTCCCCGGCTGCCCGCCGCGCTCGGCGGCGGCCTGCACCAGGTAGCGGATCGCCTCCTCGACGCCACCGGTCGAACCCGCCGCCATCTGCAACGCCTGGAACAGGCGGCCCGCCAGCTCTGCGTACTGCTCCGGCGCAGGGGCGGCTGAGTCGGGCGGGACCGGCGTGAGCCGGCTCAGGCTCTGAGCCAGCCGGTTCACGGAGTATTCCTCGACGAGCGTGTGCCACCGCACGGCGAATTCGCGGGTGGTGAGCGGGGAGTGAGGCGCGTCGTCCATAGCTGCTCCGAGAGGACGTCTCACCACTGGTACGCCCGAAACGCGTTCGGGTCAAGCTAGCGTTGGGTGCATCCCCCGGGATGCGTCAGCCGTTCGATCATGATGCGTCCGGCAACCGTTCTCCCCGATACACAGCGATCTCCGAGCCGTCCGCGAGAAGGGCGGAGCAGGGGGGACCAGCCAGGAACCGAGCCAGGGGTGCGCCGTACAACCGGGCAGCTTCGCACTGAAGCGATGCGCCCCTGGTGCCCCACACCCGCCATGCGGGGTGCGTGACCCGGTACTCGATGCAGCCGCCATCTCGCTGCCTGGTGTACCCCCAGTAGTGCTCCGAGACGAATTCCTCCTGGGACCCCGGCGCCGGCCGCCCAGGGACCCCGTCGGTCTCCACCTCGAGATGGGCCCACCGGCCGCCGTGCAGCCATTCGTAGCGGACGCGACCCCGCTCGCCGGCCTCGGCGCCATCCAAGGCGATGGTGTGGCGCATTGGCAGGGCGATGTAGGGCTCGTTGTACCACAGGCGCGCCACAACGGCGATGGCGAGCCGCGGCACCATTTCCCGGACGAAGACGACCGCCCGCCGCCACCCTTCCGGGCCCCGGCGGCGCACGTAGAACCGGAGGTTTACCTCGTCGAAATGACGGTGAAACGGAATCGGTGTGCCGAGCACGCGAGCGTGAAGGAAGCGAAAGCCGACGAGGCTCAGCAGCGTCCGACCCTCCCACGCGTCGAGCTCGGTGCCCCGCGGCACGAGGGGTCGGAGGACATTGGCCTCGACCTCGTACTGGAGCATTGCGAGCCACCGCCACTCGGCGGTGAGAACCGGCCGCTCAGGCACCGCCGCGCTCACGGCGGGGATGCCGCGAGGGTTTTCTCGAACCAGTGATGGGCGTAGGGCTCATCGTTGAAGGGGCGCACCTCCCGATACCCGCTGGCCCGGTAGAGGGCTTGGGCCTCGGTGAGAGCCCTGTTGGTTTCGAGGCGGAGAACCAGAATCTGCCGTTCGCGGGCCAGATCCTCGAGCCGATGCAGGATGCGCCTGCCGATGCCGAGGCCACGGGCGGATGCGGAGACCCACATGCGCTTGATCTCGCCGTGGTCGCTCAGGCACTTGAGGGCACCGCACCCGACCGGCTCACCGTGCAGCGTGGCCAGGAGGAAGAATCCATGCGGCGGGGTGAGCTCCGCGGCGGCCGCGGAGATGCTGCGCGCCGGATCGAACCCGGCGTCGAAGCGCTCGGCCAGCTCTTCGAAATAGCGGGCCACGCAATACCGTGCCGCCGGGCTCCCTGGGTCCTCGACATCCAGACGCACGGCGCCGGCGAGCATGAGGCGCTCGACCGTCCCCATGGCCGAGGCGAGGGCGGCGCGCTGCGTCTCGGTCAGCCGGTCGAGCAGCGCTGTGGCCGCCTGGTCCGAAAGCCGGTTCAGGAGCGCCAGCTCCTTGCGGCCGGCCCGCGTGAGGGTCACGACGCGAACTCGCGCGTCCCCGGACGAGGGACCGGTGCGGATCAGGCCCTCGGTCTCGAGGCCTCGGAGCAGTCGACTGGCGTAACCGGAGTCGAGGTCCAGGCGCGCGCGCAGCCGGCGCACCTCGATGCCGTCGGGCCCGATCTCGAAGAGGAGACGGGATGCGCCGAGCGAGCGGTCGCGGCCGAGGAAGTGACCTTCCAGCGCCCCGATCTGGTGGGTGACGGTGCGATTGAAGCTGCGGATCTGGGCGACGGCGTCCATTCTCTGACGTTAGTCAGAGATTCCTGGGGCGGCAAGCCCAATCGCGGGCCGCTACGCGCGCCGGGGTCGGCGCGGCTTCTTGCGCCGGGCGGCCGCCAGCGCACCCTCGACCCACGGGCGCAGAGCTTCCGGATCGTCCAGCAGACCCTCGGGCACCGCGTAGTATTGCATGGCCTCGCTGGCGGCCCCCATCGGCCGGAACGGGCCCATGCCTCGGGCCTCGAAGTCCGGACGGTTCGTGTCGTCGACCTTGAAGTAGACCGTGTCGTCGTCGATCAAGGCGAAGAAGAGCTGGCCGCTGTAGATCCCCACGCCACCGAACATGGCTCGGCCGCGCACGCTGGTCGTGGTGCGGGCGAGCTGCTCGAGGACGAAGGTTCGGAAGCTGGGACGAACGCTCACTTCGACGCCCTAGGCCTTCCGCCGCAGCTCGGCGATCCGCGCTTTCACCAGGCGCTTGACGAGCGCCGCTGGGGGCGCCTTCGATAGCGGAAATCGGATCGTCCCCTTCGACATCTCGTAACCCTCGAGGGCCTTCGCATGCGCCCGCGTGATGGCCGCGGTCATCGGATACAGGCTGCTGTGACGCTTCCAGGCAGCGTACCAGATCAGCGACCGCCCCTCGAGCCTGAAGCCGGGAATCCCGTAGCTGAATCCCTCCTCGGCGTCGGGGGCCGCCGAGCGGATCGCGTCACGCAGCTTCCGGAGGTGTCGCCGGGCATCCGGGGCCAGGGACGTAAAGTAGGTGCGCACTTGTGCATTCTGAGACATCATCACGGCAACGTAACAATCGGTTCACGAGGTGCGGGCCGCGCTTGCCGCGCGGCCCGTCCGGGGGCACGTTCCACAACCCTCTCCCCAACGATATCCCACCCTCCGGAGCCGGTATGAGCGACGAGCCGAGACAGTCGATCCAGGTAGCTCTCACCCCCGAACAACAAGCCCTGATCGAGCGACTGTCCGGCCAGCACGCCGAGATGCTCGAGCTGACGCCCGAGCCGGAGAACCCGAGCGGCGGCACCGGCCAGACGCTGAGGTTCCGGTGGCGCCTCTCCGCCGCAACCGGCATTCCCCGCCAGCAATGGACCGGGGACGACAAGCCCGCCCCAGGTCGCTGATGGCGCCGGCCCGGCGTCAGCCATCCGCGTGGCCCCGCTGGTAAACATCCGTGTTGAGGTACTTGAGGCCGGAGTCCGCCATGAGCGTGACCACGGTGGCACCGGGCCCCAGCCCCTGCGCGACCTGAATCGCGGCGACGACGTTGGCGCCGGACGACGTCCCCGCGAAGAGACCCTCCTCCCGAGCCAGGCGCCGCGCCATGGCCTTCGCGTCCGCGGTGGCGACCGGGACGATCTGGTCGACGAGCGATGGCTCCCAGAGTGGAGGCGTGTACCCGATCCCGACGCCTTCGATCTTGTGCGGCCCCGCCGAACCCCCCGACAACACCGATGATTCAGCCGGCTCGACGACGGCGATCCTGACGCGCGGTTTGTAGCGCTTGAGCACGGTGGCGACCCCGCGCGACGACGCGGCGGTGCCCACGCAGTGCACGAAGGCGTCGACCCCTCCCTCGGTCTGCGCCCAGATCTCCTCGCCCAACCCGAAGTAGCCCGCGATGCTGTCGACGTTCTTGAGCTGGTCGGTCCAGTACGTGTGCGGCGCCTGGCTCAGCGCACGGGCGGCCTCGATCATGTCGAGGATCAGCTTCCTGGTGGTCCGACCGCCTTCGCTCGGCACGAGCGTCAGCTCGGCGCCCAGGGCCGCCATCTGATCCAGCTTTTCCCGGCTGAACGCGTCCGAGCTGA
>CAZFKN010000089.1:8005-13353 GCA_964519805.1 uncultured Gemmatimonadaceae bacterium
TCCGCCTCGCTCGCAAAATCGCCGTACACGTTGTTGTAGAGATCGACGGGTGTGGTCGGCACGGGGCCTCCCGGGTGTCGCGTCCCCTTCACGATTTCTGGCGGGCAAGTTGCCGGCGGGCGAGCGCGATCAGCGCAACCAGCGAAAGCACGAGGAGTAGCGGGTAGATCGCCAGCAGGTCCAGCCGGATGTTGCACTCGCCGCTACAGAGCCAGCGGTGTCGCATGGCGGTTTCATAGGCGCTGTACCCCAACCACGCGACCGCGGCGACCGCGCCGGTGGGGCGCCGGGACACCCAGTAGCCGGCCAGGAAGAGCCCCCCGATCACGGCCGCGAGGGCTGGATGCTCGATGAAGAGGTCCATCACTCTCGCGGGAGGGGTGGTGGATGCGGAGGGGGTGACCCCGGTGGAAGAGCGAGTCGCGCGGTGATGCCTTCCATCTGCCGCCCGCGCAACCGCGCCCAGCCCGGCACCCGGAGCGCCCCGTTGGCGAACAGGCCGAGGCCCGCGGTGGCGAGAAACACGATCCCCGGCACGGCATGGGCGACGGTGCCGCCGACCGCGGTCGCGACGGCGAGCGCTGCGGAGACTCCAAGAACGCCAAGCCCCGCTCTCATCGAGGCGCGGGCGTTGCCGTTGACCGTGCCGAGCCGAAGGCGGTGACCGCTCGGGGTCGGCTCGACCAGCACGTGAAGATTTCCGTTGGTCCACTGGCGCAGGGAGCCTTCGGATCGGACGGTCCCCCGGGCGTTGAAGACGTCGCGCAGCTCCCCCACGAGCTGTTCCCATTCCTCGTCCGAAAGCCACCGATTGAGGGCAACCGTGCGCCCCACTCCGATCGGCAGGCCGAGGAACGTCCGCGACATCGCCCGTCCGCGGAGATCGAGGGACTGGGCGGCCCGGGCCACCGCGCCCGGCGAAATACCGACTTCCCGGCCGATGTCCTGAAGCTCAGTGAGGGTCAAACCCTGATCCGGCGGCGGGTGGAGCAGAGTCGGCTGCGGGCCCTCGGCCGCCGCGAGGAAGATCGCCGCGACCTCCTCGTCGTTGTAGCGTCGGGGATCGGTCATGGTCGTTCAAGATCGCTGCGAGGGCAGTCCGGGGCAAATTGCGCGCAAGAAACGGATAGCCCGCGCGCGGCCGCCCGGCTAGCGTGCTCCGGTATCGATCACAGGAGCACCAAAGTGCCGTTTCGCATCGCCGGCATTCCGAGCAGCCTGGCCGCCGACGTGCGCCAGTCGCTCCGGTCGCCACAGTACGGCCATCCCGCCCACCGGGAAACGGCGACCGGGTACGGCCCATGCCGCCTCTGTCTCCGCACCTTCCACGAGGGGATCGAGGAGCGGATCCTCTTCACGTATCAGCCGTTCAGTGATCCCGCCAGCGTGCCGGCTCCCGGGCCGGTCTTCATCCATGCGGCCCCGTGCGAGCGCTACGACTCGCCTGCGTTGCCGCCGGACTTCCGATCGCTGCCCCTGCTGTTCGAGGCGTACGGCCCGGGCGGCGAGCCCCTCGGCCGCGAGCGGGTGCGGGCGGCGGAACCGGAGGCGGTGCTCGAACGCCTTTTCGCCGCGACCGGTGCGGAGTATGTGCACATCCGCAACGAGGAGGCGGGGTGCTTCATGGCCCGCGTCGACCGGTCCTAGCGCTGCTCACGCCGCACCAGGAGCGCGCGAGGGGCTCTGTCCGCACGCGTTCATAGTCCGTAGCCGGCGATCGGTGCTGTCTCGACCCGATTGCTGAACCCGGCAATCAGCGGCCGTCCCTTCGCGATCGCGGCCTTGACGCCCGGCAGACCCAGGGACGCCCGGTGTTCGACCTGCGTGTTCCACACCTCCGTGATCCACAGTGCGTCGGGATCGGCGGGGTCCGCGGCAATCACGTAGCTCAGGCAGCCGGGCATCCCTTGCGTGCCCTCGAGGAGAATCGTCGCGAGTGCATCACGCTGGCCGGGCACCGCGGTCATTTTGCCTATCAAGCCGTACATCATGGCTCCGCGCCGGAGTTCAACTGCCTCTGGTACTCCGCTTCGTCGAAGTGCCCCATGGATCGCGCGACCAGACCGTCGGCGCCGATTTCCCATTCTTCGTAGCCGCTGATACGAACGGCGTTGCCGGTACCGCGGGGACCCGTGTTGGTCCCGGTCAGCGTCCAGCGGTAGACGGCATGATCGCGGCCCTCCAGGGTAACATCGTCCATCATCACGACCAGATCCGGAAAGGCGGTCATGAAGCTCTGCGCGGCCGCGGCGATCGCCGCTCGCCCGACGGACGGCGCGCCGTCGTTGATCGTGAGCGACCCGGCTTCGGCGAAGAACGCGGCCACGCTCGGCGCGCGCTGGCTGCACCAGGCGGTCGTGTAGCGGGTGGCGAAGTCTCTGAGCTGGGCCGCGTTCATGAGCCTCCCTCGAGGCTTGCAGACTCGCCTCACCGCGTTGCGCGGGACCTAGGGCTGCGGCCCCACGCGGCGGCCTTCCGGTCCCTGCGCCAGCACCCGTTCGGCGAAATCCAGGCGCTCCTGCGCCTCGCTCAGCTCCCGCCGCACGTTGCCCACCTCGAGCTCGAGCGCCTCGAGCCGAGCGGGCAGCTCGCTCGCGACGGGGCCCCGCCGCAGTCGCTGGGCCCATAACCCAAACCCCAGCGCCAGCGCTGCGTGAATCGAGGCGTGCCACGGCTCGGCTGATGCGGCCGCAAAGCCGACCCCAGCCAGGTTGACGGCGCTCAGCACGATGGCGATCGGGAACCAAACCGCGGGCTTGAAGGTCATGGCGAGATCCTGCCGAGTTGCCCGCGATGATGCTGCGTGTGGATCTCCTGCAGCCGGACGAAATCGATCAGCGGCAGCCGGCCGAAGAACGGGTGGTCGAGGGTGTCGGCCTGGGTCGCGCCGGCATCCTGCTCGAAGGCGGCGGCTGCCGCCCGCAACCGTTCGAGCAGCTCTGCTGGCGCAGCGGGTGACGCCCCCGGCCGAAAGATCTTCAGCGTCTTGCTGCCCGGAATGAAGCGACCGCGCCGCAGGACGGGGTTGAGCCCGAACTTGCGAATCAGCGGCCGAAGGAGACGCGGGGCCGCCGCGCCGGTCGCGCGCCCGTGGAGGACGCCACGATTGACCTCGTACGTCAGCGCGAGGTGCTCGGCGACCTGACCTGGAGACCACTTGCCGGTCGCCCGCGGTTGACTCCACTGCGCCGCCGGTACGCCGCGTGCCGCCGTGAGAAACGCCTCGACGGCTTGGTGGTGGGTGAGTAGCTCAGTCTGGAGATCCGACATAACCCGCTCCTGATGTCGCTGTCACGCCCCGGCGCGCGCGTCCACCCCCCGATCCGGGTTCCGCATGGTCGCGGCCACCTTGTGGCCGGCTCGACCAAAGGCGAGCGCGGTTGCGAAGCCGCATACCGGGGCTGGTTTCAGTTTACGGGCGCTTGGCTGACCCCAGCTCGTACAACTTGCCGCCCACCCAGCATTGCGGGATCGCCAGGGCAGCGAGCGCAATGGGATACCACCGCGGACCGAGGCCCCGATTCCAGGTGGCGACCACGCCCACCAGCCCCAGCAGCGTCCCCACATAGCCGAGCATCATCGCGTGCCGGAGCGGCCGATCTGGGGCGAGACGGGCGGTCAGCCAAGCCGCGCCGATGCTGATCACGATCCGATAGGCGGTCGCGACCAGGGCGAGTGCGTCACTGAGAGGCTGGTTCATCGGGGGATAGACGCCGAGCAGGTGCAGGAGGACGTCGACGAGGGTCGTGACCCCGACGGTGACCAGGACGCCCGCGACCACGGCCCAGACGGATGCCTTGGTCATGAGGACCCGTACCTACTCGGCCGGCGGACCGTCGGGGGTGGGCTGGTCCGGCGTCTCTCCCTCCGCCGCCGCCTTGGCCCGGTCCAGTTTGCGCTGCGCCTTCTCTTCCTTCTTGCGCTGTCTCGTGAGCTCCTTCTGACGCTTCTCGAACCCATAGTTGCGCTTCGGCACAGGCACTCCCCGGTGGGGGTCGGTTGGGATGCGCGGAACAGGCGGGGTGCCAGGTGACCCACGCCACCACCGGGGCGAAGATAGCGCATCAGGGGAAGCGGTGCTGGTCCCGGCATCTGAGTCCCCCGCGGGTCAGGCCGCCGTCACGCTTATGACGTGTGCGGCATAGGGCACACCGAACCCGGTCGCATTGCGATAGGGTATGAACGCCGCCGCCATCTGGGCCTCGATGGCTGCGCAGACGGCTGGCCGCTGGGCGGCGAGCACGGCCGCCGTCCGGACGCCGGCGTCGCGCTCGGCGGCAAAGACAAAGGAGGCCGTCGGTACCTGCCAGACGGCGGTCACCGTACGGAAGCGCAGAGAGCCGGGAGCGAAGCCGGACCGGTGAAGCGTGCGCCGACAGTCATCCGGGTCGGTGTACCCGTAGTAGGCTGGTCCTTCGGGCAGCGCCACGTCGGCGCTGGCGTGGGCGCGGATCGCGGTGTCCACGATGCTGGCGCCGGGACTCAGCTCGGGGCCGGCCCAGACCGAGAACGCGTAGCGCCCGCTCGGCCGCAGGACCCGCCGGGCCTCTGCCAAAGCAGCCTCGGGGCGGGCCAGGTGCAGCAGGCCGAAATTCATTACGACCGCGTCGAACGACCCTGCGCCGAAGGGGAGGGCTTGGGCGTCGCCGCAAACGAAGGGGATCTCGCGGTTGCGGGCGTGGCTCGCCGAACCATCGCCGGCGAAAAGTCCAGGCCCAGGGGCGCGGCGGCCGCCGCGCGAACCGCCTCCGCGACGTAGCCGGGGCCGCACGCCACGTCGAGAAGGACCATGCCGGCCTCGAGTCCGAGGGCGTCAAGGAGGGGGCCGATGAACAGCTGGGTCAGGCCGCCCCAAACCGCATCGTAGCTGCAGGCCACCCGTTGCCAACCGGTATACTCGAGCTGTGAGAAAGGGTCGCGGAGGCTGGACACTCTTCTCTCATTCCTGGCGGCGCATCAGGCGTACCGCCGGACAACGAATCGGAGCAGCACCAGCACGATGAACAGGATGATCCCGATGGCGACCCCGATAGCGGGCACGAGGCGCCGGGCCCGCGCCATCCCCTCCTGTTGTGTGCGAATGACCTGGGCCTGGTTCTCGACCTGCTGGCGTAGCAGGTCGCGGATCTCTTCCAGCAAGCGGAGGTGGCGGTCGTCGTCCATTGATGGGCTGCGGGTCTCGTTGTGGCCGCCTAAGGATGCCGAAACGGGTGAAACCACGAAAGGGCGACGTAGGCGAACACCGCCGTCTCGATGGTGGTGGCGGCTAGGAGGGAGATTCGAGCTGAGCGGTATAGAACGCGCGATCGCGATCAAGACCAAGAAGCGTCGCCGCACCGGCCACCCCG
>CAZFKN010000090.1:0-6896 GCA_964519805.1 uncultured Gemmatimonadaceae bacterium
CCCACGCCAACGCCACCCCGCCTCGGCACTCGGCGGCACTGCAGAGCCTCGGCCTGCGCCCCCGCACGCCCCCTCAACCCCACTGGTCACCGTTGGAGCCTGTCGAAATGGCGCTGCGAAGAGGCGCCGCGTATGCGCAGGCGGCCCGGTCCCACTCTCGTCAAAGATCCCGGCCTCCGGCCCACATGGGTAGGCCCCGGACGCGACAGCCGAGGGGCCCGTTTGCGACACCGGACGCCCCGCGGCTGACCGCCGCCGGCGCGAGCCACGGGGGCCGGAACCTCACAACCAGAAGAGTTCGAGGCACTTACCCGCATGGTGCGCGGCGCCCATGCTACAGCCGGTCCATCGGGCTCCGGCGCCGCAGATACTCCCGCAGGGCGACCGCTCATTGTAGTGCTCGTCCCTCGCCCCATAGACCAGCGTGACGCGGTGGCGGGCTCATAGGCACGCTTGATCCGGATGCTCGTCGTCTGCTCCCTGGCATGCGCCTGTCGCATCGAACCTCACGCTTGCGGCCGACGCGTCGCGCGACCGACGACGGCCCGCCAAGCGCGAGGACACCGGGTCTGGTGGCGGACCAGGGCCGTGATGGGAATCCGTCGACCGCAGGTCGGGCACCGTTGGCAGCAAGGACCGGCGTGACCGACGAGCACCAGCAACCGATGACAGAGGCAGTGGCATTCGTCGGATTCGGTTGGTTGAATGACCTCGAGCATGAGTGGGCTCCGTCTAACGGCTTGCGCATCAGCTGCATGCACGTGTCAGGTGGCGCCGGCTGCAAATGGTCGGATCGAGTCGCGCTCCGGCAGGCGCAGATCGGCGGCCCCAGCGCCCATATCGTAGATCTCAAGACCGGTTACGACTTCAGCCGTCCCCCAGACGATCACGCCCACACGTCCGCCGGCGGGAGTGGTGCCGATGCCGTCCGCGATCAACGTGCTACGAGCCTGGCCGTCGGGTTTGGCGAAATCCACGCTGTCGCACCCGCACTGGTAACGGCCGAGGACGCGGAGGCCATCGAGACTGGGCGCAGGGCGCGCGGCGATGCCGAGTGCAGGTGCCCGTTCGAGGGCGGCACGCACTACCGCGAGTTCGGTGGCGCTAATGGGCCGGTCGACGTGAATCCGTTCCATGGTCGGTGACGGCCGCACGCTTCGCAAGGAGGTTTAAGCGGCATCGGACAAGCGCCGCGAGAGTTGAGCGCTCCATACAGTGAGTCCACCGGCCAGGATGAACCCGAGACCTGAAAGCCAGAGGGGAACCGTCCAGTCGGCGATGACGGCTGACCAATGGGTGAAAATCCTGGTGATGTGGAACAAGGCAATGATCGCGAACAGCGTTCTGGTGACCAGCAAGTAGGCTCTCATCGATGCTCTCCTTGACCGAATTCTACGGTCTGCTGAACGTCACCGATATCCCGGAGTTCACCAGAGCGGCACTCCGGGCCAGCGTCGGGCCAGGTAGCTGTCCACTCCGCATGTCCGCCCCGCCCTCGCGATGATCAGGGCGAGAGCGAGCGCCGCAAAGGCCCCGTCGTTGCTCGATGGGAACCAGGGCCACGCCCCTTTGGCGAACATGTAGTTCAGTGTCAGAACCAGGGCCGCGAGGGCACCGAGGCGGGTGGCGAGTCCGCCGATCAGGCCGATCGCGACCAGGAGCTCGCCTCCCTTAACTAGCCCGGCGAAGGCCGGGAGGTGGGGCAGAACGGTGCTCGTGAGAAATGCCCGGTAGAACGGGTGACCCTGGGTCAGCGCGACATTCGACAGAAACCCGCTCAGGCGAGTGGCGAAGTCGCCGCGAAACTTCGGTACCACCGCGATCAGGAAGATGAGGCCGACGTAGATGCGGAGTCCGGCCAGCACGCGACGGGCCAGCGTGCCAAGGTGCGCCCCTTCGGGGATCGTGTGGGGACCGTCGCTTGAGGTCATGGGCTCACCTCCAACCTTGGAGCAGCCGCCTAACGACGGGGAGGGTTACCTCGGGTAATCCTGGCGACCGTGGACGCGACGCACTCCCACCTCCCCGCGCGCCGGACCCACACGTCCATCCAGCGGAACCTGCCGCTCGTGTCCTTCCCTCGGTAGCTGCTCTGTTCGTCACTGATGCCGGAGACCACCGCCGCGTTGTCATAGATGTGGACCGCAATGTCGGAGAGCCGCAGCGAGGTTGCGTGGTACCCGCCAACCAGCTCATCGAGATCCTCGGCCCGGCCAAGAACCGATCCGTCACTGGTGATCTCGGTCCACTCCTCGGCCATAAACGCGGCAGCCGCGGTGCGGTCGTTGTGGAGAATGGCGTCGTTCCACTGGCGCTCGAGCCTTATCAGGCCCTGAGCGATCGTGTCCGGAGGGACCTGCGCTACGAGCGGCGCTGGACCGGCGGCCATGACGGCCCAGGCTACGACGGTAGTGAATGTTCGCGTAACATAGGCACGCATTGTTCGGGCTCAGCTCGCGCCGACGTGAGAAACGTGCAAGGAGCTGGTGAACGCAGCCATGGGGAGCCGAGTCCGGCCTTCGAGGAAAGAGGTCCTCAAGGATCTATCGGTAACGAAGCGTTAGGCCGGGGCCGGGGCTGGTGTGGGCGCGCTGTGCGCCGCCCAACTTTGCTCAAGCAGCCAGCCATATGAGACCAGCGATGAGGCACAGGAGGAACCCGGCCAAGCCGACATCGCCGGCGCTGCCGGGTTCGAGTACCGCGGAGCCGGGGTCGTCCGGATCGTACCACACCACGACACTCTTCCCAAGGGGGTAGCGCGCCACTACCCGATACCCACTTTCGGCGGTGGTACCCAGGCCACCGACGACGCCGACGCGAGTGCCCGTCAGGGTCTGGTCGTTCACCCGGTACTCATACTCGATGTCCGCGAGCGCAGGCCGCATGGTGCGAGCGCCGATAGTCCCCGGAGCGATCACGTTCGAACAAGTGATCCGGCCGACCGTCTGGGGCCAGCGTCGGGCGCGAATCCCTCGCCACGCGCGCACCGTCCACTCGAGGGCTGGCGCGGCGACCACGAGCATCAGAATTGACAGCAAAGCGCGGACGGGCGTCACAGAGGCTCCAGGCCACTTGTCCGGCCTACCACTTCTATGTCGGCAGGGCGCTCGCCCGCCGGCCCCCGACAGCTGCATGCTCTTGTTAAGCGCTACACGCTCGGCTACCGTCGTATCGAGCAGAGCCCGAAAGTCCCGGAGCCAGCCCGGTAACTCGGACGGGTCGATGTCAAAGGCCAGTGCTGCAGCGTGTGTGTGTGAGCCCACGCGGCCATAGGTGACGCGCTCGATCGGTCCCACTCTCGTCAAAGATCCCGGCCTCCGGCCCACATGGGTAGGCCCCGGACGCGACAGCCGAGGGGCCCGTTTGCGACACCGGGGCTCGCCCAGCTCGGTCGGATGGCGGAGATTGTGGTAGCGGACGAATCGCCGGATCCAGCCGACGTACGCCTCCTCGGTACGGCGGCTGTAGTGGCGGAGCTTGAGCGCCCGGCGCACGGTGGGGAGGAGCTTTGTCGACGGTGGGGGACTAGCGGCGTCGAGCGCACCGGACCCGGGCGGGGGCGCGGAGACCGGGGCCACGGAACGTGGGACGGAGAGCATCCCATCTAAGTGAGAGGCGGATGGAACGGTGACAAGAGCGAAAAAGCGCGAACTCTGGCCCGGCGGAGCGCTCGCTCGCGCCGTCCTCGCGGCCTGGCTCCAGCTCCTTGCGACCCCGGGTCGCGCCGAGGCGCAGCAGGGGCCGCTCGCGCTCCCCGACCTGCCGCGCCGCACCTACTTCGGCGCCAGCCTGGCCGACGTGCCCGACTCCCTCCTCCGACGCGGCGCGCCTCACGGCGTCTACGTGGTTGCCCTCCTTCCCGGCGGACCGGCGGCCGCGGCCGGCCTCCGCCCCGGCGACATCCTCGTCCACGTGGGCACCGATTCGATCGCCTCCGTGCCGGACGCGGTCGCCCGGCTTCGCTCGGCGAAAGCGGGGACGCCGGTCCCACTGCGCGTCTACCGGCATGACCATCTCGCATCCCTCCGCTACCTGCCCCGCGAGTGGCCGCGCGAAGCCGCCGCCGACTTCTCCATCGTGTATTCGGCCGTCGCCACCCCGGACGGCCGCCGCCGGGTCGTCCTCACTTCACCGCGCGATGCAGGCCGGCACCCTACCGTCCTCCTCCTCGGCGGTATCGGCTGCTTCTCGATCGACGCACCCGGCACCAACGATCCCTACCGCGACCTGCTGTATCACCTCACGCGCCAGGGCTACGCCACGGCTCGGGTGGAGAAGAGCGGCGTGGGCGACAGCGACGGACCCCCGTGCGCCACGGCGGATTTCGATGCGGAGCTCGCGGGGTACGCCGCGGCGCTCACCGCGCTGCCGCGCTTCCCCTTCGTTGATTCGACCCGCGTGTTTCTCCTGGGCCACAGCATCGGCGGCATCGGGGCGCCCGCGCTCATCGCCCGGCACCTGAGCAGCACGCCGGTCCGCGGTGTGGTCGTCCTGTCGACAGTGGGAATCAACTGGTACGAGTACGAGCTCGCGAACCTCCGCCGGCAGCTCGTCCTCGGCGGCCTTTCGGCCGACAGCGTCGAACGCGAGATGTCCTGGAAGATCCGCTGCGGCTATCGCCTGCTGGTTGCCGGCGAGACCGGTACGACGATCACTGCCGACGAGCCGCGGTGCAAACGGTTCCTGCAGTATCCCGCCCCGGACCGATATCTCCAGCAGGTCGCGGCCATCAACGTGGGCGAGATCTGGAGCGCCGTGGCCCGTCCGGTGCTCGTGCTCGGCGCGGAGTCCGATTTTGTGACGAGCGAGGAGGAGCTGGAAGGGCTCGCCGACGCGATCAACCGGGCGCATCCCGGGACGGCGACCTACGCCGAGGTGCGTGAGCTCGATCACCACCTGTCGCACGAGGCCTCGAAGCGGGCGGCCTTCAGCGATGCGACGCCTCCGGCGCTCCGGCCCTACTACGGCGCCACGTTCGAGCCGCTGCTGGACCGGTGGCTCGACAGCTTATCGCGCGCTACGGCTTCACCACCCGCTTGATCGGATCCCGGAGCGTAACCCACAGGAACGTGAACAGCCCCTCCGACGGCGTACGGCGCCGGTTGATCGCCGCAGCGACCACCACGTCCTTGCCGTCCGGCGCTGGGTTGTTCTTGCGCAGCACGATCGCGTTGGCGACGATGCTCGCGAGCTTCCGCTTCACCTTCGCCATGATCCCCTGGTCCTTGCCCTCGAGCGCGATCGCGAGATCGCGGTACCGCGGCACCACGCGCCCCCGTGCGAGCCCGCCGGTCACCGTCGCCTCGAAGTCCACGCCGAGCACGTCGCCGTGGGTGAAGCGGACGGTGGTGTTGCGCGCCGCGAAGCGGTTGAAGTCGGTGAACGGCATCGCGCCCAGGCTCCCCCGATATTTCATGTCGAAGTCCCGGCTCAGGAGCGGAATCTCGAGCACCGCCGACAGCTCGCCGCTCCCCATGAGCCGGGTGGACGCCGTGAGCACGGCCGGCCGCTCGACCGACATCCGGGACGAATCGTTGGACAGGTTGAGGATCGTGGCGTCGATCTGCTCGAACGTGACGACGCCGGCCGTGTCCTTGCCCCGCTCCAGCTCTCCGTACGCGAGGTGACCCGCCCGCACGCGCACGGTGTCGATCAGGACCCGGAGCGGGAAGTCGTGCATGATCTCGTTGGGCATGCGCGACCGGTCGGTCTCGCGCCGCTCGGGAAGATTCTGGTCGGAGAGGAGCTCGAGCGACGGCGTCTCGATGTCGATGCCGCGCACCGCAACCGTCGCGTTGCGCAGGATCTCGCCCCAGTCGATGCCGCGCGCGTCGAACCGGCCCAGTGAGGCGATGATCCGCGTGCGCCTGGTGCCGCCTCTCTGGCGCAGCTCGATGTCGCTCAGCGTCGGCCTGATTTCGACGCCCTCGACCCGCAGCACCGAATCCGCGAAACTCCCCTCCGCCCGGTCGATCGACAGGCTCGTGAGCGAGTCCCATCCGCCCCGATAGTGCTCGGCCTTGAGCCGGATGTCGTTCGCGAAAATCGGCGTCGTCGCCGTGTCACGCGCGTCCATGACGAGGCTGTCCAGCTCCATCGCCAGCCGAGGGACGATGCGCACCTGGTTCTGCGCCCCGGTCGCGGGCCGCACCACGATCCGCACCTGCGGCACCTGCACCTGCCCGATCCGGATGCGGGGGACGCCCTCCGGGAGCGAGACGCCCCGCCGCCACTCGAAGAAGTCCAGCTCGTGCCGGATTCCGGCGCCGGCCGGGGTGGGCGAGGCGGCCTTCGCCGCTGGCGCCGCGCCTGGCGCTCCCGCCTCGGCAGCCCCCGCGGCCCCGACCGTCGCCGGCAGCACCACGTCCGCGTCGCCGTCGTCGATCCGGATCTCGCCGATGGCGAGCGTGCGGCGCCCGCTGCCGAACACGTTCCGGAGCCGCACGCCCTCGACGTGGCCGCCCGTGACGGTGAGCGTCACGATCGGGAGCGGCGGGTCGCGCGCGGCGTTACGGGCGCTGTCGGTGGTGAGCACCAGCGAGTCCACCGAGACGCTGCCGGTGGCCGGGTTGTACCCGATGCTGCCCACCCGGAGCCGGTAGGTGCTGTCGGAGAGCGCCAGCACGCGCGCCGCCGCCCACTCGCGTACCGCCGCGTCCACTCGGCCCGGCGCGATGCGCCGGAGCCACCAGAGCCCCGCCATGAACGCGAGCCCCGCTGCCACCGAGACGTAGAGCCCGATCCGGACGTGCTTCGGCTCGACCTGGGGGACGGTGAGGGTGATGCGGGTGACGCGGGGGACGCTGATCGTGATGCTCGACCGGCGCCGGGGCCGGCGCTCGCCGCCGGGTTCGGGCTCGGATGCCATGCCGGATCATAGGGCGGGTCGGGACGTC
>CAZFKN010000090.1:6996-8105 GCA_964519805.1 uncultured Gemmatimonadaceae bacterium
TTTAGCGGAGGAACACGCTCTTCGGCAGCATCATGCTGACGACCTTGTTGCTGTCCACCAGCTCGCTGATGTGGAGGTCCGCGGCCACGCTCGCGAGCATGTAGGCCTCGTCGCGCGCGAGATGCTTGTCCTCGGTGAGGAACGTGAGCATCTCGTGCACGGCCATCTTCGTCGCCTCGTTCAGGTCGGCGTTGATCCCCATCGTCATGTAGTAGTCCGGCGTCTCGGCGCGCGGCCAGAGCAGGTGCATGTCCTTCCGCACGATCAGCTGGAACGTCCCGACCAGCGAGGTCTCGAGGGCGGTGATGTCCACCTCTCCGTCGCCCTGGCCCGCGTGACCGTCGCCGGCCCAGAACAGCGCGCCGGGCGCGTTGATCGGGATGAAGAGCGTGGTGCCCGCGACGAGATACTTGTTGTCGAGGTTGCCGGCGTGCATCCAGGGCGGCGCGCTGCTGATGCGCCCCGCGGCGTCCGGTGGCGCGTCGCCCATGCTGCCGAAGAACGGATGCAGCGGGATCTCGATGCCCGGGGCAAAGCGCGCCACCATTCGTGCTGCGTCGAGCGGGACGATCTTCATCCGGGCGTAGGGGAAGTCGTCGGGGAGAAAGCCGCGGCCCGGGCCGAACGCGTTGTAGGCGTAGGGGATCGCCAGGCGGATGCTCTGGATGCGGACCTCGAGCACGTCCCCCGGCTCGGCCCCCTCGACATAAATGGGCCCGGTGAGGATATGCCCACCCGGACCCTTGTCCTTCACCTGGTCGAAGATGTCGCGCAGGGACTGCTCGACGTCGCGCGGCGCCACGCCGGCCTCTTCCAGTCGCTTGGGGCTCGAGGTGATGAGCGTCCCGATCTGGACCGTGTCACCCGAGTGGACGCGCAGCACCGGCGTCGCCGCGGCGGCGTAGTAGCCCCAGCTGATGGTCTTGGGGCTGGGATCGAGCCGGTAGGTCCTCGGCGCGGCCCCGCCTTGGTTGGACTGGGCGTGCGCGAACGCGGGCAAGCCGACGGCGGTCAGTCCCAGGATGACGATCAGGCGGACACGATGCATGGTGTGGTCCTTCTTCGTCAGAGCGCGATGTCCAGTCTGCGATGCGCAGTCTGCGAGGTGC
>CAZFKN010000090.1:8205-13256 GCA_964519805.1 uncultured Gemmatimonadaceae bacterium
GACACCTCCGCCGCCGGTAGCGTGCTCACATCCAGAATGCCGCCCAGGCTTCGCGTCGGCGGCTGGGCGACGAACACGCGGAACCGGCGCGCGCTCCGGTACAGCTCGTCCGCCACGCGCGGGAGGCCGAGCTGGCCGGCGCGGCCCTCGTCGGTGAGCCGGTCGACCGCGCCGCCGCGGAGTCGGAGCGGCAGGTCCACGCCGAGCATGGATGAGCGCGAGGGATAGTCCAGCAGCAGACCCCCGGGCGGCAGCCCGACCTCCGACGCGAGCGAGTCTTCCACCCGGGCCACGAGCGCCGGGTCATCGGCGACCCAGGGCTGCGCGTCGGCCGGGACGTCGCTGGCGGGGAGATCCATCGCGCGCTTGTAAAGCCGCCGGCCGCGGATCGCCGCCGAGATGCCGCGCCAGTCGGGGCCGGCGCCGGTGGCGCCGCTTCGCCGCAGCAGCAGCTCCATCAGCCCGTCGTCCGTCGCCTCCGCGATTACCGCGTCGCCGATCGCTCCCGCGGCCGCGGCCGCGAGCACCGCCCGCTTGAACATGCACGTCGCCGCGCGCACCGCGTGGTGCCAGTAGACGTTCCGGTACATCTGGTACTTGGCGAACAGCAGCGACTCCAGCGCGCTCACGCCCTTCTCGTGCACGCCCACCTCGCTTCGGCCGCCGGCGTCCACCAGCGTGAGCGAGGCCAGCAGCCGCTCGACGTCCACCGTCCCGTAGGGGACGCCGCACATGAACGCGTCGCGACTCAGGTAGTCGATCTTGTCCAGGTCGAGCGAGCCCGAGATCAGGCCCTGGAGCGGGCTCGGGCTCTGCTTGGTGATGAGCGCGCCCACCCGGCCCGGGAACTCCGGTCCGCCGGCTTCACGCAGCCGCTCGCCCAGGTCGCCTCGGTCCAGCTTGGCCACGCCCAGCTTCTCATGCGACGGGAATCCCGCTTCCTCCAGCGCGTGGGAGAAGGGGTAGTGGCCGATGTCGTGCAGCAGCGCCGCGAGCCGCACGGCCAGCCGGTCCTCCTCGGCGACGCAGGCCAGCTCGCCGCGCTCCTCCAGCGACGCGAGCGCTTTCCGGGTCAGGTGGTAGGCGCCGAGCGCGTGCTCGAAGCGGGTATGGGTGGCGCCCGGGTAGACGAGGAAGGCGTGGCCGAGCTGGCGGACGTAACGGAGGCGTTGGACCGTCGGTGTGTCGAGCGCCGCGACGGCGGTGCGGTCGAGCCGGATGTTGTCCCAGAGCGGATCGCGGATGACTTCGAAGTCGGGGGCTTGGGCCATCGGGCTCAGCCGGCTCGCGAGCGGCGCCCGCGCCGGGGCGGGCGGACTCGCGTACGGAGACAGGCCCTTTGGGGCGCTGCAGTTCGCTCAGTCATAGCAGATCCCAAGCACGCGACGGCTCACTGACGTGCCCCGCCTGTCCCGGCAGTCTGCTCAGGCGCGAGCGAGCGGGTGGCGCCACGACAGGCGCGTCAGGTGGGCGGCGGCGTGCGGTGATCGCTGCGATCGAAGCCACCTGCAGCGCCGGAGGGGCGCGACCTGCTCGCGAGCGCCCGTGTCGCGAGCGCCCGTGTCGCGAGCGCCCGTATCGCGAGCGCCCCCTCAAGCGGGCGGGCCCGCCTCCAATACACTGGCCGGTACGTGCGCCCGGAACTGCTCGAAGTTCTCCCGGAACATCCCCGCCAGCTTCTTCGCCTGTGCGTCGTACGCCGCCGGGTCGCTCCACGTGCGCCGCGGATCGAGCAGACTCGCGGGCACCTCGGGCGCCGCCCCCGGGACGTCGAGCCCGAACACCGGGTCGCGATGGAAGCGCGCGCGGTCGAGCTGGCCCGAGAGCGCGGCCCGCACCATCGCCCGGGTGTACGGGAGCTTCATGCGCGACCCGGTGCCGAACGCGCCGCCGGTCCACCCCGTGTTCACCAGCCACACGCGTGCGCCGTGCCGGGCGATCTTCTCGCCCAGCATCTTGGCGTACACGGTCGGGTGGAGCGGGAGGAACGGTGCGCCGAAGCAGGCGCTGAAGGTGGCGGTGGGCTCGGTAACGCCGGCCTCGGTGCCGGCGACCTTGGCGGTGTACCCGGAGAGGAAGTGGTACATCGCCTGGTCCGGCGAGAGCCGCGCCACCGGCGGCATGACGCCGAACGCGTCGGCCGTGAGAAAAACGATGTTGATCGGGTGCCCGCCGACGCCGCCCGGCAGATGGTTCCCGATGTAGTGGATAGGGTAGCACGCGCGGGTGTTCTCGGTGATCCGGTCGGCGTCGTAGTCGACCGCGCGCGTGGCCGGATCGAGGACGACGTTCTCCAGCACCGTGCCGAACGTGCGAGTCGCCGCGTAGATCTCGGGCTCGGTGTCGGGCCGGAGCCGGATGACCTTGGCATAGCAGCCGCCCTCGAAGTTGAACACGCCGGAGTCGCTCCAGCCGTGCTCGTCGTCGCCGATCAGGCTGCGCGACGGATCCGCCGACAGCGTGGTCTTGCCCGTGCCGGAGAGGCCGAAGAAAATCGCCGTGTCGTGGTCCGGCCCCACGTTCGCCGAGCAGTGCATGGGCAGCACGCCCTCGAGCGGAAGCAGGTAGTTGAGCACGGTGAAGATCGACTTCTTCATCTCGCCCGCGTACCGCGTCCCGCCGATGAGCACGATGCGGCGCGCGAAGTTGAGCGCGATGAACGTCCCGCTCCGCGTGCCGTGGCGCGCTGGGTCGGCCTGGAACTCGGGTGCGTGGAGGACGGTGAAGCCGGGCTGGAAGCGGGCGAGATCGGCGGGCTGCGGGCGGATGAACATGTGTCGCACGAACAGCGCGTGCCACGCGCTCGGCGTAATAAATCGGACCGAAAGTCGGAACGCGGGATCGGCGCCGCCGAAGAGATCCTGCACGAACAGCTCGCGCGTGTCGAGGAACGCGCGGACGTCGGCGTGGAGCCGGTCGAACGCGTCGGCCTCCATCCGCCCGTTCTTCTCCCACCAGATGCGATCCTGGGAGCCCGGGTCGGCGACGACGAACTTGTCCTTGGGTGACCGACCCGTCTTCGGGGTGGTGACCGCGGCGAACGCGCCGTGATCCGTGACGACGCCTTCCTCCCGGCGCAGCGCGTACTCGATGAGGCGGGGGACGGTCAGGTTCGGGAGGATGCGCTCGGGGTCGAGCCCGTGCTCGTGGAGGGTGAGGGTTTCCCGCTGGACGAATCGCGCCTGAACCGTCATATCTCCCACTCTCGCGCGTGGCGCGCGGTCTGGATGCCCGGGCTCTGGGGCATCAAAGATCGGCACGCTGCCGCGCGGAGGCAACCGAGGCCCTGCCGGGTGCCCGGGCATAGCTCCTAAGTCGGCGCAGCATCTTGCGATCCATCGCCTCGGGATGGTCTCCCTTGGGGGTCTCCAGGATCTTGATCACGCCGGCGAACCGGGCGTCGGTCATGAGCCGTCGGAACGGTTCCGGGCCCAGGCTCCCTTCGCCGATCAGCTCGTGGCGGTCGCGACGCGACCCGAACGGCGTCTTGGAGTCGTTCAGATGCAGGGCCCCTAGCCGCCAGAGGCCGAGCACCCGGTCCCACTGCTCCCACACGCCGTCGAAGTCGCCGACGAGATCGTACCCCGCCGAGTAGAGATGACAGGTGTCGGCGCAGAACCCCACTCGGCGGCGGAGTTCAGCAGGAATGAGGCCCCGCAGCTCGGCCAGCTCCTCGAAGGTGCTGCCGAGCGCGGTACCGGTTCCCGCGGTGGTCTCGAGGAGGATCCTCACCGGACCGGGGACCGCCCGGAGGCAGCGGGCGTAGCCGAGGGCATTGCGGTGGAGCCCTAAGTCCCGGTCATCAATGTAGTTGCCCGGGTGCGACACCACCCATCGGATTCCCAGGTCCCGGCACCGCCTGAGCTCGGCGGTCAAAGCCGCGACGGAGCGGGCACTTAGTGCAGGGTCGGGGGAGGCCAGGTTGATAAGGTACGAATCGTGCGAAATGACCCCCCGCAACCCGGATTTCGCCACGGCACGACGGAACGCGGCGCAGGTCTCCCGGCCAAGGGTCGGCTCGCGCCATTGGTTCGGCGTCTTCGTGAACACCTGGATGGCGGTGGCGCCGATGGCGACACCGCGATCCGGGGCTGTGTCCACCCCACCCTGGATGGAGACTTGAGCGCCCAGCAGCTCCGGTGTGGCCGACCGACGCATTCCGACTCCTGGCTCGTGTGAGCGACTTCGTGTCGGAGCTTGCCAGCGAGCGCCCCCGGGTCCTCCTGCTCGGGGACGCTTCGGCGCGCCCGTACGGGATGGAGCGGGCGCTGAGCCGCGCGGGCTTCCACGTGGCCGAGGCATCGAGCCCAACGCAAGGGCCTAGCGACGCGGGGGGCAAGCCCGACGTGGCCGTGGTCACGACGCCCGAGGCTGATGCGACGCTCGGCACGCTGCTCCAGGCGCTGAATGCTGCATGGGGTGGGCAGGTGCCGCTGATCGCCGTGTTGGGTTCGCCCGACCGCGAGGGACCGGCCCGCGCCATTGCGCTCGGCGCGGACGACGCTCTCGCGTCGCCGGTGCACCTGCCCGAGCTGTGCGCGCGGGTCGAGGCCCGGGCGCGCCGTCGCGTGGGCGACCGGGTGGGCGGCAACGGACGGATGCAGGAGCTGCTGCTCGACCTGATCGAGCATGTGCGCACGGACCGACGCACGCCCGAGGTGCTCGAGGCGCTGGCCGAGCGGCTGGGCCGAGTGGTGCCGCGGTGGGAAGCGTCGTTCGTGCTGGCCGACGAGAGCGCCACGACCGCTCGCGTTCTCGCGGGAACCGCGGGCGCCACCACCCGCGATCTTCGGCTCGACGTCGAGCGCTATCCCGAGCTGGGCGAGGTGCTGCGCACCGGGCGGCCGGTCGTCGTTTCCGACGTCCAGACCGATCCCTTGTTCGAGGCCGCGCGCCGGCGGTGGATGTACGAGCGAAGCGAGCCCGCCGTGCGCGCCGTCGCCGCCTTCCCCATGGCCGCCGATCGCATCCTCGGCGCGCTCCTGCTCCGCACCCGCGAGCCCGGCGCCCGGCTCGGGCCGGCCGAGGAGATCTTCGCGCTCCAGGTGGCG
>CAZFKN010000091.1:0-12915 GCA_964519805.1 uncultured Gemmatimonadaceae bacterium
TCGTCGAAGAATCGCTCCGCCACGAGCGTCTCCTGCGTCGGCAGGACTCCGAGAAGACGGCGTGCTTCGGCCAGGTAGTCCACCAGCTGAACCGCCGCCGCGCGGGCGTCGGCGCCGTCGCCCAGGAGGCGTCCGATCCACTCGGCGGCACCAGCGCGGTCGCCGAGCCGCGGGTCCAGCTCGCGCCGCAGCTCCGACACCGCCCGCGACAGCTCCGCGCTCCGTGAGGGCGCTTCACCCAGCCAGAAGGGAAGCCCGGGAGGCTGGCCCCGGGCGTCTTCCACCCGAACGACGCCCTGCTGCACGCGCAGGATGCGCCAGGAGAGATTACCGAGTTGGAAGATGTCGCCGGCCGTGCTCTCGACCGCGAAGTCCTCGTTCACGGTGCCGAGGAACGTCCCCTCGGGCTCGAGTACGACCCGATAGTCGGCCGTATCGGGAATCGCGCCGCCTGAGGTGATCGCGAGCAGTCGCGCGCCACGCCGTCCCCGAAGCCGACCGTTCACCGCATCGTGGTGGACCAATGCCGCCCGCCGCCCTCGGCGCGTCGAGAATCCCGACGCCAGCATCTCCACCACCGTATCGAACTCGGCACGTTCGAGGTGGCGATAGGGATACGCGTGTTTGACCAGCGCGAACAGCGTGTCGACCGGCCAGTCTTCGCACGCTGATTCCGCGACGACCTGTTGGGCCAGCACGTCGAGCGGCTGGTCCCGAACGACCAGGCGATCGAGCGCGCCGCCTTTCACGGCACGGAGCAGCGCCGTTGACTCGACCAGCTCGTCTCGGGAGAGGGGGAAGAGCCGCCCCTTCGGTGTTCCCGCGACGGTATGGCCCGACCGCCCTACTCGCTGGAGAAACGTCGAGATCCGGCGGGGCGAGCCCAGCTGGCACACGAGATCCACGTGCCCGATGTCGATCCCCAGCTCCAGCGACGCCGTTGCGACCAGCGCCCGGAGCTGCCCGGCCTTGAGGCGCTCCTCCGCGTCGAGTCGCGTCTCTTTTGCCAGGCTTCCGTGGTGGGCGGTGACTGCGCTCTCGCCGACCCGCTCCGCCAGATGACGCGCTACCCGCTCGGCCAGCCGGCGGGTGTTGACGAACACCAACGTCGTCCGGTGGGCGCGAATCAGCTCGGCCAGGCGATCGTAAATCTCCGTCCACACCTCCCCCGCCATGACCGCCTCGAGCGGGGACTTCGGCAGCTCGAGCGCGAGGTCGAGGTGGCGGCGGTGTCCCTCGTTCACGATCACCGGAGGCGCGCCCGCGCCAACCAGCCAGCTCGCGGCCTGCTCGATGGGTTGGACCGTGGCGGACAGGCCGATCCGCTGCAGCGGCCGCCGGGACACGTGTGCGAGGCGCTCGAGGCTCAGGGCCAGGTGGGCGCCGCGTCGCGACTCGAGGACGGCGTGGATCTCATCCACGATGACCGTGCGCACGCCGCGCAGCATCTCGCGGCTCCGCTCGGCAGTGAGGAGGAGGTAGAGCGACTCGGGCGTGGTGACGAGGATGTGCGGCGGCGACTTGAGCATGGCCGCCCGCTCGGCGGCGGGCGTATCGCCGGAGCGAACCGCGGCCGTGAGCCGGGGCGTGCCGAATCCCATCTCTTCCGCAAGCCGCCGGATTTCCCGCCGGGGCTCTGCGAGGTTGCGGTGGACGTCGGCGCTCAGTGCCTTGAGCGGCGAGACGTACACGACACGGGTTTCTTCCGGGAGCGTGCCGCCGAGGCTCTCACGCAGGAGGTCGTCGAGCGCGATGAGGAACGCGGCGAGTGTCTTGCCTGAGCCGGTGGGCGCGGCGATCAGCGTATCATGACCGGCGCGGATAGCTTCCCAACCGCGCCGTTGCGGGGCCGTGGGCGCTCCGAGACGATCCGCGAACCAGCGTTGGACGATGGGGTGAAACCCGGCCATGGCCATGGATGGGAATATATCCCGCACGGAGGCGGCCCCGACCTACGCCCGGCGCCTCGGTCTCTTCTCCGGCACCATGGCCGTCATCGGCGGCATTATTGGTGGCGGCATCTTCCGCACGCCGGCCACCGTCGCCCAGCGCGTCGGCTCGCCCGCGCTGACGCTGACGGCGTGGGTCGGAGGCGGCGTGATCGCGCTGGTCGGCGCGCTCTGCTTCGGCGAGCTGGGACAACGGCGCCCCAAGGCCGGCGGCGGGTACGTGTACCTACGGGAGACCTGGGGCCCGCTCACCGCCTTCCTGTACGGGTGGGCGTTGCTGCTCGTGATCGCCACCGGCGCGATGGCCGCGGTCGCGGTCACCTTTGCGAACTACGCGCTCGCGCTGGCCGGCTTGCCCGCGCGGCTCACGGTTCCCGCGGCGATCGGCGCCATCGTGCTGCTGAGCGGGATCAACTGGGTCGGCGTGAAGCCCGGAGCCGTCACCCAGAACGTCCTCACCCTGCTCAAGCTCGCCGCGCTGGCGGTGCTGATCGCGGTCGGGCTGTCTGCCGTCTTGCCCTCGCCGGCAGCGGTATTGCCCCCGGCGGCCCCCGGCTCCGCAGGCATCGTCGTGCGGCTCGGCGCCGCGCTCGTCCCGGTTCTCTTCACGTACGGGGGGTGGCAGCAAACCAACTTCCTCGCCGAAGAAATCATCGAGCCCGAGCGGAACCTCCCGCGTGCTCTCGTGCTCGGCGTCGCCGTGGTTGTGGGCGTGTATCTCCTCGCGAATCTGGCGTACCTCCGGGTGCTCGGCGCCGCCGGGCTCGCCGAGAGCACCGCGCCCGCGGCCGACACAATGCGCCTGCTCCTCGGCCCCGCCGGCGGCACTCTCATCGCCGCGGGAATCGCCGTCTCTACGCTTGGCTTCCTCAATCTCGTCATCCTTGTGACGCCGAGGGCGCTGCAGGCCATGGCGTCCGATGGCGTATTCTTCCCGAGTCTGGCTCGCCTCCATCCGGTCCACCGGACGCCGACCGCAGCCATCGCCCTTCAGGCCGGATGGGCGATCGCCCTCACGCTCTCGGGCACCTTCGGCCAGCTGGTGGACTACGTCGCGTTCGCTGACTGGATCTTCTTTGGACTCACCGTCGCCGGCCTCTTCGTGTATCGCGCGCGCGACCGCGCGGCCGGACGGGTGTCCGGGGGGTTCCTGGTTCCCGGCTTTCCGTGGACGCCGGCGTTGTTTGTGACAGCGGCGCTTTACGTCGTGGTGAGCTCGGTGCTGGCCAATCTACGGAATGCTGCGGTGGGCGGGCTGCTGCTCGGGCTGGGGATCCCCGTGTACCTCTATTGGAGTCGGCGGTCGCGGCAGCCCGCCGGCTGACGCAATTCTAGGCTGGCCAGCCCCGTGGCCGAACCTTGGCGAGCAAAATCAGGGTGCGGACGGCGGTGGCTGAGTGCAGCGTGGCTGGAAGCGTGAGCGGGGGCGGCTCGTCCGGAGGAGCACCGTTCTCCCGCGTGGCCGCCTCGGACGCGGCGAGCGCATGGGCGAGGCCCGGCGGGATGGGAGCGCCGTGTTCCGCCGCTCGGAGGACCAGTTGCTCCACCGGGGACTCATCGCCGGCGCCCGCTGTCGTCGCGGCTTCCACCAGGACGAACCCCACCGCCGGTACCCAGATCGGTCCCGCCGAGAGCCCGGACAGGAGCCCGGGCGTCAGCGGGAGGCTTTCGCCCCGAAGGGTGATCACGCCGAAGCCCCGTTCGCCGACCCTGCGTCGAGGGTGCAAGAGGGCGGCGTAGTTCCAAGGCAGCGTGGCGGCCTGCGCCTGAGCGACGGCCGCGTCCAGCATTGCGCGCACGGCGTGGACGAGGCCGTCGTTGCCTACGGAGCGCCGGTCGGTCATGCTCGCCTCGGGGAGAGACGGCGGAACGTCACGCCGGTACGGTACCTTGTCAACTTGGCGTGACCACCGGCCGGCCAGGATGCATCCTCCCCTCGCTGCGCGCCTTCAAGTACTCGAAAATGGCCTCCAGCTTGTCCTCGTCCATGGAACCCATGAAGCTCGGCATCCCGTTGGGCGCCCGGCTCCCGCGCATGACCCGCCAGTACTCCTCGTGGTCCACCCGACCGGTCCGGAAGCTCTCGATCAGGTAGGGGGCGATAGCGCTATAGGTCGCATCCTGCCCGTGGCACCGGGCGCAGTCGGCGTTGTAGTACTTCCATCCGGTATAGAGCGTTGCGTTGACCGTGTCACGGGGCGCCGGGTGATAGGGATCGCTGTCCGGCTTGAGCGCGGGCTTGCCAGGGGGCTTGGTGGGGTCGGCCCGGGGTGCGCGCTCGATCTCGCGCGCCCGGCCGGAATCCGCGGGCTTGTCTCCGCCGGTGCGCTCGGCCGGGGCAACCTCCGATTCCCGGTGCGAGCCGCACCCGTCGAACGCTGCGACGCCGGCCAACAACGCCGCGCTCAAGACCAAGCGACCCGCCGCGAGGATGCGATCAGCTCTCTCGTTCATGAACCCCTCCCTATGTGAGCCGGCTCACGGCGGGTCCTGCGACCTGCCCGTAACCTCGCACGGCGCCATCCGGCCCGCCCGGCGACGGTTGCATTCCCGATCCGCGCGCCCCCCGCCGGCGACCGCCATCTCGCGCCACCCCATCGTCTTGGGGGGTGCGCGCTTGGCCGAGCAGGCGGCTCGGTGTCGGGCATACGCGTTGCAGACAAAGCGCCAGTCCAGCCTGATCCACGAAACAAGTCACCACGCGCGCGAGCTGATCCCCCTTGGAGCCGGTTCCACGGGCCCCGGCTCACCCCAGCCGAGCCGCCTGCGCGCGCTTCCCGTCGGAGTCTACGCCATGGTCACGTTTCTCAAGAGTCTACGCCGTCCGGAGACCGATGCGGCGACCGCCGCTAGCCAGCGTGAGCGCTCGGTCGCTCGCGAGTACGCCGCTCTTGAAGCGCTTGTGGTGCGCGCCGAGAAGGCGGCCGAGCAACTGCGATCGCTGGACTCGATCTCCGAGACCGCGGCTGCGCTCGATGCCATGCAGGAGCGCTTCGCCGGGGTGGAAGGCCGCCTCGCCGGACTCGAGGAGTTGGGTGCTCGGTTCAGCGGCGTCGAGAGCCAGGCCGACCGGGTGACCAAGTCCCAGGCACGCGCCGAGGTACAGCTGGCCCACGCGGCCGAAGGGGTCGAGCGGCTGCAGAGCCAGCTCGGCGCCGTGGGTGACAAGGTCGATACCGCGCTCATCCTCAGGGGCGAGCTGGATCGCTTCTTGAGTCTCGAAGGCCCGATGGCCGCCTTACGCGCGGAGGCCGATACCCTGCGCACCCAACTGGCCGATCTGGCTGACAACGTGGCCCGGATGCGCGGACAGCACGATGACGCCCTCCGCGCGCATCGGCATACGATGGGGCGCCTCGACTCGTTCGACCAGGAGCACCAGGGCGCATCCGGCAAGCTGGAGGAACTGGAGCGCCGGGTCCAGGGGGCCGAGCGGGCCCTCGAGCCGGTGAGCCAGGCGGCGGAAGCCATCCCCAGTGTGCAGCATCAACTCGCTGTGCTCAAGACGCTGGCCGAGCAGGTCACGCACAAGACCACCGCTCTCGAGCAGCAGCGCGAGGCCGTGGACCGCGCCGCAACCCAGATCTCCCAGCTCACCCGGCTCGACCGCGAGCTGGATGTCTGGGTACGTCGCCAGGAGGAGCAGATCCGGCGGTTTGCGGCGGTCGAGGCCAAGGTGTCCGAGGTCCAGGCGCTGCAGGCCAAGGTGCTGGCGCGCACCGAGGAGCTCCAGACCTCCCAGCGGCACGTGGACGAGGGTCAACAGGCGGCCCGGCAGGCTCTCACCGATCTGCGGGAGCAGATGCGCAGCAGCAGTGAGAGCTTCGAGCTGGAGAACCGTGGGCTCCATGCCGTCAGCGAACGGGTCGCCGACCTGCGCGGCGCCGTCAAGGACTGCGAGGCCCGGTTTGCGGTGCTCGATGCCGCGAGCCAGGGCGCAGCCGCGGTCCAGGCCCAGGTCCGGGCCCTGTCCGAGCAGAGCGCGGATCTGTCGGCCGAGCTCACCCGCCTCGCGGAGGAAGCCCGGCGCATCGGCTCCATTCGGGACGAGGCCGAGCGACTCGACGCGGCGGCGCAGAGCGTCTCGACCGGCATGCAACGAATTCGCGAGCTGGAGCCTGAGGTTTCGGAAGTCGGTCGGCAACTCGCCGCGCTCAAAGGCACCCGGGAGCTGATGGCCGACGGACTGGAGCAGATGCGGCTGGCGGCTGCCGAGATGTCGCGCTTGCGCGAGAGCCACGGGGAGGTCCAGGGTTGGCTCGCCAACGCGGACATCTGGACCCGGAAGGTGCAGGCGCAGGTGAAGGATCTGAGCGCGCTCGAGCCGGTGGTCGAGCGGATCCGGGGCGACGTCGATGTCGTCAAGAACGCGATGGCCGGCATCGAGGCCCGGCGAGCGCTCGTCGACGAGGTGCATCAGCGGCTGGATACGCTGGGCAATGCCGCCGCGACGCTGGTCGAGCGCACCGAAACGCTTCAGGCGCGGATGGACAACGCGGAGAACCGCTTCGGCAAGCTTGCTCGCCAGGCGGACGATGCGCAGCAGATCGCGGAGGCGATGGCCGGCGTGGCGAGCGCGGTGAGCGATGCCGAGACGCGGATCGGCCTGGTCGGCGAGTCGGCGCAGGCGCTGGAGGCCCGGACCGGCCAGCTGGACGAGATGGAGGAACGCATCCGCCTGCTGGGCCAGGAGCTGGAGCAGCGGCAGGGCGCGCTCGATCGGGCCACGGAGCACCTCACGCGCGCATCGACGGTCCGCCAGGAAGCGGCCGAGACGGCGCACCGGCTGGAGGAGCTGTCGCGCGGCATCGCGGCGAGCCTCGAATCGGCCGAGCAGCAGAGCGGGGGTCTGGACCGCCTGACCACAGAGCTCGAGTCGCGCGCTACCGCGCTCAAGCCGATCGATCGGCAGCTCTCGCGCTTCGAAGAGCTACTGGGAACCTGGGAGGCCGCGCAGACCGAAGCGGCCCGGGCCCTCGAGCAGACGGTCGCTCGACAGGGCGCCGTCGAGGCACTCGAAGCCCAGGTGAAGCACATCTTCGAGCTGGCGGAGAGCGCCGTGCAGCACATGCAGGCCATCGGCGCCGCGCGGCGCGAGGTCGAGGACACCCGGAGCCTGCTCGAGGAAACGCAGGGCCAGTTCCGCGCGGCGGAGGAGGCGCTCCAGGGCTTCGAGGCGCGGCGCCGGCAGCTGGAGCGCACCGAGCAGCGCCTGGCCCGCGCGGAAGCGCTGGCCATCGACGTCCGCGCGACCGTCGAAGCGCTCCAGGCCCAGCGTGCGGTGGTCGACCACGTCATCGAGCGGGCCGGGGCGCTCGGCTTCCAGATGAAGCAGGCCGAGGCGTTGATCGACGCCCTCCGCCGCGAGCGCACGCTCGCGGCCGACGTCAAGGCCGCGGTGTCAGCGGTGCGGGAGGAAGACGAGGAGGAGGGCGCCGGCGCCTGAGGCGCCTACTGCACGCCTTCCATCACCCAGAGGTCGCCGCCCTTCGGGGCGGCGCGGTCGAAGAGCACCCACGCGCCGTCGGGCGACCAGACGGGATAGTCGATCCGAACGTCGGGATCGGGGAACGCGAACACCTGGTACGCCGAGTCGCCGTTGACGGGGTAGACCCAAAGCGTCTTGTGGCCGCGCACGTCCAGGATCAGCGACTGGTTCGGGGAGAACGACATATGCGCGCCGCTCGACACGTCGGGCAGGCGCGTGGAGACCTTGTCCGCGACCGACACGCGATAGATCTGGAGCTGTCCACCCGCCTCGCCCCGGTACACCAGGCTGCGGCCATCCCGAGCCCACCGGAGGAAGTGCCCGCTCGCCCCCGACGCGGTGAGCTGGCGCTGGTCGGACCCGTCGGCGTTCATCAGCCAGACCTCACCCCGGCCACTCCGATCCGAGAAGAACGCGATCTGCCGTCCGTCCGGTGAATAGAACGGGTTGATGTCAGTCGCCGGGTCCTTGGTTAGCTGGGTGAGGCGCCCGTCGGCGACCCGGACGGTCCAGATGTCCGCGTTGCCGCCCCGCGCGGAGAAGAATGCGATCGTGTTGCCGTCCGGCGACCAGTTCGGCTGGTAATCGCCTCCAGGCCCGTTCGTGAGCTGCCGCTCGTCGCTGGCGCCCACTTGCCGCACCCACAAATTCATCTCCCCCAACCGGTCCGAATTGAAGGCGATACGACTCCCGTCCGGCGACCAGGCAGCTCGGCTCTCCTCCCGGGTCGTCGCCACGAGCGCCATTGGCGCCCCGGTCGGCCTGCCCGTCTCCGGCGACACGGGCAGACGCCAGATGTCGGAGTTGATCCCCCGCACCGCGAACGCCACCTTGCCGCCGCGCGTGACCGTGGGCTCCACGTCGTCTCCGGCGCCGGTGGTGAGCTGCTCTGGCGCGCCGGCGGGCCCGGCCGCGCCGACGGGTACGCGCCAGAGGTTGAGACCGCCCCCCCGATCCGAGGCCAAGTAGAGGTAGCGACCGTCCGGCGACCACGCCGGGTCCATGTTGGTGCTGCTTCCGCTCGTCATCCGGGTCATGGCTTGGGACGCGAGCTCCACGACGACGATCTGCGACTTGGTCTTCTCGATCCGCCTGAACGCCAGGCGGGTCCCGTCGGGCGACCACCGAGGCTCGGTATGGGCCACCGCCTCGCTCGAATCGGAGGTGACCTGTCGTGGGTTGTGCCCGCTGGAGTCGGTGATCCAGATCCGGCGCGGGCCCGCACGCTCCGCATCGAAGGCGAGCCGGGTGCCGTCGGGCGAATAGGCCGGATCGAACGCGTCGTCCACCACTTTGGCCGCGGCGCCCGAAGCCGGGTCGAGCGTCCAGATGTCGCCGCCTTCGAAGAACCAGCCGCGCAGGTCGCTGGGCTCCAGCTTGCCGCGCTCCGCCTTGGCCCGGACAAACGCGAGCCGCTTCCCGTCCGGCGACCACGCAGGCTGGATGTGGTCCCTCGGCTCGTGCGACAGGGGACGCTCCTCGCCGGTCGCGACGGTGCGCAGAACCAGCTGCTTGAAGCCGTCCGCCTCGCCGGCATAGGCCAACCGGGCGCCGTCGGGCGCCCACGCAGGCCACTCCTCGAGGCCCGGGCCGAAGGTGATCTGGGCGAGCTTGCGGTTGAGGCCGGAGGCCAGCGTGCCGCCGCGCGCGGCCGCCGTGAGGGAGGCGCGGCGACCCGAGTAGTACGTGAGCCCCAGGAGCAGGAGCACCACGGCGCCGACCGCGGCGATGGTGCGCCGCCCGACGCGGGAGCCCGCCGAGCCCGCCGGGCTGAGCGCCTCCGCGAAGGCCGCCGCGGTCGCGTACCGGTCGGCCGGATTCTTCGCGAGAGCGATGTCGATCGCCCGCGCGAGGCTCGGCGGCACGTCATCCCGGGGCGGCACGTGCGGGGCGGGCGTGGAGACTTGCTTGGCCATGATCGCCGGACCGGTGGGGCCGACGAAGGGCGGCCGGCCGGTCAGCATCTCGTACAGCACACACGCGAGCGAATAAACGTCACTCCGTCCGTCGAGCTCCGCCTCGCCGATAGCCTGTTCGGGACTCATGTACCCCGGCGTCCCGACCACGAGGCCGACCGTGGTGAGCTGGGGCTCGGCCGCCTGACCGAACGGGCGAGCGATACCGAAGTCCGCGACGAGGGTATTACCGTCGGGGGTAAGCAGGATGTTCTCCGGCTTCACGTCCCGATGGATGATGCCGTGTTGGTGGGCATACTCGAGGGCCTGCGCCGTCTGGCGGGCAATCCGCAGAGCCTGACTGGCGGGAACGGGCCCCCGGCGCAGGCGGTCCCGCAGCGATTCGCCCTCGACGTAGGGCATGGTGAACCAGAGTTGCCCCGCGCTTGCGCCGGAGTCGTACACGGAAAGGATGTGCGGGTGCTGGAGCCGGGCTGCGAGCCTGATCTCGCGCTGGAAGCGCTCGGCGCCCAGCGAGTTGGCGAGATCGGGGTGGATCACCTTGAGCGCTAGTGGGCGGTCGTGCTTCAGGTCGCGGGCGAGCCAGACCGTCGCCATGCCGCCATGCCCGAGCTCGCGCTCCAGTGCATAGCGGTCACGGAGCGCGTCGGCGAGGGCTGCTGCAGGGTCGATCATGTCGTGCGGCGGTCCGGGGGTTCACGCACTCCCCCAATCTACCCCGCAGCGGCGGTTGTCACGTGGGTGCCGGGGCCCCGGCGAGCTGGGTGAGCGGCATTTCGTCCGCGACGCTGCGGAGATAGGCGTTGGGATCGTGCATGTCGCCGCCCGGCGGGAGGAACTCGTACATCTCGCCGAGGTCGTTGCGCAGCCGATCGGCGTAGAAGGCCGGGAGACGGTCGGTCTCGCCGTGGAGGAACGCGTGCAGGTCGCGATCGGTGTCGAGCAGCCGGCGGATGCGCGTGTGGTACTCGATCCGGCCCCAGCCCTCGGACGACACCGCCCGGACCACGTTCATCCAGCGCGGTATGGCACCGCGCGTGGCCGCGAAGCGGCGGCAGATGGCCCGTCCGGAGAACGAGTACCGGCTCAGGCTCACCAGGTTGTCGTAGAAGTCGGTCCAGGCGTAGTTCGCCGGCCGGACGTTCATCGCGTGATTGTTGTTGAGGAAATGGAATGGGAAGGGGAGAATGCGTCCCGCCCGCTGGTACTCCAGGTTGAGCGGCGCCGCCCGGCCGAACGCCGAGAGGAGCGAGTACGCGGGGAAGGCGCCCGGGGCGAGGTCGAGGAAGCGCTTGGTCAGCTCGAAAGGTTCCGGGCCCTCGTCGCAGTCGAGCCCCAGCACGAAATTCGTCTGAATGTAGGGGACGTAGCGGAGGATCATGTTCACGTGCTCCGCCACCTGCTTCACCTTGTCCATCCCTGTGCGCCGCGTCTTCGACTTGTTGCCGAGGCTGTACCACGACTCGATGCCGGGCAGCAGGGCCTGGAAGTTGTTCCGCTGGAGCCGCTGGAGGTGTGGCTCGGAGAGGAGCGACAGACTGCTCTCCGCGATGTGCCGCACCTCGCCCGCCGGCACCGCGCTCTCGATGGCGTTCAAGTAGTCGTCGAACCGGACCCCGAAGTTGGGGTCGTGCCACGCGACGATCGGGTCCTTGACCTTCGAGACCAGGAAGCGGAGGTCCTGGCTCAGGGCCTCGAAGCCGAGCGGCTGGTAGTCAACCGTGGAGTCGATGCAGAAGCTGCAGGTGTAGGGGCAACCCAAACTGGCGATCATGGGCACGATCTTGATCGTGGGCGCCTTGGCGAGCGTGGCGGCGACGAACTTCCAGCGCGCCTCGAGGCTCGGCAGCTCGGCCGGCTGCTGGCGGGCGGCGATCGCGCGGCCCATGGGCCGATGCTTGGTCCGCTCCCGCAGCACCTCGTCGACCACCGTCCGGTCGGTGAAACCCAGCACGTAGTCGAAGAAGCGACAGGAGTCTTCAGGATAGCACCGGGCGTGCGGCCCGCCGAGGATCGTGATGACACCGCGCTGGCGGAACCGGTGGCTGATGGCGTACGCGAGGTGCGCGGCTTCGGTGAACGAGCCGATGAACAAGAGGTCAAGGTCGGGCGGCAGCTCCGCCAGGAGGTCCTCCCGGCCGGTATAGCAGACGTAGTGAACGTTGTGACCCGCCTCTTCGCACCAGACGCTGAGCACCTGGGGCATGATGCTGGCCAGGTTGGGATTCATCACACGTCCGTAGAGGCTGTTCTTGGGAGATTTGGCCACGAGGTCGAGTACGCCGACGTTCAGGCGTCGCTTCGTGGTCGTCACGTGCTGGGTAGACGGCAAGACCACGAGGCACCTGCCTGAAGAGGTGCGCACTCGAATCGCTGGGACCCGGAAGTGGGCGTAGTAATTGGAGTGGGAGCGCCCATCTATAGCCGGGCGCGCGTACAAATGCTATACTGCAGTGCTGCATATCGCAAGGCTATACCCACGTAGCCGCGCGGTCTCATCCGAAAGGTCACATGGTCCGGCTCAAAGTGCACGAGATCATGGCGCGGCGCGGCATCTCCGCCTACGCGCTCAGTCGAGGCGCGCGGCTGAGCTACCCGAGCGCCTACCGGCTCTCTCGGCCGGGCGGCCGCTTCGGCCGGCTCCACGCCGAAACGCTCGACCGACTGTGCGTCTTCTTCAAGGTGCAACCGGGACAGCTGCTCACGTGGGTGCCGTCGCGGCGGCGCTGAGCATCCCGGGCAGGCGAAGGGCCAGCGGATAGGTCGGCCCCACGGCCAGAAGTCTACCCCGAGTGCCCACCAATAGCGAATCGCTACTCCGCGCCGACCACCCGTTCGAACTTCTGGTCGCTCTTCAACGGCCCCCAGAACCGGTTCACCCGCAGCGCGGCCCGGGTGGTGAACGGATAGATGGTGTCGGCCAGCGCCAACTGCAATGAATCGATCGCCGCGTCACGCCGCCCCAGGAACATCCAAAGGGTGGCCCAGTCGTTGGCGCCGTCGGTCCGAAGCCAGAGCGTGTCGGCATGCGACCGGCGGAGGGTCTCGTACCACGCCTGCTCCCGCGTCGCGTCCTGCAACTGCTCCACCCCGCGTAGGTGAAGCTCGGGTCGTAGTGCAAGGACGATTCGTCGGGCCGCGTCCGCACCAGCCGCTGGTTCTAGGGGTGGTTATCCACATGGGGATACCCCGGCGTAGCCGGGGAGGTGGGGCGCGACCCTTGCCCGCGCAGGGTCGGCTGGGTATCTTGTCGGCCGTGCTTCGAGGTGCATCTGCGCTTCGACATCCGACGTTATGAGAGGGGGCTGGCGTTGGTGCCGGCCCCTTTTTTGATTTCTGGCTGCCGTTTCCTAGGCGCGTCCGCGCGCCGCGGCGCCAGGCCCGGCGTGAGGGATCAATCACGCATAGCGTAGTCGGTCGGTACGGCGCATGTCCGGACTCCGATTACCACACTTGCAAGGAGCAGGACAATGCGTACTACCGGCACGGTCAAGTGGTTCAACGACGCCAAGGGCTTCGGCTTCATTACGCCCGAGGATGGTCAGAAGGACTGCTTCGTCCA
>CAZFKN010000092.1:0-12841 GCA_964519805.1 uncultured Gemmatimonadaceae bacterium
GTCGAGCGCGCCGTCCAGGCGCTGATCCGGCGCGGGCCCGACGGCCAGAAGCAGTGGATGGCGCCCCACGGCCGCGTGGGTCTGGGCCACGCCCGTCTCAGCATCATCGATCTCCGCACGGGGGATCAGCCGATCGCGAACGAGGACGGCCGGCTCCACATCGTCGCCAACGGCGAGTTCTACGACTACGAGCGGATCCAGCGCGAGCTGGAGCAGCGGGGGCACAAGCTCCGCACCCGCTCCGACAGCGAGATCGCCCTGCACCTCTACGAGGACCTCGGCGCCGGCTGCCTGCACCAGCTCCGCGGCGAGTTCGCCTTCGCCATCTGGGACGAGCCGAACCAGAAGCTCTTTGCCGCGCGCGACCGCTTCGGGATCAAGCCGCTCTTCTACGCGGTCCATCAAGGCACGCTCTATCTCGCGTCGGAGGTGAAGGCGCTCTTCGCCGCCGGCGTGCCCGCGCGCTGGAATCCGCCGATGCTGTACTCCACCCTGCTCGGTGGCCATCCGACCGAGACCCTGTACCACGGCATCTCCCAGGTTCCGCCGGGGCACTTCCTGCTCGCCACGCCGGGCTACACCCAGCTCCACCGATACTGGGACTTCAACTACCCGACCGAGAACGGCGCGGCCCCCACTCTTTCCGACGCGGACTACGCCGAGCAGCTGCGTGAGGCGCTGGACGACGCAGTGCGGCTGCGGCTCCGGGCCGACGTCCCGGTCGGCTGCTACCTGAGCGGCGGCATCGACTCCTGCACGGTCCTCGGGCTCGCCGCCCGGCATCACGCCGATCCGATCCGCGCGTTCACCCTTACGTTCGACCGGCCCGACTACGACGAGAGCGTGATGGCACGGGAGATGGCGACGCTCGCGGGCGCCGAGTTCTTCCCCATCCCGGTGCAACAGAGCGACCTCGCCGACAACTTCTTCGACGCGACCGCGTACGCGGAGACCTTGTGCGTCAACGCCCACGGCGTGGCCAAGTACATGCTGAGCCGCGCGGTGCGGAAGGCGGGTTACAAGGTGGTCCTGACGGGCGAAGGCTCGGACGAGATCTTCGGCGGCTATCCTCACTTCCGCCGGGACATGCTGCTGTACGACAATGGGGGTCAGGATCCCGCCGCGGTCCAGACGCTGCTGGCCGAGCTGGAGCGGGCGAATCCGGTCTCGCGCGGGCTGCTCCTGCCCCACGGCCAGGGCGTCTCCACCGAGAGCATCAACCGCCTCCTCGGCTTCACGCCGTCCTGGATCGAGGCCGCCGCCGCCAGCGCCTACAAGCTGCACGGGCTCCTCGCCGACGACGTCCTGACGCTCTCCCGCGAGCGCGATGCCTTCAGGCCGATGCTGGACAGCATGGACGTGCCGGGGCAGCTTGCCGGGCG
Organism: uncultured Gemmatimonadaceae bacterium; assembly: GCA_964519805.1. GTDB lineage: Bacteria > Gemmatimonadota > Gemmatimonadetes > Gemmatimonadales > GWC2-71-9 > DASQPE01. The sequence goes on from CAZFKN010000092.1 coordinate 1,383, forward strand.
TGCGCCGGTGCATCAGTCGCTCTATCTCTGGTCCAAGAGCGTCCTGCCCAACTACATCCTCTGCGTGCTCGGCGACCGCATGGAGATGGCGCATTCGATCGAGGGGCGCGTGCCGTTCCTCGATCATCACGTGGTTCAGCTGATTCGCTCGATGCCGGTGCGGCTGAAGATCCGGGGCATGACCGAGAAGTACGTGCTGCGCGAGGCCGCGAAGGGCGCCATCACCGACACCGTCTATCGGCGACAGAAGCATCCGTTCCTGAGCCCGCCGGCCACGCTGAATCAGGACGGCCGGCTGAATCAGATCATGCAGGACACCCTGCGCGGGCCCACGCTGGCGGCGATGCCGTTCTTCGACCGCGGCCGGGTGACGGCGCTGCTCGACTCCCTGCCCACGCTGGACGACGGGGCGCGAACCGCGATCGACCAGGTGCTGATGATCGCGTTGAGCGCCTGCGTGCTGCAGGAGCGCTTCAGGCTCGCGAGCTGACCCCCGCCTTCGTCGATTTCATTCCCCCTCGTTCGACCATAGGTAGATCCCCGCCCGGCACCCCGCTCGGCTCGGATCGCTCGGACCTTCACCTATGTCCTTGTCGGAGACCTCCATGAGCACCGTAACCTCGCGCGACGGCACCACCATCGCCTACGACCGCCTGGGCAGCGGACCGCCTCTCATCCTGGTGGACGGCGCGCTCTGCCACCGCGGGATGGGGCCCATGCCCGCCCTCGCGAAACAGCTCGCCGGTCACTTCACCGTCATCGTCTACGATCGCCGGGGCCGAGGCGAGAGCGGCAACAATCTCCCCTGGTCGAGAGATCGCGAGATCGACGACATCGCGGCCCTCATCACCGCCGCCGGCGGATCAGCCTCCCTCGCGGGAGTCTCCTCCGGCGCCGTCCTCGCGCTCGATGCCGCGGCCCGCGGTCTTCGGGTCCCGAAGGTCGCCGTCTACGAGCCCCCCTTGATCGTGGACGCGAGCCGCACCCCCGTCCCGGACGGCTTCATTCCGGGGCTCGAGCGTCTGGCGGCCGAGGGCAACCGGAACGAGATCGTCAAGCGCTTCATGCGGATCGTCGGCGCGCCGGCGCTGGTCGTCGCGGTGATGCGCTTCTTCCCGAACTGGCCCAAGCTCGCCGCGGTGGCCCACACCGTCCCCTACGACATGACGCTGCTCCAGGGGCTCCAGTCCAGGCAGCCCCTGCCGAGACACCGCTGGGCCGCCGTGCGCTCGCCGTGCCTGGTGCTCGACGGCGGCAAGAGCCCCGCGTGGATGCGGAACGGGAACAAGGCCCTGGCCGACATCCTCCCACGGGCGGCGTATCGCACGCTCCCCGGCCAGACCCACATGGTCAAGGTCGAGGTCCTCGCCCCCGCCTTGATCGACTTCCTCGAGCAGCGCGAGCCCGCCCGCCTGGAGGCGGTATGACTGCCGCGACGAAGCGTGTAACGAGCCAGTCACGACGCGACGGCCTCGCGGCGTGAGCGGCTGGCGGGACGTGGTCCCGCCGATAGGTTAGGGCCACTCCGGTCGTGCCGACTCACCCAGCACCCGGACGGCGGCCGAGGTACGGGGTCGTCCGGCCGCGGTCCCCACACGCCGCATACCTGCGGCAGGAGGCGACAATGGCTTCGGATCTGATCCGGACGGCGTACCGGCGTACCTGGTGGGCGCTGGTGCTCCGCGGCCTTCTCGCGGTCGCGGTCGGGCTACTCATCATCGCGCGCCCGCTGGACTCGATCGCGTCCTTCGCCCTGGTGATCGCACTCTGGTCGATGTTCGTCGGGATCGTCCAGGTGGTTCGCGCCTTCGAGCTGCGCACAGCGGTCGACCAATGGTGGGTGCTGTTGCTCAGCGGGCTCATCAGCGCGGCCTTCGGGGTGGCGGCGCTCTTCTACTACCCGGGGCTCTCGCTTGCCTTCGCGGTCGTCTGGACCACGTGGTGGCTCATTCTCACCGGCGCGATCGCCGTGGGCGCCGCGGTCTGGGAGCGCAGGGTGGGGCTCTCCTGGGGCTGGTCGCTGGGCTTCGGCATCCTGTCCATCGCCGCCGGTGCGCTCGCGATCATGAATCCCCCCGCCACGCTGGCGGCGATCATGGGACTCATCGCGGCCTTTGCGCTCATCAGCGGCGTTGTGCTTCTCATCGGCGCCTTCAGGCTGTCGGCCGCGAAGGCCGCGATCACCGAAGCCCTCGGCGCTCGGTGAGCCACTGGCCTGCCTGACGGCGATGCGCGATCCAGGAGGGTTGTGATGAGCGTGATTCCGCTGACCGATGCATCACGGCGGCCAGGGCGCTTCCCGACCGTCACGGCCCTCATCATCCTCGTCAACGCCCTGGTGTTTGCGGCCGAGCTGGTGGGGGGAGACGCGTTCGTCACCCGGTGGTCGCTGGTGCCCTCCGACATCGTGGCCGGCCATCACTGGATTACGATCCTCACGGCGATGTTCATGCACGGGAGCTGGTCGCACATCCTGGGGAACATGGTCTTTCTGTGGGCCTTCGGCCCCGAGATCGAAGACCTGATGAATCCGCCGCGATACCTGGTCTTCTACCTTCTGGGCGGGCTGGCCGCTAGCCTGGCGCAGATTGCGGCCGGCCCCGGCTCCAGCGTTCCCAATCTCGGGGCCAGCGGCGCGATCGCGGCGGTCATGGGTGCATTCCTGGTCACCTACCCTCGTGACCGGATCCGCTCGCTCCTGATCATCTTCGTGTTCGTGCGGGTCACGTACGTGCCGGCCGCGCTCCTGATCGGCGTGTGGTTCCTGATCCAGTTCGTGAGCCTCGGCGCGGTGGCGAACGCGCCGCCGGGCGGCGGCGTGGCGTACGCGGCGCACGTCGGCGGCTTCATCTTCGGGGCCGTGACGGCGCGTCTCTTCGAAGACCCCCGACGGGTCGCCGAGCTACGAGCGAGCACCTGACGACTCGGTCGCCGCGCTCAAGCCCTCGACCAACGCCGTACCCGCCACCCTCGCCTGCCGCTCGGCCTCGCTGGTCGACACGCCGAGGAAGCTCAGCCGTTGATCGATTAGCAGCGTCGTAAGCCCGTGCACCAGCGACCAGGCCGCGAGGCCCTGGTCACGCACGGACCCTCGACGCACCTCACCCGCCGCCTGGCCGCGCTCCAGCGCGCCGGTCAGCTCCGCGAACGTCGTATTGCCAGCCTGCTCCAGCACCGGGTAGTGCTCCTTCTCCGCCATCGCCGGCCCGAACATCAGACGATAGTGCCCCGGGTGCTCGACCCCGAACCGCACGTACGCCGCGGCGATGCCGACCAGCGCCTGCCGAGCCGAGCGCGGGTGCCGGCGGCAGGCCTGCGCCATCGCCTGCCGCAGCGCCTGGAAGCCGAGGGCCGCCACCTCGGCGAGGAGCTCGGCCTTGTCCTGGAAGTGGTTGTAAGGCGCCGCGTGGCTCACACCCGCCCGGCGCGCGACCTCCCGCAGCGTGAAGTTCCACGCCCCTTCTTCGGTGACCATGGCCACGGCCGTGTCGATCAGCGCACGCCGCAGGTCGCCGTGGTGATACGGCTGCGCAGATGCCGGACTGGACGATTTGGGCTTGGGCATGACGCGGACCGCCTGGCCGATATTGACACCGGAAACATTCCGGCTGATGTTTACGTTGTAAAGATAACCGCCGTCTGGCGGCTGGTACAAGGAACCATCAGGACAACTCGAAAGCGAGGGTACCCCCATGTTCGCGCAACCTCTCTCTCCCTCCCCTCGGGCCCTGCTCGGGGCCGGTCTCCTCGGCCTCGCAGCCCTGGGGGCGCTGGCCGCGCCCGCAGCCGCCCAAAGCGTCGGCCCCGAGCGGGCGCTCCTCAATCTCGTGCCGGGGTCCTATCGCGTGGTCGCACAGCCGGAGCCCCCGCTCACGGCGATCGACGGCGGTCGCGCGTTGCTGGGCCGCTGGGCCTCCGGAACGCCCGCGGCTCAGGGCGTCGCCACGCCATGGGCGGAAGAGCCGTCCGCCGTCAGCGGCGAGCGGGCGCTGCTCGGAACGGTTGCGCCGGGCGCGCAGCGCCGGCTCGTGCTGGCGCGGTAGGGCGCAGGCCGGCCAAGTCTCTCCGGTCGGTACACGGTGTCGATACAGGAATGGAGGTAACAACATGCCGCGCACTGGAAACCTCACGCTCGCCGAGTGGATTCTCATCTGGCAGCGTGACATCGCCAGGCAGACCCGATGGTAGTCGGCATCGCTGCCAGAGCGGTCCCGGCCCTCGCGCTGATCCTCCTCGGCGCGAGCTGGCCGGCGGCGGCCCAGCAGAACCCCCTCGATGCCCTGGTGCGCGAGGGACTCGAGCAGAACCTCGGCCTCACCCAGGAACGGCTGGTGACCGACGAGCGGAACCTCGACGTGACCCGCGCCCGGGCGCTGTTCCTCCCCACCGCAGGGGTCGACGCACGGTACTCGGCGTTGAGCGGCGTGCTGGACATCGGCGACCTGGTCAACCCCGCCTATCGGGCGCTCAACCAGCTCACCGGAACCAGTGCATTTCCTACCGATCTCAGTATCACGCAGCCGTTCAAGCAGGACATGCGGGTGCGGGTGACGCAGCCGCTGTTCGACGCGTCGATTCTGGCGAACTACTCGCTCGCACGGAGCCTGCGCGAGATCCAGCACCGGCGGCTGGGCGCGGCGGCGCGCGACCTCGCGGAAGGGATCGAGCTGGGCTACCTGCAATTCGCCAGCGCCCGGCAGGTAGCGGCGCTCTACGGCTCGACGCTGGAGGTGCTCCGGGAGAATCTCCGCGTCAGCGAGCGCCTGGTGGCGGCGGGCTCGGCCACGCCGGACGCGGTGTCGCGCGCCCGGGCGGACCTGAGTGAAACCACGCAGCGGCTGGCCGAAGCCGAGCAGCAGCGGGACGCGGCTGGCCGAGCCCTCAACCAGCTGCTCCACCGGGCGCTCGACCACCCGGTGGCGGTGATTCCCGATTCGGCCCTCGCGTTTCCCCTCGCCGCGACTCTCGACGAAGCGCTCGCCCGGGCGCACGACGCCCGCGACGAGCTGCGGGAGGCCGACTTCGGCATCCGTGCCGCGCGGGCGCAGACCCGGCTGGCGGAAGCGTCGTTCCTGCCGAGCGTGGCGCTCGCCGTGGACTACGGGTTCCAAGGGGACCGGCTGCGCTTCAGCAGCGCCAACGACTTCACGGCCGTCTCGGTGGTGGTCCAGTGGAACCTCTTCAACGGCGGCCGGGACGCGGCCCGACGCAGGCAAGGTCGGCTGGAGACCGAGCGTGCACAGGTCGCCCGGGAGGATCTCGAGACCCGGATCACGCTCCAGGTTCGCCAGGCGTATGACGCGGCCATCGTGGCCCGGGAGGCGATTCCCACCGCTGGAGCGCGGCTCGAGGCCGCAGCGCGGACGTTCGAGCTGGTCCGTCGACGCTACGACGAAGGCCTCGCCCCGCACCTGGAGTTCACTCAGGCCCGGGCCGACTTCACGAACGCCGGCCTCAACCAGATCCTGACTCGGTATGCCTACGCCGCTCGCTACGTCGAGCTCGAACGAGTAGCGGCGTTACGCACGATCGAGCCGTAACCGGAGGAGCAGATCCATGTTGACGACACCTGGGATGGGGCCGGCCGCGGCGGCCCTGCTCGTGCTTGCGGCGGCGGCCTGCACCCGCCCGGCCGCGGAGACACGGCCTCCGGGCGCCACGCCCGCGGCGCGTGCGGTGCGGGTCGCCGCGATCGCCGACAGCGCGCTGACCCAACCCGTCACCGGCACCGGGACCCTCGGCGCCAAGGACGAGCTGGCCCTCGGCTTCAAGGTGGGCGGGGTCATCGCCCGCGTGCTGGTGGACCCGGGTGACCGGGTACACGCGGGTCAGGTGCTCGCGACGCTGGAGCAGCGTGAGATCGACGCCGCCGTCGCAAAGGCGAGGAGCGCGGAGGAGAAGGCGGCACGGGACGTGGCGCGCTTCGAGCGCCTCTATGCCGACAGCGTGATCACCCGGGTGCAGCTGCAGGACGCGCGCACCGGGTTGACCGCGGCGGCGGCGGACCTCGACGCGGCCACCTTCAACCAACGCTACGCGACCATTCTCGCGCCGGCCGCGGCCACGGTGCTGGCGCGCCAGGCGAACGCCGGCGAGCTGGTGTCGCCGGGAACGCCCGTGCTCACGCTCGCCAGCGCGGCCCGAGGCGTGGTCCTGCGCGTGGGGCTGCCGGACCGCGACGTCGTCCGGGTCGAGCCAGGCAACCCGGCGATCGTCCGCTTCGACGCGTATCCCGGAAAGGACTTCGAAGGCACAGTGAGCGAGATCGCCGCGGCCGCCTCGCCGGGCACGGGCACCTACCCGGTCGAGATCGCCCTCCGAGGCGCCGGCACGCTGCCCAACGGGCTGGTGGGCCGGGTCGAGATCAGCCCCGCGACCGCCCACCCGCTAAGCCTGGTTCCCATCGAAGCAATAGTCGAAGCGGACGGCGAGCGCGGCTTGGTCTATGTGCTCGCACGCGACGCGCGATACGCCGAGCGGCGCGACGTGACGATCGGATTCACCGACGGCCGGCGCGTAGGCATCACGGCGGGCCTGCGCGGCGCGCGCGCAGTCGTGACCGACGGCGCCGTCTATCTCAACGACGGCGACCCGGTGCGGGTGCTGCCATGAGAATCTCCGATTTCAGCGTCAAGAATTACCAGTTCACCGTCGTCGTCTTCCTGATGGCCGCGGCGCTGGGGGCATCATCGTGGCTGTCGATCCCCCGATCCGAAGATCCCACGTTCCCCGTGCCGATCTCGACGGTGGTTGCGGTCTACCCGGGCGCCAATCCCGCCGATATCGAGCGCCTGGTCGTGAAGAAGATCGAGGACCGGGTTGCCGAGCTGGACGAGCTCAAGAGCATCAAGTCCCGGATCGAAGACGGGCTGGCGACGATCCGGGTCGAGTTTCAGGCCCACAGCGACGCGGACAAGAAGTACGACGAGGTGCTACGGGAGGTGAACTCCCTCCGCGGATCATTGCCGGCCGAGCTCACGCTGCTCGACGTGAGGAAGAGCAGCCCGCTCGACGTGAACATCGCGCAGCTGGCCCTGGTCTCCGAGCTCGCCTCCTACCGGACCCTGGACTCGCTGGCCGAGCAGCTCGAGGACCGGATCGAGACGGTGTCCGGCGTGCGTCGGGCGGAGCGGTGGGCGGCGCCGGCGCGAGAGGTCCGCGTGTCGCTGGACCTCGGCCGGCTCGCCCAGCTCGGGCTCAGGCCGGGCCAGGTGCTCCAGGCCATCGGCAGCGAGAGCACGGACATCCCGGGCGGGAGCGTGGACGCCGGGCTGCGTCGCTTCGATGTGAAGACCGGCGGCAGCTACGCCACGATCGACGAGGTACGACGCACCGTGGTCGGTGGGGCGCGCGCCGGCCTGGTGCGCGTGTCCGATGTCGCTCAGGTCGACTGGAGCTACGCCGATCCCACCTATATCGGCCGCTACAACGGGCACCGCGCCGTCTTCGTGACCGCCACCCAGCAGGACGGACAGAACATCGAGCGGGTCCGGAACGGCATCTGGAAGGAGCTCGACAGGTTCGAGCGCACGCTGCCGCCGACGGTCAAGCTCGCCCGGGGGTTCGACCAGGCCAGCCAGGTGTCGCACCGGCTGAGCCGGCTCGCGACCGACTTCGCCATCGCGATCGGCCTCGTCCTGGTGACGCTGCTTCCGCTGGGGCTCCGAGCGTCCCTGATCGTGATGATCTCGATACCGCTGTCGCTCGCGGTCGGGGTGACGCTGCTCGACCTGACCGGCTTCAGCATCAACCAGCTCTCGATCGTGGGCTTCGTGATCGCGCTCGGCCTGCTGGTGGACGACTCGATCGTGGTCGCCGAGAACATCACCCGGTTCCTGCGCGAGGGGCATTCGCGGCGCGACGCCGCGATACTCGCCACGAAGCAGATCTCGGTCGCCATTCTGGGGTGCACCGCCACGCTCATCCTCGCGTTCGTCCCGTTGCTCGTGCTTCCGGGATTGGCCGGGAAGTACATCCGCTCGCTCCCGATCACGGTGGTCTACACGGTCGCGGCGTCCCTGCTGGTGTCGCTCACGATCATTCCGTGGCTGGCCAGCCTCATCCTCAAGGACCACTCGGGAGAAAGCCGGGCGCTCCGGGCGTTCACGCGCGGAATCCACCGGACCTACGCCCCCCTGCTCCACCTGGCCCTCGCGTACCCGCGGCGCACGCTCATCGCGGCAGCCGCGCTGGTCGCCGCGAGCGTAGCGGTGGTGCCGGCCGTAGGCTTCTCGCTCTTCCCCAAGGCCGAGACGCCGCGGTTCGAGGTGGACATCCGCACGCCGAACGGGAGCAGCCTGGACGCGACCGACCGGGCCGCCCGCTTTGCGGAGCGCGTGCTCTTCGCTCGAGCCGAAGTGAAGGCGGTCTTTACCTCGGTGGGCCGGGACAATCCCCAGGTCTACTACAACGTCACCCCGCGTGAGGAGAACGCGAGCGTGGGGCAGCTCTTCGTGCTTCTCGACGAGTACGATCCCCGCTCGACACCGGCCCTGCTCGATCGGTTCCGTGACTCCCTCGCGGCGTACCCGGGTGCACGGATCGAGCTGCGCGAGTTCGAGAACGGCCCGCCGATCGACGCTCCGATCGCTCTCCGGGTGGCGGGCCCCGATCTGGACACGCTGCGGGGTCTCGCGGCGCGGATCGAGGCCGCCCTCGAGCGGACGCCGGGGACGCAGTACGTCTATAACCCGGTCAGAGTCCGCCGCACCGACTTGCGACTGGCGGTGGACCGGCAGAAGGCCGGCTTGTTGGGGGTCGCCACCGTCGACATCGACCGTACGGTGCGGCTCGGCATTGCCGGCCTCACGGCGGGCAAGCTGCGCGAAGCCGACGGCAAGGAACGGGACGTGGTCGTCCGACTGGCCAACGCCGGGCGGCCCACGGCGGAAGCGCTCGATCGGGTGTACGTGCCGGTCGCGGACGGGGCCCTGACTCCACTCCGTCAGGTTGCCGGGCTCGGCTTCGAGGCGTCGACGCCGGAGATCCAACGGTACGACAAGGAGCGCACGGTCACCCTCACGGCCAACGTCGCCACCGGCTACAACACCGACCGCGTGACCAAGCGGGTCCTGGCGGCACTCGATTCGCTGAAGTTGCCGGCGGGCTACCGGATCACGCCTGCGGGCGAGATCGAGAGCCGCCAGGAGAGCTTCGGCGGGATCGGCGGTGCCGTGATCGTCGCGGTCTTCATGACGATCGCGATCCTGGTGCTCGAGTTCCGCACCTTCCGGAGCATGCTCATCGTCGCCTCGGTCATCCCGCTCGGGCTGGTGGGTGGACTCCTGGCGCTTCTTCTCACCGGGAACACGCTCTCGTTCACGGCGCTGATCGGCTTTGTGGCGCTCATCGGGATCGAGATCAAGACCTCGATCCTCCTGGTGGACTTCACCAACCAGCTGCGCGCCCAGGGCCTCCCGCTCGAGGAAGCGATCCAGCATGCGGGCGAAGTGCGGTTCCTTCCGATCCTGCTCACCACGCTGACGGCGATCGGCGGCCTGCTCCCGATCGCGCGTCAGGGTGCCGCGCTCTACGCACCGCTCGCATGGGTGATCATCGGCGGGCTGCTCTCGTCCACGCTGCTCGCCCGGCTGGTGACGCCGGTGCTCTACAAGGTGCTGGCGCCGGCGGTTGAAGCGACAACGCAACCGTGAATTGGAATGACGCCCGGTCTACCTTGCGGCGTTCGCCCGGTTCGACCGGCGCGCCCTGCCGAGCAGGTCGCCAATCTCCGCGACCCGGGTGAAGAACGCGTCACCCATGTAGCGGAGGCTCGCCAGGGCCCGCTCGCCTGCCTCGGCGTGTCCCGCGCCGCAGGCATCAGTCACGACGATGGGGAGATAGCCGAGGTCCGCTCCATGCCGCACGGTAGGCTCGATTCCGATCTCCAGCGCCACGCCGACGATCAGGAACGCGTTGATCCCGCAATCCCGCAAAGCGATGTCCAGCGGCGTCCCCTCGAACGCCGACATCGTGATCTTGTCTACCAGGGCCTCCGAAGGAAGCGGCGCAAGCTCCGGCACGAGTTGGAAGCCTGGTGAGTCCCGCAGAAACCAGGGCCGCACCTCCTCGACGCTGGCGACCCGCTGCCACGCCATCGCCATGCGCAACTGAAACACTCCCATCAGCTCCTTCGGGAGCGACATGTGGCGGCAGAAGAAGACGCGCACGCCGGCGGCGCGCGCCGCCTCGAGCACCTGCACGACTCTCGCCGTGAGGCCGGCGCCGTCCTCGATCTGCCGGACGACCCCGACCTGCATGTCATAGACGATGAGAGCCAGCCGCTGCGGATCGCAGGCCTCTTCGAGCGTCTGCGGCACCTCGAGTCCATACGCTCGCTGCACGGATCACCTCCTCCTCGAAATGACGACCTGCGCCCCTGGCCCAGCGGATTAGGTTAGTGGTTGCTTGCCGCCAGCCACAAGGGATCGAGAGGCCGGGCGGCGGCCATGAGCTACACCCCGCTCGACGCGGCGCGCTGTGTCCGCGCTCGCGAAACTCGCCCGGCTCTTCGACATCCCGGCGATCGTCGTCAACCTGACTTGGGATATCGCCCTATGTCCAAGCGCTTTCCGCGCTTCCTTGCTGCGGTAGTGCTCACAGCAGGCTCGATCGCCGCCCTCGATGGCGGCCCGGCCACCGCGCAGGTGCAGCCATTCCCCGCGGCCTTCCACACCCGACGCATCGCCACGAACGGCACCACCCTCTTCGTCCGCCTCGGCGGCAAGGGACCGGCCGTGGTGCTGCTGCACGGCTACGGGGAAACGGGTGATATGTGGGCACCGCTGGCCGCCCGGCTCGCACCCAACTACACCGTCATCGTCCCCGACCTGCGCGGGATGGGCCTGTCCGCGCGGCCCGCCAGTGGCTACGACAAGAAGACGCAAGGCCACGACATTGCCGGGGTGCTCGACGCGCTCAAGATCGACAGCGTGGACCTGGTCACCCACGACATCGGCAACATGGTGGGCTATGCGTTCGCGGCGGAATATCCGGCCCGGGTGCGTCGCTTCGTCCTGATCGATGCCCCGTTGCCCGGTGTCGGGCCCTGGGACGACATCGTCCGGAGCCACGCCCTCTGGCACTTCTCGTTCTGGGGTCCCGACGCCGAGCGGCTGGTGGCCGGTCGCGAGCGGATCTACCTCGACCGGTTCTGGAACGAGTTCTCCGCCGACCCGAAGAAGTTCTCCGAAGCCTCGCGGGAACACTACGCCGGACTGTACGCGCGCCCCGGCGCCATGCACGCCGGCTTCGAGCAGTTCAAGGCCTTCGATCAGGACGCGATCGACGACAAGGCGTTCGTCGCCCAGGGCAAGCTGACGATGCCGGTGCTCGCGCTCGGCGGTGAGAAGTCGTTCGGCCCGATGATGGCCACCGTCATGCGGGCGGTCGCGACCAATGTCACGGAGGGCGTCGTGCCACAATCCGGGCATTGGATCATGGAGGAGAACCCATCCGCG
>CAZFKN010000093.1:0-12811 GCA_964519805.1 uncultured Gemmatimonadaceae bacterium
GCGTGAGCGCGATGGCCGTGCGCCGGTCGAGCACGAGCACCCGGCTCGCGGCCCAGGCCGCGAGCAGCCCGACCGCCGTCAGCAGCGCGCTCCGCACCGCGTCTCGTGCGATCCCGCCGTACTGCAGCCGGCGAATGGCGGCGCTCTCACCAGCCGCGAGCGCGGCGGTGCGGCGCTGGACCGCCGCCGCGTTGCGCCGCCGGAGCTGTTGCAGGCTCCACCCGCCCACCACGGAGACGAGGAGCCCCACCGTTCCCGCGAGGCCGAGGCTCAACTCCCACGGCGATCCCGCCGCGACGACGGCCGCCGCGACCGTCGCGGGCCCGTAATCGGGATAGCGGGCCGCCCCGATCGGGAGGACGTCCAGCGCGAACAGCTCGAGGAGCACCCCGACGCGGAGGCCGGCGGCTGGATCGCCGAGCAGCGTGCCCGCGACGGCCCCGGCCACGACCGGTCGAGCGATCATCGACTGGGCCACGCTCACCAGGTCGAGCCCGACCAGGGTCCCCCATACGAGCAGTGCCGGCAGAACGAGCGGGTCCATCACTCCAGGTTCCGGAGCGGCACTGCGGCCGCACTCGGGACGTCCTGCGCCGTGATCCGCGCGCCGCCCGCTTCCAGCTCACGCAGGCGCGCCAGCTCGTCGTCCGTCAGATAGAGGTAAGGCAGCCGTTGCCTCCTGCCGGGCTGGTGGTGCAGCCCACCGAGGTTGATCGCCTTTACCACCGATCCATCGGCCGCGAACAACTGCGCCATGGTGGCGATGTCGCCGGTGAGCAGCAGACTCCGGCGCGGCGCGGCCTGCCACTCGCCCAGGACCGGCACGGCCTCCGCCACGGTGGCGAAGCGCAGCTCGATCTCCGGGGGCACCGCCATGCGGTAGAGGTCCTGCTCCCACGGGCTCGCCGCCACCTGGTCGTCCACGAGGATGATCAGGTCGATGCCGAGCGGGCGCCCCCAACCGACGACGACCTGACCGTGAATCAGGCGGTCGTCCACACGGTTCACCAGGATCGGCATCAGGGGACCTTGATCGCCCGTTCCCCGGCGGCTGCCGCGCGGCTCGCCGCCGCGTCGGGCTCTTGCGCGAGATGGAACACGAAGTCGATCAGCATGGCGAGGTTCACCCCGGTCACGACCTTCACGTTCGACCGCTCCCGCAACCGCGCCAGGACGGCGATCAGACAGGACCCGCTCGCCATGTCCACGAACACCACGGTCGGACGGTCGCCCACCGCGGTGAGAATCCGCTGCTCCAGCGCCCCGCGGTCGCAGCCGGTGTTGCTGACGGCCTTGAGCACGCCCATCACCCCGCTGATCTGCTCCGCCGCCTCGATCAGCGCTTGCGCGATCGCCCCGTGGCAGACGACCACGCCCTGAAGGTCACTCATAGTCGTCCTGGAGATACTCCCGCACCCCGCTCCGCTCCTTCATGCGGCGGATCAGCCGCTCGTTGAACGCGGCCGCCACGTCCACGCCGGTGTAGCGCAGCAGATGCATCATCGCCACGACCTCGGAGATCACGGTGATGTTCTTCCCGGGGTTGAGCGGCACGACGACCTTCGGCACGGCAACGTCGAGAATCATCGTTTCCTGGCGGGCGAGCCCGGTGCGGTCCGCGTCTTTAGCCGTCTCCCAGTCCTCGAGCTGGACCACGACTTCGATCCGCTTCTGCTGCCGCACCGCCCGCACGCCGAAGAGCGCCGGGATGTCGATCAGACCGATGCCGCGGATTTCCATGTGATGAGCGGCCAGCTCGTGGCCCCGCCCCAGCAATACGTCGTGGCCGCGCCGAGTCACCTGCACCACGTCGTCCGCGACGAGTCGATGACCCCGCTCCACCAGATCGAGCACGCACTCGCTTTTGCCGATGCCCGATCGCCCGACGAACAGGAGGCCAACGCCATAGACGTCCGCGAGTGAGCCATGGAGCGTGGTCCGCGGAGCGAACGCGTCCTCGACGACCGGCTTGACCCGCCGGTAGAACTCGGCCGTCTTGAGCCGGCTCCGCAGCACGGGAACGCTGCGCTCCTTGGCGAGGTCGAGCAGCTCCTGCGGGACTTCCTGTCCCTTGGTGACGAAGATGCAGGGAAGGTCGAACGTGAAGAAATGCTCGAGCCGTTGGCGGCGATCGGCGGGGGAGAGCGAGCGGAGGTAGGTGATCTCCGTCTCGCCCAAGACGTGGAGGCGATTCGCCGCGAACCGGCCGGTGTAGCCGGCGAGTGCGAGCCCGGGGCTCGCGACCTCGGCTTCGGGAAGCTGGCGCTCCAGTCCCAGCTCCCCGGTGAGCGCCTCGAGCTGGAGGGGATCGCCCCGGCGGGTGAGGAAGTCGCGAAGCCGAAGCATCAGCTCGGCTTGGTGGTCCGCTTGGTTCCGGCGGCCCGCGACCGGCGCGGTCGCCCGTTGGCCTTCTCCAGCTGCCGGCGCAGCTTGTCCTCCGCCCGGTCCAGCGCAGTACGGTGATCCGCGCCCTCGCCGCGCGAGATGAAGTGCGTGCCGCGGGCGACGTGCAGCCTGAGCTCGACGACCTGCTGGAGGCCATCGGCGTCGAAAACGACGGTCGCCTCGAGCGGGCGCGGCGCGAACTGCCCCAGCCGCTCGCTGACCGCCAGCGCGCGCTCACGCAGCGCCGGCGGAATCTCGCAGTGGCGGACGGTAATCGTCGTCTGCATCGCTTGCCCCTTTTCCGCCCGGCCTAGGCCGAGCCCGCGATGATATCCTGCAGATGGCGCTCGGTCGCTGCCGCCGACCGCTCCCAGCTGTGGGCCTCGGCGAACCCCCGTGCCGCCCGGCCAAGCCGCTCGACGAGGAGCGGTGCCGCCGCCAGCTCCAGCATCCGTGCGGCCAGCCCTTCTGCGTCGCCGTGCGGCACCAGGTAGCCGGTCTCTCCGTGGCGGACCGAATCGCGCAACCCAGGGCTGGCGGAGGCGAGCGACGGCGTGCCGCACGCGCCCGCCTCAACCACGGTGATGCCCCACCCTTCCTTGGGGGACGGGAACAGGTTCGCCCACGCTCCCCGGAGCAACCGGATCTTCTCCGCCTCGCTCACGAATCCGTGAAACACGACGGCCGGGCCAAGCCCCAGGCCCCGGGCGAGCGCCTCCAGCGCGGGGCCGTAGTCACCGGAGCCCGCGATATCCAGCGTTAGGTCGGGACGGGTGCGACGCGCCAGCGCCAGGGCCCGGAGCGCAGTGTCTACCCCTTTATAACGCTTCAATCTACCAACATACAAGAAGGCCGGAGACGCTGCCCGCACCGCCGGATCGGGGGTCAGGCGGACGCTGTCCACGCCGGGGTGGATCACCCGGATCCGCTCCGGTTGGACCCCCCGCATCACCAGATCGTCACGGGTGCTTTCGCTGATCGCGTGGAAGCCCGCCCGGCCATACGCGCGCGCGATCGGTCGTTCAGCCAGCCAGACCACGGTCGCGGCGGGCCAAGAGGCCTCCTGGAACGCAGTCTCGCCGAACAGGTGCGGCACGATGGCGCAGAACGGCAGGTCGGTTTGCCCGGCGAGGAACAGCGGCAGCTTGTTGATGTCCTCGACTACGACGTCGGGCCGCTCGGTGGCCAACGCCTGCCGGACCGCCCCCCGGCCTGCCAGCGCGAAGCCGTTCCGCGAGGCTACTCGGCGGACGTGGATGCCATCGACCAGGGCCTCGCGGGGGGCGCCGGCCCAGCCGGAGCACACCAGGCGCACTCGATGGCCCGCGGCGGCCAGCCGCTTGAAGATCTCGAAGAGATGCAGCTCGGCCCCGCCGGCGTGCGGATTCTCGAGATCCTGCCAGTTGACGACGAGGATGTTCACAGGCGACCGAACGAGTGGGCGATCCGGTCGAGCACGCCGTTCACGAAGGCTGCGGCCCGTGGGCCGGCGAACCAGTGCGCCAGCCGCACGGCTTCGTCGATCGCGACCTTGGGCGGCACTGCTCCCACCTCGAGCTCGTGGATCCCGAGGCGCAGGATGTTACGCTCGACGGTGGCGATGCGGCTCAGCCGCCAGTTGTCCGCCGCAGCAGCGGCGTGACGGTCGAGGGCTCCCATCCGCGCCACGACCTCGCACGCGATGCCCTCGGCGCGCTCGACGAGTCTCCTCTCCCGGCCGCCGATGAGACGCGCCAGCCCCGTGGCCACGGACGAGACCGGCGGGCCCCCTTGCAGCTCCCAGGCATAGAGCAGCTGGAGCGCGCGGGCGCGGGTCTTGGTCTCAGCCCGCAGCATTCGTGGTGCGCAGCTGCGCGATGGCGTCCGCCGCCTCGATCGCGGCCGCCGCGGCCTCGTACCCCTTGTTTCCGGCGCCGCCGCCGGCCCGCTCGATCGCCTGCTCCATCGTGTCCACCGTGAGCAGGCCGAACCCCACCGGGACCCCGGCCTGGACGGCGACCGCTCCGAGTCCGCGAGTCGCTTCGCCGGCCACGTACTCAAAGTGGGGCGTCTCTCCCCGAATGACCGCTCCCAACGCCACGAGGCACGCGTACCGCCCGGTCCGCGCCGCGGCGGCCGCCGCCACCGGCAGCTCGAACGCCCCTGCAACCCAGACCACGTCTACCCGGTCCCCTCCGATACCGGCGGCATCGCAGCAAGCGAGCGCACCGTCCAGCAGGCGCGCGGTCACGGCTTCGTTGTAGCGGCTGACGAGGATGGCCACGCTGCCGACGGGTCGGAGGCGGCCGGAAAGCTCTGGCATGGAGGGAGAATCTAGTGCGCCAGCAGGTGGCCGAGTTTGTCGCGCTTGGTCCGGAGATAATCCCGGTTGTCCTGCGTGGGGCTGGCGACCAGCGGCACCCGCTCCACAATCTCCAGTCCGTAGCCCTCGAGACCGACGAGCTTCCGGGGGTTGTTGGTCATCACCCTGATGGAGGAGAGGCCGAGGTCGCGGAGAATCTGGGCACCGATGCCGTAGTTCCGGAGATCGGGCGCGAAGCCGAGCCGCTGGTTGGCCTGCACCGTGTCGGCACCGGAGTCCTGGAGCGCGTACGCCCGGATCTTGTTGAGGAGGCCGATGCCGCGGCCTTCCTGATCGAGATAGACGATCACGCCCCGCCCCTCCCGTGCGACCAGCTCCATGGCCGCCTGAAGCTGCGGTCCGCAGTCGCATCGCTGGGAGCCGAACACGTCGCCCGTGAGACACTTCGAGTGCATCCGCACCAGGACGTTCGGCTCGCCGGCCACGTCTCCCTTCACCAGAGCCACGTGCTCGGCCTTGTCCACGTCGTTTCGGTAGGCGATCACCGTGAACTCGCCCAGGTCGGTCGGGAGCCGGGCCTCGGCCACCCGGTGCACGAGGCGCTCGGTCTGGAGCCGGTAGGCCACGAGTTGGGCGACGGTGACGAACGTGAGCGCGTGCTGCGCGGCGAATGTCTCCAGCTCGGGACGGCGCGCCATGGAGCCATCGGCGTTGAGGATCTCGCAGATCACGCCGGCGGGCACGAGGCCGGCAAGCCGCGCCAGATCGACGCTTGCTTCGGTCTGCCCCACGCGTTGCAGCACGCCGCCCGGCCGGGCGCGCAGCGGGAAGATATGGCCGGGACGCCGAAGGTCGCCGGGCACGGTGGCCGGATTGATGGCGACGTGGATCGTGGTGGCCCGATCGCTCGCCGAGATGCCCGTGGTGACCCCGAACCGCCGCTCGGCGTCGATGCTTACAGTGAACGCGGTCGCCTGATCCTCGGTGTTGCGGTCGGTCATCTGGGGGAGGCCGAGCTGGTCGCACCGATCGCCGGTGAGGGCAAGACAGATCAGTCCACGCCCATGCAGGGTCATGAAGTTGATCATCTCGGGCGTGATCAACTCCGCCGCGCAGACGAGGTCGCCCTCGTTCTCGCGGTCCTCATCATCCGCGACGATGACGAGCTTGCCGTTCTTCAGGTCTTCGATGGCCTGGGAGATGGTCCCGAAGGTCATGGTCTCGAATCGGAGTAAACAGTAAACCGTAAACAGCGAACAGGGAGCCGCGACCGAGCGCACGAGCGCCGGTTCACTGTTCACCGTTCACGTTCACGCTTCTCCTGCATGAGGGCCCGCACGTACTTCCCAATGGTGTCTCCCTCGAGGTGCACCTCGTCGCCCGGCACCCGTTCCCCGAGGGTGGTTTCCTGTAAGGTAAACGGAATCAGGGAGACCTGGATCACATCTGGCGCCGGCATGGCGTTTACCGTGAGACTCACACCGTCTACCGTCACCGACCCCAGCGGGATCGAAATCCGGGCCACCTCGGCGGGCACACGGATGTCGAGCATGCGGGCATCGGCCTCGTTGGCCACGCGGAGCACCGCTCCGGTGCCGTCCACGTGGCCCTGGACGAGATGCCCGCCCAGGCGATCGCCGACGCGGAGGGCCCGCTCGAGATTCACCCGCCGTCCGACCGCGTAGCGACCGAGCGACGTGCGCGCGAGCGAGGTCGTCACGACGTGCACGCCGAACCAGCCGGGACCGGTGTCCTTCACCGTGAGGCATGCCCCGTCCACCGCCACGCTTTCCCCCAGGGACACGTCGCGATAGGGCGCGTCGATTACCAGATCGAGGCCTCCGCCGTCCGGCCTGCTCTCCCGCACTCGTCCAACCGCGGTCACGATGCCCGTAAACATTCAGGTCCGCTCCAGCACCAACAACGAATCGTCGCCCAAGGCCCGACGCTCCAGCACTCTCCACCGGGCGGCGTCGGCGATCGGCGGCGACGACAGACCCCGGACGGCCGGCACACCGCGGTCGCCGAGCCAGAGCGGCGCCTGAATCCAGTGAAAGCGATCGACCAGCCCGGCGTCGAGGAGGCTGCCGGCGACCCCACCGCCGCCCTCGACCAGCAGCGCGGTGACGCCTGCCTGCCGGAGGGCCTCTAGCGCGTGCCGCGAACCCTGCGCGCGAAGCACCGTCGCGCCGCGCGATTCCAGGGCCCGTGCGCGCTCGGTCGCAGCTGTGGGCTCCGCAACCACGATCGTGGGAGTCTCACCAGCCGTCCGCACCAGGATCAGGTCCTCGGGAATCTCGAGCCGACGGTCGAAGACGACCCTGGTCGGCTGCACACGCACGTCCACGGCGCCCCGCACGCTCAAGCGCGGATCGTCGGCCCGCGCGGTCCCCACGCCCACGGCAATCCCGTCGAAGCCAGCGCGCAGCCAGTGCACGTATTCACGGGCTACGGGTCCCGATATCCACCGCGACCGCCCGGCCGCATCCGCGATGCGGAAGTCGAGACTCGTCGCCAGCTTCAAAACCACCCACGGCCGCTCGGGTTCCCGCATAAGATGAAGGAAGGCACCGTTCTGCCGCTCGGCCTCTTCCCGGAGCAAGCCAACCTCGACGGCAACGCCCGCCCGCCGAAGCCTGGCGGCGCCTCCCGCAGCCAGGGGGTTCGGATCGGGCAGCGCGGCAACGACGCGACCGATCCCCGCGGCGAGGATCGCCTCGGTGCAGGGTGGCTGCTTGCCCTGGTGGTTGCAGGGCTCGAGCGTGGAAATGAGCGTGGCGCCGCGTGCGCGGGGGCCTGCCGCCGCGAGCGCGAGCGGTTCCGCATGCGGAGCGCCGAACTCGGCGTGGAACCCCTCGCCGACGACCTCTCCTCCGGCCAGCACAACGGCGCCGACGAGCGGATTGGGATGGACCCGGCCCCAGCCTCGCCAGGCGAGGTCCAGCGCCAGCCGCATGCCCTCCCGCTCGTCCACGCCGTTACTGGGCGAACCGCACGGCGCGCGCCCCCCGGCGGACGTCACCCATGATCCAGGTGGCGACCCCGTCCGCCCTGGCCGCGGCCTGCGCCGCCGGCACCGCGTCCGGGGGCAACACCGCGATGAGACCGACGCCGAGGTTGAAGACGTCCCGCATCTCCTCGACGCTGATCCGACCGGCCTGCTGGAGGAAGCGAAAGAGCGGCGGCAGGGTCCACGTGGATGGATCTACCGTCGCCTCGGTCCCGGCGGGCAGGATCCGCACCAGGTTGCCCCCGATCCCGCCACCCGTAATGTGCGCCAAGCCGTGGACCTGGGACAACACCGGCACGATGCTCTTGAGATAGCTCCGGTGAATCGCGAGAAGCGCTTCGGCGGTGTTCTGGCCCGTGTCGCCGAGTGGATCGCCGAGGCCGAGCTTGAGCTGGTCGAAAACGATCCGACGGGCCAGCGAGTACCCGTTCGTGTGCAGACCAGTCGACGCATAGCCGAGCAACACGTCGCCCGGAACGATCCGGTCGCCGTGCAGCGCGTCGTCGGCCTCGACGATGCCGATGATCGTGCCGGCGAGATCGAACGTCCCGCTCCGGTACAGGCCCGGCATCTGCGCCGTCTCTCCACCGGCGAGCGCCATCGCGTGCGCGCGGCAGGCACGGGCGATGCCCTCGACGATCGCGGCCGTCTGCTCGACCGTGAGCCCGGCCCCGGCAACGTAGTCCATGAACGCGATCGGCCTCGCGGCATGGACCAGGATGTCGTTGACGCTGTGATTGACGAGATCCTCGCCGACCGTGTCGAGCCGGCCCGCCTGGATGGCGACGAGCACTTTGGTGCCGACGCCGTCGGTGCTCAGCACCAGCACCGGATCCCGCATGCCCGGCGGAATGCGGATCATGCCTCCGAAGGCCCCGACCGCTCCCACCGACAGCGTGGTCCGGGTGCCGGCCACGAGCGTCCCGATGCGCTCCTTAGCGGTCTCGGCGCCGGCGAGGTCCACGCCGGCCGCCGCGTACCGGCCGCCGCTGCGCCCGTCGCTCACGGCACCAGCTCGGCCAGTGCGACGTGCGTCAGATCGCGGAAGGTGCGCACACGCCGCTGGACGTCGATCAGGGTGACGCCCTCGAATCCGCGGATCCCGAAATGGGCGACGGCGTACGACCCCATCGCGGCGCCGTAGACCATGGCGCTTCGAAGGCTGTCGTCACTGAGCCCGCCGATGCGCGCGAGGTAGCCCATGAAGCCGCCCGCGAAGGCGTCACCCGCGCCGGTGGGATCGAAGACCTCTTCCAGGGGGAACGCCGGAGCATAGAACGTCCGGCCCGGCTCCATCAGCAGCGCGCCGAACTCGCCCTGCTTCACCACGAGCCGCTTGGGACCGTGGGCCAGGATCCAGCGGCCGGCCCGGTGAATGTTCCAGTCGCCCGACAGCTCGCGCGCCTCGCTGTCGTTCACCATCAGCAGGTCGACACGCTCGAGCAGCGTCATGAGCGCGTCCTTCTTGCTCTGGATCCAGTAGTTCATCGTGTCGCAGACGACGAACTTCGGCTGCGCGACCTGTTGCAGCACGCCGAGCTGCAGCTCGGGATCGATGTTGCCGAGGAAGAGGTAGTCAGCCGACCGAAACGAGGCGGGCAGCTTCGGGTGGAAGTCCGCGAACACTCCGAGGCGCGTCTCCAGCGTTTCTCGGCTCTGGAGATCGTAGGAGTACTTGCCCTTCCAGCGGAAGCTCTCGCCGTCGGCCCGCTCGACACCGGACCAGTCGATGCCGCGCGGGGCGAGCGCTTCCAGCTGGGCCCAGGGATAGTCGCGGCCGACGACGCCCACCACTTTCACCGGGTGCAGGAGCGAGCCGGCGACGCTGAAGTAGACGGCCGACCCGCCCAGCACGTCCGCCGTGGCGCCGAAGGGCGTGAACACCGAGTCCAGGGCGATGCTGCCGACGACAAGCAGGCTCATCAGGTCACATCCGATCGGGGGCGGTGATGCCAAGGACCGCGAGACCGTTGGCGAGCACCACACGGGCGGCCCGCGCCAGAAGCAGGCGGGCCTGCTCCGTGGATTGGCCCTCCGGCGCACCCACGGCCTGCGTATGGTGATACCACCCGTGCACGGCCGTCGCCAGTTGCTGGAGATAGTTGGTCACCCGGTGCGGCTGACGCTCGCGGGCGGCGCGCTCCACGATCTCGGGGAAGAGACCGAGCTCCTTGAGGAGCTCCTGATCCTCCGGCGCCGAGAGCGCGGCCAGCTCGAGCGTGCCCGTCACCGAGTCGGGCGGCCGCCCCGCGGTCCGGAAGATTCCGCTCAACCGGGCATGCGCCATCTGGACGTAGAAGACCGGGTTCTCGTCCGTCTGCCGCTTGGCCAGCTCGATGTCGAAGACGAGCGGCGAGTCGCCGCGGCGCATGAGAAAGAAGTAGCGCGCGGCGTCCACGCCCACTTCGTCCACGAGGTCGCGGAGAGTGATGAACTCGCCCGAGCGCTTGGACATCTTCACCTCTTCCCCGCCCCGCACCACTTTCACCAGCTGGAGAATGGCGACATCGAAGAAGTCGGGCGGGAGCCCCAGCGCGGCCAGCACCGAGCGCATCCGGGGCACGTAGCCGTGATGATCCGCACCCCACACGTCGATGGCCTGATCGAAGCCCCTGCGGCGCTTGTCCACGTGGTACGCAATGTCGGGCACGAGATAGGTAAGCGACGCGTCGCTCTTTCGGAGAACGCGATCCTTGTCGTCGCCGAAGCTGGTGGTGCGGAGCCAGAGCGCACCGCCCTCCTCATACGTGAGGCCCTTCTCGGCCAACAGGACCAGGGCGCTGTCCACCAGGCCCCGCTCGTAGAGCGATTGCTCCGAGGTGAAGATGTCGAAGTGCACCCCGAAGTCCGCCAAGTCACGGTCCTGCTCCTCCCGCTGCATGCGGAGGGCGATCGCCCGGCACTGGCGAATGCCTTCCTCCGCCGGAAGATCGGCGAAGTCCCGGCCGCGCTCGCGCAGCACCTGCTCGCCGGCCTCCACGAGATAAAGCCCGTGATAGCCGCCCTCGGGAATCGCCGCCTCCCGGCCCAAGGCGTTCTGGACTCGAGCCCAGAGCGACAAGGCCAGCTTGTCGATCTGGACTCCGGCGTCGTTGATGTAGAACTCGCGGGCGACCGAATGGCCGGTCCATTGGAGCAACGACGCCAGCGCATCGCCGTACGCGGCGCCGCGCCCGTGGCCGACGTGCAGCGGCCCGGTGGGATTGGCCGAGACGAATTCGACGTTCACCTTGAGGCCGACACCGAATTCGCTGCGGCCGTACGCGGGGCCGCGCTCGAGGATCTGCCGCCCCACGAGGGCCAGCTGGTCTTCCGCCAGCCAGAAGTTGATGAAGCCCGGTCCGGCAATCTCGACCCTGGAGACCAGCGACGCCGGCACCCCGAGCATGCCGATCACCCGCTCGGCGATCTGCCGCGGGTTCGTCCGTTCCAGCCTGGCGACCGCCATGGCCAGATTGGTGGCGAGGTCGCCGTGGCCGGCGTCCCGCGGACGCTCCAGCACAAACGCCACCCCCGGATGCCCCAACTGCTCCGCCACCCGGGCCAGCGCCGCCTTGATGACCTCGCTCACTCGGGAGCCTTCTTGGCGGCCGGCTTCTCGGACTTCGGCTTTGCCTCGCCCTTGGGCTCGGTCTTGGACTCCGTCGTTGCGTCGCCCTTCGGCGCCGACTTCTCGCCCTCCGGCGCCTTCCTCGGGCCCTTCCCGTCCTTGCCGTAGTCGGTGATGTAAAAGCCGCTGCCCTTGAAAACGAGGCCGGCGCCGCCCGAGATCTTCCGGGTCGCCGGCTTGCCGCAAACGGGGCACTTGGCCCGCGGCTTGTCCGTCATCTTCTGGAACTTCTCGAACACATGCCCCGAGGGGCATTCGTACTCGTACGTCGGCATGGCGAAGCGAGGTCCTAAGTGAAATCGGCAGACAAACTTAGCGGGGAAAGGCGGAAAGGGGAACGGGCGTCACAGCTCCCGCAACGCCTCCAGTTCGAGCAAGTGTGCGCGGTCCTTCGGCCGGTTCGCCGCGCGCTTGGCCGCGATGAGCTGGGCCAGGCTGAGCACCCGTACGCCTCCGGACGGGAGATCGACGATCATTGTCGCCGGGAAAGCCTTGGCGTACGTCCCGACGCCCAGCACAACGGCCAGCAAGTCGAGGAAGCCGCGGTCCGTGGCCAGCGTCAACACCTCCGAGCCTCGAAGCGTTTGAGCGTCCATGATGAACGGAAGCCCCGGCTCCACGCCCCGGGGGTATGCGTGCCATGCGGCCAGGAGAGACGAAAGCCGATCCAGATTGTCCGGAGCAGTGTCGAACAGGATGTCGAGATCGTCGGTCACGCGGCGCGAGCCGTGGACTGCAGCGGCAACTCCGCCGACGATGACGAACCGGACGCCGGCGGCGGTGAGGCCGGCCACGAGATCGAGCAGCGTCATTCCGCCCGCCGCCCCGCCCGCAGCGCCGCCACCAGCCGCTGGTTTGCGTCGAGCGCGGCAAGTCGTTCGGCAGGCGAGAGGCGGAGGCCCGCCTTCAGCGCATCGAGATCGATGCCGTATCTGGCAGCGGCCCGAATGCCTCCGCCCCTCCGCGGCACGGGGGGCCGCCCCGCCCCGCGGGGCGGGTCGTCCCGGAGACGCGCTTGTCGAAGGGCAAACTGGCTGACGTACCGCGGGACATCCACGCGGAGGCCGGTGATCGCCGACTGATCACGCCAGCGAACCGCCGCCGGCGGCTGCACGGCCAGGGCGTCGGTCGCGCGGTCGACGGCGGTCTTGAGCGAGAGCCCGTGTTGCTCGAGCAACCTGGCCAAGCCCAGTGTCCGGGCGAGCGGCTCCGTATAGCGGAGCGGCCGTCCCATGACGCTCAGGGCGTTCTGGCACCACTTGGGCGGAGCGCCCACGAGGACGGCGAAGGCGGCCAGAGTCATGCCATAATATACCTATTCGCTAGGTATATTAGTACCCCTAGCCCACCGGTCGGAAGGTCCCCCACACCGCCCGGAGCCGATCGCTGATCTCCCCCAGCGTCGCCCGGGCCCGCACGGCGTCGATGATCGGCGCCACCAGCGGCGCCTCCCCCGCCGCGGCCTCGGCCACGGCGCCGAGCGCCCGCACGACTGCCCCGGCGT
>CAZFKN010000094.1:0-12634 GCA_964519805.1 uncultured Gemmatimonadaceae bacterium
ATCGACCGGGGTGTGTCGGACGAGAAGGTTCTCGCCGTCCCCCTGGGCGACCCCTATTCCGAGGGTGTTCACGACTTGAAGGACGTGCCGCCCCACTATCTCCGCGAGGTCGAGCATTTCTTCCGGGTCTACAAGGACCTCGAGGGGACGCATACTGAGACCCGCGGTTTCGAGGACGCCGCGGCCGCCCGCACCGCCATCGACCGGGCGATGATCGCCTACAACCGGAAGTTCGCCGGTGCGTAGCCGCTCACGCGCCATCCTGGCCCGCCGGCTGCTGGCGGCGCTGCTGCTGGTCGCCTTCCCGGGGATGACCGCCCGGATGGCGCTCGCCGGGCCGGACCACCACCCAGCGACCCACGCCCACTCGGGGCATCACGACGGCGGCACAACCCAGCATCCTGCCGGCCATCAGTCGTGCTGTGACTTCTGTGGGGCGGCCTGCGGCTGCTCCGTGTGCTTCGGCTCGCTGCGCCTCCCGTCGGCGGCGCCCGTCATCATCGCGCTCGTTCGTCCCTCCATCCCTCGGGCCGCCCCGCCGACCCGCCGGGTCGCCCACCTCCTCCCGCTCGCGCTCGGCCCACCCGTCCGCTCCGTCTGACGATGCCCCCGCCGGCCGCGCCCCCTGGCGCGCCGGCTTGGCCCAGACTTTCGAGCGGAGCCCGTCATGAGACGTCTTCTGTTCCTGCTTGCCGCCTGCATGGCGGCGCCAGGGTTGCAAGCCCAGCAGCCTGCGCACGCGGATACGCTGCACCAACGATCCGACACCCTCACCCGGAGCCCGGTGGAGCTGAAGGAGGTCACGGTCACCGCGACGCCCACGGGCCACCAGGACCCGGTGTTCACGACCACGCTCAGCCAGAGCACAATCGAGCGTGTGCCCGCCACGGACGCCTGGGACCTTCTGCGCCAGGTCGGTGGCATCGAGGTCCACGAGCAGGGCCAAGGCCCCGGGTTCGCATCGGACGCCTCGCTTCGCGGCTTCAGCTCCGATCATTCGACCGACATCGCGCTGTGGGTGGACGGCGTCCCGATCAATGAGCCGGTGAACGGGCACGCGGAAGGGTACAACGACTGGAACACCCTGTTCCCCGAGGCCGTCCGCGACGTCGAGGTGATCCGGGGACCGTCGAGCGCGCAGTTCGGCAACTTCGCCTTTGCCGGCGTCGTGAACGTCCACACCTTCGAGCGCTTCGATGGCTCGTCGCTCTGGCTCGACGGCGGCTCCTACGGCCGTCTGGAGGGCGGGTTCATCACCGGGCGCGACGACGAGAAGACGGGCGCCACGCTCGCCGTGCGGGGCGAGCGCGACGGCGGCTGGCGGCCCCACTCCGGGTGGGACCTGGGACAGCTCCACGCCCGGGTGGTCCGTACGCTCTCGTCGAAGACGACCGTGGACGCCGGGCTCGAGCTGTACGCAACCGGCTGGGACTCGCCCGGCTTCCTCACCGTGGATCAGTTCAACGCGCGCAACTACGACGTGGTGGGAGACCCCACCGACGGCGGATTCAAGCGGCGCGCGCAGGAACGCGTGAGCGTCCGCGTCCTCGCAGGTTCCAATCTGCTGTTCCGCTCGACGGTCTACGCGACCCAGGGCCGGTGGCAGCTCTTCCTCAACATCCCGCCGGAGCCCGGCTCAGGTGAGGGAACGGGCAGCCAGACCGAGGAAGAGGACAAGCGCTACGGCCTCGGCGCGACCTCCGCGCTCTCGCTGGCACTCAACCGGGCGGAGATCACGCTGGGGGCCGAAGGGCGGTTCGACCATGCGGACTACCAGAACTGGCTCACGGCGGCCCGGGTGCGGACGGCGCCCCAGACCCTGGTCACTGCGCGACAGCTGTCCGGCGGGCTGTTCCTCCAATCCAGCCTCGACGTCACGCCACACCTGCGCGTCAGCGCCGGCGGTCGGGTGGACGCCCTGGGCACGCGCTCGGTTCCCGGCGGCGCCGTGCCCTCGTCCGACACCAAGACCGTCGCCACGCCCAAGCTCGGTGCCTTGTACCACGTGCCCCGTTTCGGCGCGGTGTACGTCAACGTGGCCCGCGGCTTCCGTCAGGGCGACGGCGTGATCACGGATCCCACCACGCCGTTCATTACCAGCTGGGCCTACGAGGCCGGCGTCAAGCTGGACTTGACGAAGGTCACCGGCAACGTCGCGTTGTTTCGGACCGATGTGAGCAACGAGCAGACGTTCGACCCCATCACGCTCCAGACCACGAACGGCGGCCGGAGCCGGCGGCAGGGTGTGGAGGTGGAGCTGGCCGCTCGCGTGGTGCCGGCGGTCCAGGTCTCCGCCGACTGGACCTTCACCGACGCGAAGTATCGCGACCGCATCACACCGGACGGGGGCAACCTCGCCGGGACCCCGGTGTTCAACACCGCCAAGTTCGTCGGCGTGACGGCGGTCGACGTGTCGCCACCGGGCGCCATCTGGCACGTCCGGGCCAGCAGCAACGCCGTGGGGTCCTACACGCCCTTCGATGAGCCCGGCGTGACCGTCCCCACGTACGCGCTCTTCCATTTCTCCGGCGACGTGCGCGTAGGACCGGCAACGTTTGAGGTCGGCATCCGCAACCTCTTCAACACGGCGTACCCCGAGATCCGGGCCGGTGGCTTCGTCGCACCGGGACAGACGAGAACGGTGTATGCGGGGGTGAGGTACGGGATCAACAGAAAAAGTGAGAGGTAAGGAGTGAAAGGTGAGAAGGGGGGCCAGTGATCGGTCCCCCTTCTGACTTCCTTCTTCTCACTTCTCACCGGTCAGGGCCGCAGGCCTGCCGGCGGCCCCAGAATCTCGTTCCAGACGAACGCGTCCCGAAGCTGGCGGGCAGTGGGCCGGACGATGCCCGAACCGACGCCGGGGCCGGGGTCGCGGTCCGCGCGCACCCGAACCTCGAATGCTGCATGGTCGGCGTCGGTGAGCTCCTGATTCCGGGCCGCAATGACCGCCAGCCGGCGCCGCTCGATCGCTTCCGCCTCCGCCTCGCGGTCGACCGGCCCTTCGAGGCTCTGAGACTCCTCAGACTCGGCAGCCCTGGCCCTTGCGGGGGACGCCGCTCGCTGGCGCGGGCGCGGCGCGGGCGGCGCGGGTCGCTTGATGACCACGGCGCTCTTCGTGCGGGTGACGCCGCCTTGCTGACCAAGCCGGCCCTCCAAATGACGGAGCAGCTCCTCGAGCCGCTCGGCTTCGCTCCCCGTGGCGTCCAGCCGGTTCGGCCGCGAGGTCGACGGCGGGCGACGAGGTCCGGCTTGGCCGCCGGCCCGCAGCACCTGAAATACCCAGATCAGGAAGCCGAAAAAGACGATCCAGCCGAAGCCGATGTCGCCCCTCATGGAGCCGCCGGCGGCGGTGAGCCGTCGCTCTGCCCCGCGATCGCCTGCCGCATGGCGGTGTCGGCCTGAATGTTCTTGTATCGCTGGAAGTCGAGCACGCCCAGGTTGCCCTTGCGGAACGCCTCGGCGATCGCGAGCGGGATCTCGGCCTCAGCGCCGATCACCTTGGCCCGCTGATTCTGGGCCTCGGCCTTGTACTCCTGCTCCATCGCCACCGCGAGGGCGCGCCGCTCCTCCGCCTTGGCCTGGGCGATGCGTTTGTCGGCCTCGGCCTGGTCGGTCTGCAGCTCCGCGCCGATGTTCTTGCCCACGTCCACGTCGGCGATGTCGATCGAGAGAATCTCGAACGCGGTCCCCGCGTCGAGGCCTTTTGCCAGGACGGTCTTGGAGATGAGGTCGGGGTTCTCGAGCACGGCCTTGTGCGACTGCGCCGATCCGATGGTGCTCACGATTCCCTCGCCCACGCGCGCAAGGATGGTTTCCTCGCCCGCGCCCCCGACCAGCCGGTTCACGTTGGCGCGCACGGTCACCCGCGCCATGGCGAGCAGCTGGATGCCGTCCTTGGCCATCGCCGCGACTTTGGGCGTAGTGATAACCTTGGGATTCACGCTGACCTGGACCGCCTCGAACACGTCGCGGCCCGCAAGATCGATCGCCGTCGCCTGCTTGAAGGTGAGCGGGATCTGTGCCTTGTCGGCCGAGATAAGGGCGTTCACCACCCGCTGGACGTTGCCGCCGGAGAGGAAGTGGATCTCCAGCTCGTTGATGGAGACCTCGAGACCCGCCTTCCGCGCAGTAATGAGCGGATCCACGATGGCGGATGGGCTCACCTTCCGGAAGCGCATGCCGAAGAGCGTGATGAACGAGACATGCACGCCCGACGCCATTGCCCGGATCCACAGCCCAATCGGCACGAATCGGAGAAACACCGCGATCACGACGATCGCGAAGAACACGAGCGCGAAGATCAGCCCCGCACCGACCGCCGAATCGTTCGTCACGTCGCCGCCCCTTTCGGAAGGTCACGGGCTGCCCGGACCACGTGCCGGTAGCCGTCGCTGCGGGTCACTTCGATCTCCGTACCCTGTGAGACGTATTCACCCTCGGTGACCACATCGAGACGTTCCTCGCCGAAGGCGGCCGTTCCCGACGGCCGGAGGTCCGTCATCGCCCGGCCTCGACGCCCCACGAGCTCGGGGCGGGCAGGGGCGGTCACGAACCCCTCGGTGCGATGCCCGGCGCCCTTGAGCAGCAGACCGCCGAACCGATTGCTGCTCGGGAGGTGCCGGATCCAGGTGTAGACGACCGCCGCGCAGATCACAGCGCTCGCGGCCACCACGGCCAGTGCCTGGGCAAGTGCCGCGGGATTGGGAGACCTGCCCGTGAGCGCGAGGACCACGGCGGCCGTGACGCACACCGTGCCGATGACCCCGCCGACAGCGAACCCCGGCAGCACCAGAATCTCGATGGCCAGCGCGGCCAGGCCGATGACGAGGAGTAGCGCCTCCGGCCACCCGGCCAGGCCCTGGAGGTAGCTGGCGCCGAAGAAGAGCCCGAGTGCCACGAGGCTCACCAGTCCGCCCAGTCCGAACGCACCCGCCTTGAGCTCGAATGCAATGCCCAAGACGCCGAGCGACAACAGGAGAGGTGAAACGAGAGGATGGGAGAGAAACTGGACCAGCGTCTCCACCCAGGGAGGCTCCGGCGACATCGCGAGACTCCGGCGTCGGCGATGCGCGGAATCTAGCGCAGACCGGCCGGGAATTCAGGGGTCAGCGTTGCGGGGCCTGCCGTCGTTCCTGCCGCTGCTGCCGCTGTTGCCGCTGCTGCCGCAACTCCTCGCGCAGCGGCGGGCCGCCCTGACGCTCCCGGCGGATCTCCTGGATCCGCCGAGCAAAGCGCTCGCGCATCGCCAGGAGCTGGGAGCGCTGGACCGGGGTGAGATACTTCGCCATCTCGGCGTTCTCGTCGTGGAAGGTCTGCGCGTACGACGAGCGCAGATTGACGAGTGCATCGGTGAGCTTCGAGACGCTATCCTGGTTGGCCGCGACGCCCGGTCGCATCTGGTCGGCCAGTGAGGAGCGGAGCAGGCGTTCTTGCGCCGCGAGATCGCGTCGTCGCCCGCCGTAGGTGGCCGAGGTGGCGCGCAGCCGGCTGAGCTGCGCATCCGTCAGCCCGACCTCGTCCTTGACGCGCGCGGCGAACCGGTCCTCGATCTGCTGGCGTAGCATCTGGGCCCGGGCCGGGTCGTCGTCGGGGCCGGTCACCTGGGCCCACGCGGGGCTCGCGCTCAGCAAACCGACCATCACCACGCTCCACAGACTGCGTCGCATCACCCCTCCAATCCGTCAAGCACGTGCTGGAGCTCGGGTGCGTTGAGATCGTCCAGCTCTCCGGTGTCCAGCCCCTGCACCGTCGTGCTCAGCGGCGCGTCGATCGAGTCCAGGACCGCCTGCAGCTCCGGGGCGCCCAGGCTGTCAAGCTCGGGCAGCGGCATCTGCGCCGCAACGCCGTGGCCCACGGACCCCACGTGTCGGCTCGCGGGCCACACCACCAACGTGAGCACCGCGGCGGCGGCGAGCCCGCCGAGCATCCAGCCGACTCGCCGCGCCCGCGCGCGGCCACGCTCGATCCGAAGCCGACCCAATACCCGCTCGGTCACATGGTAGGGGTCGAGGCCCGCGGCGACGTCGAGCCCCAGCCGGCTTGCCCCCGAGACGAGGGCCCATTCCGCTCCGCACTCCGCGCAGGCGGCAAGATGTGCGCGCTCGGCATCGCTCCAGGCCGCCTGGCCCAGCGCCACCGCCGGCATTCGCTCGGAGAGTTGCTCGCAGAGAGTCATCGTACCAGCTCCTTCAGCCGCTTCACAGCATGATGGTAGTGCACGCGCGCTGCGCCGGGCGTGGTCCCGAGCGCGACCGCGATGTCCTGGTAGTCCCGACCCTCCAGCGAGCGCAGGAGAAAGACCTCTCGCTGGAGCCGGGGAAGCGTGGTCAGTCCCTGACGGATCCGCTCGGCGGCCTCGCTCGCCACCAGGTCGGCCTCGGGATCGGCATGGTTGGGCAGGTCCCGGTCGTCGATCGAGATCACCTGCCTTCCCTTTCGCTTGCGATAGTCGTCGCGCAGAAGGTTGCCGGCGATGGTGAACAGCCAGCTCCGAAACGCTGCTTCCCCGCGCCAGCCGTCCACCTTTCGGAACGCGCGAAAGAAGGTTTCCTGCACCAGATCCTCAACGTCACTGCGGCCCGCGCCCGACGCGTACAGGAACCGGCCCACCGCTCCGAGGTGCCTCCGCACCAGCTCGGCTGCCGCCCGCTCGTCACCAGCTCGGTAGGCCGCGACCAGCGCGGCGTCGGATGGCGCCTCGCCCCCGGGGGTTGGGCTCATTCGGGGGACAAGGACGGCCGGCCGCCCGCTCCGTTAAGCCTCGCGGAAGCCACGACGCAGCGCAGGCTTTGCCACTCCCATCTCACATATTACATCAAATGACCGCCCCAACACGCTGGAAATCAACATGTTCCGACGCACTCCGTCGAAGCCTTGCGAGGCTGGCCAAGGGACCGCGGTCGACCCGGCAGAAGGCGCGGGCTATCTTTGGCCGCCATGGCCCAGCCCAGTGTCATCGCCCATCGGGGCGCCTCCGGCTACGAGTACGAGAACTCCCTGGCTGCATTCCGCCGGGCGGTGATGCTGGACGCGGACGGCGTAGAGCTGGACGTCCATGCCACCAGGGACGGGCGCCTGGTCGTCCACCATGACGCCGCGCTCCCCGGGGTCGGTCCCATCGGCGGGCTCGACCTGCCTGCGCTCCGGCAGACCCGGCTCCCCAACGGCGAGCCGGTGCCGCTGCTCTCGGAAGTGCTCGACCTGATGGGAAACCGCGACGTGTGGGTCGAGGTGAAGGCGCTCGACCCGGGCTGGGATGGGGAACTCTTGAAGGTCCTGGATGGCGGCCCTGCCCCGGGGCGGTACGCCGTCCACAGCTTCGATCACCGCTTGGTGCGGCGCCTCGGAGCCGCGCACGCCGGCCTCCGCCGCGGCGTCCTGCTGTCCGCCTACCTGGCCGATCCGGTGAGCGCGATGGAGGCAGCAGGCGCATCGACCTTGTGGCAAGAGTGGCACTACGTGGACGAGGAGTTGGTGCGCACCGTTCACGCCGCCGATCGCACAATCATCGCGTGGACCGTCAACGAGCTGGCCGAGTTGCGGCGCCTGGCCCGCCTCGGCGTGGACGGTCTCTGCGGCAACTATCCCGACCGTATCCGCGTGGCGATCGGGCTTGGCGCCGGCGTCGAATCACCCGGGGTCTGACGCGTCCGCGACCGCCTCGGCTGCCTGCGGCGACGCCGCCCCGGCTGCAGCCGAGCCCTTACGAGCCGCGATCCGCTCCTCGAGGCGGGTGATCTCCGCCCCCAGGTCATCGAGCCGGAGCATCACGGCATCGATCCGGCGCGCCTCCACCTCCCCACCCCGTTCCCGTCGATAGACAAGCATGCCCAGCTCGGTGGCTGCGCGGTCCTGCTGGCGGCGGTGCCGGAGCAGCTCGATCTGGAGCTTGCCGTCGTCGAGAGCGGCTTGCGCGCGCTTTCCGAAGGTTTCCAGCTCGCGGGTGAGCCGGTCGAAGAGCTGTGCCACAGTGCGGTCCTCCTGCCCTCAAATAAAACACGAGTGGGGTGCGGAACCAGCTCCGCACCCCACTTTGCCTTCAGCCGCGCCCAGGATCAGGATGCGGGTGCCGCCACCGGGTAAATGGAAACCTTCTGGCGGTTCTTGTCCTTGAACTCGAACCTGACCACACCGTCCGCGATCGCGAACAGCGAATCATCGTTGGCGCGACGGACATTCTTCCCCGGGTGGAACTTCGTTCCCCGTTGACGCACGATGATGCTCCCCGCCGTGACCACCTCGCCACCGTAGCGCTTCACGCCGAGGTACTGGGGGTTGCTGTTCCGGCCGTTGCGGCTCGAGCCGACGCCCTTCTTGTGAGCCATCCGATCCTCAGCCGAGCTTGAGGCCGGTTACCCGGACCTCGGTGAAGTGCTGCCGATGGCCGGTCTTCCTGCGGTAGTTCTTCCGGCGCTTGAACTTGAAGACGTAGATCTTGGGCTCCTTGCCCTCCGCTACAACCTCGGCCGTGACCGAGGCGCCTTTCACGAGCGGCGTACCTGCCCGTACGGTCTCGCCGTCCGAGGAGAGGAGCACCTCGCTGAAAGTCAGCTTGGCGCCCGGCTCGGCGTCGAGGCGGGGGAGTCGAAGGGTCTTGCCCTTTTCGGCGCGGAACTGCTTGCCCGCGGCCCGGAAGATGGCGTACATGCTGGCCTGCCCGCTCAAAGGGTCGTCAAGAGCGCGGAAGTCTAGTCTCCAGAAGCGCTTTGGGCAAGGGTGACGGGCGCTCAGGCAACAGCGTAGTGCTCGGTCACATCCCGCCCTGCGGGGCGGCTCATGAGCCGGAACTCATCCAACCGCATCATCGGGTCGTCGCGCAGCTCGAGGTCGATGCCCGTTGCCTTCTGAAGTTGCTGAAGGAGCTTGGGCTCTTCCTCGAGAAGGTAGAGCGCCACCTCGGGATGGAGTCGGACCGAGATCTGCGGCTCCCGCCGCTCGTGTCCCACCCGTTTGATCGCCCGCTCCAGCCGCCGGGCCACCACCTCCGGCGTGAACACCCGGCCGGAGCCGCCGCAGGTCGGGCACTCGGTGGTCATCGAGTGCCACAGTGAGGCCCGCACCCGCTGCCGCGTCATCTCGACCAGTCCCAGCTCGGAGACCGCGTGCGCCTTGGTTCGGGCCCGGTCGCGGCCGAGGTGGGTGCGCAGCTCCTGGAGCACCTTGTCGCGGTTGCCGCGGGACTCCATGTCGATAAAATCGCAGACGATGATGCCGCCGATGTCACGCAGGCGGATCTGCCGGGCGATCTCGCGCGCCGCTTCGAGGTTGGTCCGGAGGATGGTTTTCTCCGGGTCCTTCTTGCCGGTATATCGACCGGTATTGACGTCGATCGAAACCAGCGCTTCGGTCGGCTGGATTACCAGGGATCCGCCGGTCGGCAGCTCGCAGCGGGCCTTGAAGAGGTCACGGATTTCGGCTTCGATGTCGAACTTGTCGAAGAGCGGCGTGGCCTCGTCGTACAAGTGGACGCGGCTCATCAGGTCGGGGTCCACCTGACTCAGGTACTGCTCGATCTCGTTGTAGAGCTCGCGGGAATCCACCCAGAGCGCGTCCACCTTGGAGCTGAAAACGTCGCGGATCAGACCGCGCGTGAGACTGGTCTCGCGCTCCAGGAGCGCGGGGGCGCGGCGGACGAACGTCTTCTTGCGGTTGATCCGTCGCCAGCGGGCGAGCAGCGCGTCGATCTCGCGGCGAAAGTGCTCCTCGGTGAC
Organism: uncultured Gemmatimonadaceae bacterium; assembly: GCA_964519805.1. Lineage (GTDB taxonomy): Bacteria > Gemmatimonadota > Gemmatimonadetes > Gemmatimonadales > GWC2-71-9 > DASQPE01. Next base: position 9,711 of record CAZFKN010000094.1, read on the forward strand.
CCCTTCGCCGACGGTGCGCACGATGACGCCCCCCGCATCCTTCGGAAGGAGCTTCCCCACCATCTCGCGGAGCTTTGCGCGCTGCTCCTTGCTCTCGATTTTCCGGCTGACCCCGACCTTCGAGGCGTACGGCATGTAGACCAGGAAGCGACCGGGGAGGGAGATCTGCGCGGTGACGCGACAGCCCTTGGTGCTGATGGGCTCCTTGGTGACCTGGACGGGGAGGGTCTGCCCTTTCTTGAGAATGTCGGCGATGTTGGGCACCGCGCGGCGGGGGCGGCGCTCGCTCTCGCCGTTGGTCTTTTCCTCGAGCGGTCGGTCGCCGGCAGCGCGGTCGCCGTTGCCCTTCTCACCGCTGCCCCGGCTCCGGCGTCGTCGCTCCCGGCGCCAGGACCGTCGCTCCTCCGTGGCGGGCTCGCCGCTCTCGGCCGCAGCGCCTGGGTCCGCCGGTTCGGCGTCCGGCTCCTCCTCGTCGCCCGGCTCGTCGTCCTCTTCGGGCTCGAGCAGATCGGAGGCGTGGAGAAAGGCGCTCTTTTCCTGGCCGATGTCCACGAAGGCTGCCTGAATGCCCGGCAGCACCGCTTCGACCCGACCGAGGTAGATGTCACCGACGCTGCGCCGGTGGTCGGGACGGTCGACCAGCAGCTCGGCCAGTCGATCGTCCTCCAGGATCGCCACGCGGGTTTCCCGCTGGCTTCCGTTGATCAGGATTTCGCGCTTCAAGCTGTGAGCCCCGACCGCGGCGGGCCTCGTCCCCGCCAGGGGCGGAGGGCGTTGCCCGTCGCAGCACGTCTTTCGGTGAGGAGCGCGGACGTAGAGTCCGCAGAAACCCTAGCGTTTGCCCTCGGTCGGCCCCGGTCCCGAACGGGCCGAGCCTCGACCGAGGGCGTTTCGCCTGGACTATGGGTAAAGATATGAAGCAGTGTGAGTTAGAGCAATGGAGGCTCAGCCGGCGATCTCGCCGAGAATCTCGCGCCCGATGACGATGCGCTGGATCTCGCTCGTGCCCTCACCGATCTCGCAGACCTTCGCGTCGCGCATCATCCGCTCGACCGGGTACTCGGTGGTGTAGCCGTAGCCGCCGAAAATTTGGACCGCCTTGGTGGTGGCGCGCATGGCCAGCTCGGAGCAATACAGCTTGGCCATGGCCGCCTCCTTCTTGAACGATCGACCGTTTTGCTTGAGCCACGCGGCGTGATAGAGGAGATGCGTGCCGGCCTGGATTTCGGTGGCCATGTCGGCGAGCTGAAAGCTCACGCCTTGGAAACTGCCGATGGGCTTACCGAACTGCTTGCGCACGCCGGCGTAACGGAGCGCTTCCTCGTACGCGCCTTCCGCGATGCCCAGCGAAAGGGCCGCGATGCCGATGCGGCCGGCGTCGAGGGTCTTGAGAAAGTTGATGAAGCCCTCGCCGGGGCGGCCGAGCACGTTCTCCTTGGGTACGACGGCGTCCTCGAAGATCAGCTCGCGCGTATCGCTCGCGCGCCAGCCCATCTTGTCCTCTTTCTTGCCCGCCCGCACGCCCCGGATCTTGGGCAGGTCGTCGCAGTGGCCGACGCCGAGCACCCGGCAACGATCGAGATCCACCGTGTCCTTGCTCACGATGAAGCTGGTGATGCCCCGGTTTCCGGTGCCGGGCTCGGTCCGCGCAGTGACCGAGAAGATCTCGCCGACACCGGCGTGGGTGATGAGCGCCTTGGTGCCGTTGAGCACGTAGTGGTCGCCCTTGTCCACTGCCGTGGTCGCGGTGCCGCCGGCGTCGCTGCCGGCGCCGGGCTCCGTGAGGCCGAAGCCGCCGAGGACGCGACCGGTGGCCAGCAGGGGGACGTAGGCGCGGCGCTGCGCATCGGTACCGAACTCGACGATCGGTGAGGTGCCGAGGTTCGTATGGGCGCTGACCGTGAGCCCGTGACTCGCGTCTACCTTGGCCAGCTCGTGAATGGTGATGTAGTACGAGAGCTGGTCCATCCCCGCGCCGCCCAGGTCCTCGCTCCAGGGAACCCCCAGCAGACCGAGCTCGCCCATCGCCTTCACGTTTTCCCAGGGAAACTCGGAGGTGCGGTCCAGCTCTCGCGCGACGGGGGCGACCTGGGTGCGGGCAAACTCGCGCACCATGTCGCGGACCTGATGGTGGTGCTCGGTGAAGTAAAGTGACAGGTCCATTGGCAGGATGGCCCGGGTTCGGGTGGCCCAAAATATACACCGCGCGGGAGACGGCAACGACCCCGCCGGCGGCCTCACTCCGTCGGGATCGAGCCGAGGGCGCGGAGCAGCGTGCCGCCCAAACGCTCCGCGAGCACCGCCCCGACGCCGGGAGCGGCGGCGAGCGCCGCGCCATCCGCCGGTGGATGAAGCGCCAGACGGACCAGCGTTTCCGGATCGATGAGCGCGCCGCCCCACGCGCCCCGCCGGGAGCCGACAGCATCGACGAGACGGGCGAGCCGCTCCGCGGCGACCCGGGGCAGCCTCGGTGCCACCGAGCGCTCGCCACAGCGATCGCACCCGGCGCAGCCAACGAGCCGCTCGCCGAAGTACGCGACCAGCCGGCGGCGGCGGCAGCCGTCGCCTTGCAGGTACGCCTCCATCACCGCGAGGCGCGCCTCCGCGTGGCGACGGCGGCGACGGACCACCGTCCACTCCGGTCGCCCCCGCTCCGGCCGGAGCTCGGCCCGCAGCCGATCAACCGAGGCGACGACTCCACGTGGAAGCCGGGCGCGGACCGACAGGTCCGCCCATGCACGCTCGACCAGACGCACCTCGGGGAACGTGACGTCCAACTGACGTCGGTGAATTTCGGCATCGTCCGGGTGCCAGAGCACCACACAGCGGCTGGCGCGTCCGTCCCGACCTGCGCGGCCGGCTTCCTGGTAATAGGACTCCGGCGTGGGCGGGGCGACCCAATGCGCGACGAGTCGAACATCCGG
>CAZFKN010000095.1:0-12564 GCA_964519805.1 uncultured Gemmatimonadaceae bacterium
CGCCGGTGGCGGGGGCGACGGGCGAGCCAGGTCAGCACGCCCAGGGCCAGCGCCAGGACCGGCGCCAGCGCCAGCAGCAGCGGGGCCTCGAAGATCATGGGATCCGGACCACCAGCGTGGCGTTGATCAGCAGCTCGAGCGCCAGCGTGAACAGTCCGAGAAGAATGAAGGGACGCGTCTCCTCGTCGTAGAGCACGTAGCGGGTGACGGCCACCGGCGTCTTCTCCAGGCGATCGATCTGGGAAAAGATCCGGCTCAGCGCCTCGCTGTCCTTTGCGCGAAAGTACTGGCCGCCGGTCTTGGCCGCGATCTCTTTCAACAGGTCCTCGTCGATTTTCACCGGCAGTACCTCGTACCGGAACCCGCCGCCCAGCGCGCGCCCCGTCGGAATCGGAGCCTCGCCCTCCGTGCCGACGCCGATGGTGTACACCTTGATGCCGTACGCCAACGCCGTGGCGGCCGCTGTCCGCGGATCGATGAGGCCTTTGTTGTTGACGCCGTCGGTGAGCAGCAGGATGACCTTGCTCTTGTCGGGCGAGCGGCGGAGCCGGTTCACCGCGACGGCGAGCCCGCTCCCGATGGCGGTCCCGTCGTCCAGGCTGCCGATCTTGATGTCCATCACGGCTTGCTCAACCACGGGGTAGTCGAGCGTCACCGGCACCTGCGTGAGCGCCTCCCCCGCGAAGGCGACAACGCCGATCCGGTCCGAAGTGCGCCCCCGGACGAAAGCGATCGCCTCGTGCTTGGCGACCTCGAGCCGGTTCGACGGCGCGAAGTCCTCGGCGAGCATGCTGCTCGAGACGTCGATCGCGATCACGATCGCGATGCCTTCCTTCTTGAGCTCGAGCCGGTCACCGCCGAGACGCGGCCCGGCCGCCGCGAGGATCCAGCTGGCGATCGTGAGCGACCGGAGGAAGACCGGGAGGCGCACCCACCACCCCGGCCGCGCGGCGCGGGCGGGGATGCTGACGTCGCTGTAGGGCGCGGCCGGCGTGCCTCGCCGTCGGCGCCACCACCAGATCGGGAGCACCAGCAACAGCAGCAGCAACCACGGCCGGGCCAGCGTCATTCGGGCCCCGCGCCGGCGAGCCGGCGCTCCAGGTCGCCGGCCCAGCGATTCATCCCCAACGCGTCGACGTCGGGGCCATACGCAAAGCGCGCCTCGTCCAGCGCCCGCAAGAGATCCTCCAGCTCGCCCAGCGGCCAGGCCGGCCGCGACTCGGCGACCACGGCCAGACAGGCCTCGGTATCCAGATCCGTGCCCGCCTCCGGCACGCGAGACGCGATCAAGCCGCGCAAGCGCTCGACGGTCGCACCGACAACCGCTCGAGGCTCACCCGCTTCGGCCCAGCGGACCACCGGCAGCTCGGCCGGTGCCACCGGCCCGATCGGGGCCGCCGCCGTCGGCCTGCCCCGGCGGCGCCAGAGAAGGTGGGCCGGAAGGAGCAGCAGCGCCGCGAGCGCCCAGAGCGCCAGGAGCGGCTCCAGGCTCCGCTCGTGGGTCGCGATCGTCGGCGTCGCCGCCTGCGGCTTGAGGGAGTCGCGCGGTCCACCCGGGAGAACGCTGGTGGCGGCGAGCGTCACCGTCACCGGAGGAAGCGAGTCGAGCTGACCGTCAGCGCCCACGATCAGCGGGCCGGGCACCTGCACCGCGTGCTGCCCCGGCGTCCATAGCGCCACCGGGTATGCGACCTCCACCGAATCGCCCCGCAGGGTGACCCGCGGTCTCCCCAGCACCTCGACCTCATCGGGAGGCGTCCACTCCGCCGCGCGGATCGCGCGCCCGGGCGGCGGGACCACGGTGCGTCGCACCCAGACCGTGTCTCCGACGGTCGGCAGACCGATCTGAAGCAGGATCAGCCAGCCGATCACCGCCGGCCTACCCGCCGCGCGCGCACCGCGAAATGACGGCGCAGGGGCAGCTTGTAGTCCACGCCAGTCGTCAGCCCGAGGTGATCCGTGCCCGTGGCCGTGAGTGCGCGGGCGCGATCTTCCCGCCGTCGCTCGGCCAGGCGCTCGACCCGCTCACGCACACGCCGGTTGCCAGTGTCGACCAGCACCCGGCGTCCCGTCTCCGCGTCGGCCAGCTCGATCAGTCCTGCATCGGGCATGGCCTGCTCCCGGCGGTCGTCCACGGTGATCGCGACGACTTCGTGCCGGGAGGCGAGCCGCCGCAACGGCCGTTCCCAGTCCGCCGCGAGAAAATCGGAGAGGATGACGACGATGGCCCGGTGGCGCAGGAGCCGGCCGGCATAGGTGAGACTCGCGGCGAGGTTGGTGGCCCGGCCGCGCGGCTCGAAGGCCACGAGATCGCGAATCACCCGGAGCGCATGGCGGCGGCCCTTCCGCGGCGGCACCACATGCTCCACCTGGTCGGTGAAGAACAGGGCTCCAACCCGATCGTTCTGGAACGCCGCCGCAAGCGCGAGCACTGCCGCGATCTCCACGGCCAGGCCGCCCTTCGTGACCGGGTCCCCGAAGCGGGTGGAGCCCGACTGATCCACCACGAGAAAGAGGGTCAGCTCCCGTTCCTCGGTGAACGTCTTGACGAAGGGCGTCCCGAGGCGGGCGGAGACGTTCCAGTCGATGGAGCGGAAGTCATCCCCGATCTCGTACTGCCGCACCTCCGCGAACTCCATCCCCTGCCCCCGGAATACCGAGCGGTATTCGCCGGCGAAAATCGAGCCGACGAGCCCCCGGGTGCGGAGCTCGATGGACTTGACCTGTTTCAGGATTTCGGGAGAGATGGACATAAGACAAACCGTATAACAGGGAACGGTAAACAGTGAACAGGGGGCCCCGCTCGCCTCCGGAGCCGCCGGCTCACTGTTCACTGTTCACTGTTTACCGCCGGTCATGGCATCCCCACGGCGCCGATGACCTTGGCCACGACGTCGTCGCTCGTGAGATCCTCGGCCTCGGCCTCGAAGGTGAGCACGATGCGATGGCGCAGGACGTCGGTGGCGAGGGCCCGGACATCCTCGGGCACGACGTACGCCCTGCCCCGCAGGAAGGCATGCGCGCGGGCCGCCTGTGCCAGGGCGATGGATGCGCGCGGAGACCCGCCGAAGGCAACCAGCGGCTTCAGGTCGTGCAGACCGACACTGCCCGGATCGCGGGTGGCCCGCACGAGGTCCACGATGTAGTCCACGACCTTTTGATCCATGTAGAGATCGGCAATGGCCGAGCGCGCGGCGAGAATCGTGGCCGGCTCGAGCACCCGCTCGACCGGAATCTCTCGGCCGCTGCTCATGCGCATCAGCACTTCCTTTTCTTCGTCCCGGTTCGGATAGCCCACGTGCACCTTGAGCATGAACCGATCGAGCTGGGCCTCCGGGAGCGGGTACGTCCCCTCGCTTTCGATTGGATTCTGGGTGGCGAGGACGAGAAACGGCTCCTCGAGCGGGAACGTGGTGCCGCCGATCGTCACCTGCTTCTCTTGCATTGCCTCCAGCAGCGCGGACTGTACCTTGGCGGGCGCCCGGTTCACCTCGTCGGCCAGGATGATGTGGGCGAACAGCGGCCCCTTCCTGACGTTGAACTCCTGGGTCTTCTGATTGTAGACCATCGTGCCGATCAGATCGGCCGGCAGCAGGTCGGGTGTGAACTGGATGCGCGAGAACGAGGCGTGGATGATCTGCGCCAGCGTCCTGACGGCCAGCGTCTTTGCGAGGCCGGGAACGCCCTCGAGCAGGATGTGGCCCCCGGTCAGCAGACCGACCAGAAGCCGCTCCACCATCACGTCCTGGCCCACCAGCCGGCGGGCAACTTCCTTCACGACCCGTTGCACCGGCGCGGGATCGACGGTCGCCGTGGAGGGGGCTGAGGGACGGGGCGCAGTGGTCAAATAGATCTCCGGCCAACGGCCAAGGGCTAAGGGCTAACGGCTAACGGCTAATCGCCTTCTCCAACCCCGCGACTTCCTTCTCACTCAACACCCGCCATTCGCCCGGCGCCAGGTCGCCCAGCCGCACGGATCCATAAGACGTACGCGCGAGCCGCTCGACCTTGAGCCCCATGGCCTCGCACCACCGCCGGACGATGCGGTTCCGCCCCTCCGTGAGCGTCACGTCCAGGATGCTCCGGCCCTCGTGTCCCGGACGCACGCGGACCTCGGAGGTGACGACCGGCCGGCCGTCCACCAGCACGCGCTGTTTCACCGCCGCCGCGATCTCCGCGGTCGAGCGCCCGTGAACCAGCGCCGTATAGTGCCGGGGGATCCGGTAGCGCGGGTGGGTGAGGCGATGGACCGCCTCGCCGTCGTTGGTGAGCAGCAGCAGGCCGGTCGTCATCACGTCCAGCCGGCCGACGTAGGTGAGACCGGCGGGATCGTGGATGAAGTCGAACACGGTGCGCCGGCCGGCTTCGTCGTCCGCGGTGGTCACGACGCCCAGCGGCTTGTGGAACGCCAGCCACCGACGTTCCTGCACCCGCACCCGCCGGCCGTTCACCGTGATCTGCTGCCGCTCGGGGTCCACCTTGCTCCCCAGCTCGGCGACCTGACCGTCGACCCGGACCCGCCCGCCCTCGATCAACCGCTCCGCGGCCCGCCGCGACGCCACGCCGGCCTGCGCCAGGGCGCGCTGGAGCCGCATCTCGCTCACGACTCGGCGGGCACGTAGGCCTCGGCATCGTCCGGACCCTCGGCTTCCGGCCGGTGCGGCTGGAGGGCGACCGTCAGCTCCTCCGCCTTGGGGAGATCCGTGAGGTCGCGCATTCCGAGCAGCTCGAGGAAGAGCGGCGCGGTCCCGTACAGGAGCGGGCGCCCGAGTGCCTCGCTCCGACCGACCACCTCGATCAGCCCCCGCTCCTGGAGCGACCGGAGCACGCCGCCCGCCGACACCCCACGGATCTCCTCGATCTCCGCCCGTCCCACCGGCTGGCGGTAGGCGATGACCGCAAGTGTCTCCAGCGCGGCCGGCGTCAACCGGGTGCCGCGTACCGAGAACTGGGCGCGCTCGATGGCGGCGGCATGGATCGGGCGCGTCAGCACCTGGTATCCGCCGGCGAGCTCCAGCAGCTCGACGCCGTGTTGGTCGAAGTCGTAGTGCTCTCGAAGCTCTTCCAGCGCCGCCCGGACGTCGGCGAGCGCCGCGTCGGGGTCGAGCGTAGCCAGCTCCTCCACCGTCAGCGGGCGCGCGGCGGAGAACAGAGCGGCTTCACAGAGTTGGGCGAGAGGATTCACGGGCGATCACCATCGGCGCGAAGGGCGCCGGTTGTCGGAGGACGAGCGAGCCCCGTCGCGCCAGCTCGAGCAGGGCGAGAAGGACGGACAGGAGCTCGGTGATGGCGGGCGTCGGACCGAGCGCGTCGAGCCACCCGATCTCCTGCCGCACTTCCAGGAGGGCCTCGATCCGCCGCATTGCACCCTCCACATCGAGCGGGCGTGCCACCACCCGGTGCAACACGGGCGCCGGGATGGCCGCAATGACGCGCTCGACCGCCTGCAACAGCTCGAGGAGGTCGAGCGTGAGCGGCAGCGGGGGCTGCTCCGGCGGCGGCGGCAGGTACCCGCGAGCCAGCCGTTCCGACCGCCGCTCGGCCGCGCTCCCCAGCCACCGGGCGATTTCGCGGATCTGCTGATACTCGAGCAGCCGGCGGACGAGCTCCGCCCGCGGGTCCTCCCAGCCCTCGTCGTCGAGGTTCCGCGGGAGCAGCATCTGCACCTTGAGCCGTACCAGCCGGCTGGCCATCTCGAGGTAGTCGGCCGCCTGGTTGAGGCCCAGCTCGTGGATGGCCTGGAGGAATTGGTCGCAGATGCGCGCGATCGGGATGTCCGCGATCTCGATCTGCTCCTCCCGCAGCAGATGGAGCAGCAGGTCGAGCGGCCCGGCGAACGCGTCCAGCTGCACGACGAAGGCCGGCTCCGCGCCGAGGGCGGCCGTGGGCGGCGCGACGTCGTGCACGGTCATCCGTTGAAGATGTTCCATCCGTCGCCCACGGCGTACGGCACGATGAGGTGCTGAAGCACGCCCATGCCGAAATAGGCGGGCCCGAGCAGCCAGTTGAACACCGACGGGGCGAGCACCATGATCGCAAGCAGCGGGATCATCCCGAAACGCTGGATCGATCGGTAACGGGCCCCGAGATCCGCGGGGAGCAAGTAGTAAAAGAGGTGCGACCCGTCGAGCGGAGGAATCGGGATCAGATTGAAGAAACACAGCACCAGGTTGAGCCAGACGCCCCACATCATCATCCGCTGGGCCGTGTCCACGACGGTGACGAGGTCGGGTGCCACCATTACCGAAAAGCCCATGACGACGAACAGGAGCGCGCACACCAGGGCGAGCCCCAGGTTCGTAACGACCCCGGCCGCCGAAACGACGATGTCACCCCGCTTGTAGTTCCGATATTTCCGTGGATTCACCGGAACGGGCTTCGCCCCCCCGAACGCGAATGTGCCGTGCGACACAAACAGCAGCAGCGCCGGCATCAGCAGACTCATGACCGGATCGATGTGCGGCAGGGGGTTCAGGGTGAGGCGTCCGAGCATGTAGGCCGTGTCATCTCCCTGGCGGAGTGCGGCGACGCCATGGGCGTACTCGTGCGCGACGAGAGAGAACACCAGGACGGGCATGGCGAGGATGATGTCGTGGAGCAGCGGCTGTTCCCGGGGCGAAGGCCGCGAGAAGGTTACACCAGACGCGGACCCAAAGTCAAAGCACAGCAACGCTTGACCTTGGGTGGCTCCGGACCTATTCTTCCGCCCTCCGGGAAGGGGGCCCATCCGGCCCCGCGCCGAGTCTCACGCCGAGGTGGTTGTGCCGAGAATCAAGTCCGCCAAAAAGCGCCTGCGCCAGACCCGCGCTCACTCGCTCCACAATCGCACGCAGCGGAGCCAGCTCCGCACGGCGATCAAGCGGGTGCGCACCGCGGGCACCGCCGCTGAGGCGGAGAGGGCCTACGCCGAGGCAGTGAAGGTCATCGACCGCGCCGGCCGCAAGAACCTGATCCACCGGAACGCTGCGGACCGGCAGAAGAGCCGACTGGCGAAAGCGGTGAAGGCAAAACAGCGGTAAGCAGTGAGGGGTGAACAGTGAACGGGGGCTCCGATGACCATCGAGGCCCCCGTTTTCGCTGGTAACCGTGACAGGCTAGTCCGTTTGCCGGTCACCGTTCACGCTGTTCTACAAGGCCGCGAGTTCGGCCCCGCACCGCTCGCAATACCATTCCGTCGGGCGATTCAGGGTTCCGCATTCGCCGCACTTGAGCGTCTTTGCCTGCGACGCCTGCCCCGGCTTGGCCGAGGGCTGCGGCGCGGCCGTCGTCGCCACCGGCTCCGCGGGCATGTCCGGACGAGTGGTCTCACCACTGCGCCGAGGGGCGGCCTTCCGGTCGTCGCCGGCAACAGACTTGAGGAACGCCAGCTCGTCGCCGTGAACGACCTTCGGCCCGGCGGCGGCGGGCGCCGCGACTGGCGGGCGTCCCCGTGCCGGCTCCGCGGCCGGCTTCGGGACGAACCGAGGCGCGACCGGTGCGACGGTGAGGTCGGGAACCTGATCGAGCGTCGGAGGCGTGCCGGCTGCGGCTGCGAAGTCGGGGGTTGGATCCGGCAGCATTTCGATTGGGGGCGCTGGTCGCGCGGCCGCCGGCTCCAGCTCCGCGATCGGCACCGGCTCCGGCTCGGCCTCGGGTTCCGGCTCCTGAACGGGCTCGGGCTGAGCGGGCTCGGCGATGAAGCCCTGCACCTCGACCAGCCGATCGATTTCCTCGCCGATCTTCTCCAGCTCGGCCTTGAGCGACTCGATCATGTGGGTTGTCTTGTCGCGCACGCGCTCCCATTCGTTGTCGGCGTACTCGCCGACGACGTGGCGAACCTCAGCCTCCGCGAGTGACTCTTCGGCCTGGGTTCGTCGGCCCTCTAGGTCGCCCTGCGACTCCCTGTGCCGATCCAGCGCGGAGCCAATCGTCTCCGCGTGGGACTTCAACTCCTCGATGACGGCCTGGAGCCTGCCCTGGTAGTCGGCCCGTACTTTCGCGCGGACCGCGGGCGGGGCGTTGCCTGCTGCGGAGTCGAGCTTGGCAAGCCACTGCTGGAAGCGCGCGCGTTCATGAAGCAGGGCTTCGATCGGGGCGCCGCCGGGGGACGGGTCGTCAGCCATCGCGGGGCTTTCCTCTCAAGCGATCGAGGGCATCGATCTGATCGGGACTCAGTCGGTTCGTGCGGCCGAGGAGCTGCGAGGCGAGCAGGATCCTCGCCGAGTGCTCCAGGCTCTCCATCCGGATACGGGCCGTCGCGAGATCGGGACCCCAGGTGACCGCGCCGTGATTGGCCAGGAGAACCGCGACGTGTCTCGCGAGCAGCGGCTCGACGACGTCTCCGAGCGCCGGCGTGCCGGTCGTGGCATACGGCGCCACCGGCACCTGGCCCAGGTAGAGGATCAACTCGGGAAGTACGTCGGCCGGCATCGGCTCGCCGGCAACCGCGAATGCAGTGGCGACCGGAGGATGGGCATGCACCACGGCGCCGCAGTCCCCGCGCTGCCGATACGCCCGCAAGTGCAAATCTAATTCAGTCGTGGCCAGCCGGGAGCCACGGCGGCGGGTTCCGGCCAGGGTGACTTCGACCAGGTCGCGCGACGTAAGCTCGGCCTTATGGAGACCGCTGGGAGTGACGAGCAGGCGATCCGGGCCGAGGCGCACCGAGACGTTGCCGTCCGCGCCGGCGATGAGCCCGGCCTCCCACAACCGCCGGCAGCAGCGGATGATCTCGCGGGCGGCGTCGCGGGCGCGCATCGCCGGTCTCGCGGGTCAGTCGGGTCGCTGGAAGACGACCTGACCGCGCACGATCGTCACACTCGCGCGGCCGGTCAGCCGCCGGCCCGTGAAGGGGGTGTTCCGGCTGCGGGAGAAGAATTCTTGCGGGCGCACCACCCATTCGGCCGCGGGATCGAATACGGTCACATCGGCGGGGGACCCGGGAGCCAACGTGCCCCCGGGGAGGCCGAAGATTTTTGCGGGGATCGTGCTCATCCGGGCGATCAGCTCCGGGAGCGTCAGCAGCCGGGTCGCGACCAGCTCCGTAATGGCGAGGCCCAGCGCCGTCTCCAGGCCGATGATCCCGTTCGGCGCGTCGTCGAACTCCCGCTCCTTGGCGTCGTAGTGGTGTGGCGCGTGGTCGGTCGCGATCACATCGATGGTCCCGTCCTTGAGCGCCTGGCGGATCGCGTCCCGGTCTTCAGCCTCACGCAGGGGCGGGTTCATCTTCGCATTCGTGTCGTAGCCCTCGCATGCCTCGTGCGTGAGTGAGAAATGATGCGGGCAGGCTTCGGCCGTCACCCGCACACCCCGGTCCTTGGCGCGCCGGATCAGGTCGACCGAGCCGCGGGTGGACATGTGGCAGAGGTGTATGTGCCCGCCGGTCAGCTCGGCCAGCAGCAGGTCGCGCGCGACCATGATCTCCTCCGCCGCGGCGGGAACCCCCTTGAGGCCGAGGCGGGTCGAGACGATCCCCTCGTGCATCGCGCCGCCGGCCAGCGTGGGATCCTCGCAGTGATCCGCGACGGGGATGCCGAACGTCCGGGCGTACTCGAGCGCCGTGCGCATGAGGTGACTGGAAGCGACCGGCTTGCCGTCATCGCTCACGGCGACGGCGCCCGCGCCCACCAGCTCGCCGAACTCGGCGAGCTGCTGCCCCTTCTGCCCCAGCGACACCGCCCCGATCGGATAGACCCGCGCTTTGCCCGCACGCTGCGCCTGCGCTTTTACGAAGCCGACCACGCCCTGGTTGTCGCATACGGGGTCCGTGTTGGGCATGGCGCAGACGGCGGCGAAGCCTCCAGCCGCGGCTGCCATGGCGCCCGTCGCGACGGTCTCGAGGTCCTCCTGCCCCGGCTCGCGGAGATGCACATGGACATCGATCAGACCGGGTGCCACGACCTGCCGGCTGGCGTCCACCACCATCGCGCCGGCCGGCGTGGCGAGATTCCGACCGACCGCCTCCACCCTCCCCTCGAGCAAGTAGACGTCGGCCGGCTCGTCCAGCTTTCTCGCCGGATCGATCACCCGCCCGCCCCGGACCAGGATCCCGCTCAATGGTCCTCTCCCTTCCCCGCCGCTCCGGCCCAGTCGGGCGAGCCACCCGCCAGGAGGTAGAGCACGGCCATGCGAACCGCGACACCGTTGGTGACTTGCGGGAGGATCACGCTGTGCGGCCCATCCGCCACGTCGCTATCGATCTCCACGCCGCGGTTCATCGGACCTGGATGCAGGATGACCAGATCCTTCGGTGCCTTGCCGAGGCGCTCGGTGGTAACCCCGAAGACCCGGTTGTATTCCCGGAGCGAGGGGATGAATCCCCCCTGCATTCTCTCGAGCTGGAGCCGGAGGACGTTCAGAGCGTCGGCCCATTGAATGGCGTCTTCGATTCGCGGGAGGATCGTGACGCCCAGCTCCTGGACGTTGCGGGGAAGCAGGCTCGCCGGGCCACAGACCGCCACTTCGGCCCCCAGCTTGGTGAGCCCCCAGATGTTGCTCCGTGCCACCCGGCTGTGCAGCACGTCGCCCACGATCGCCACCCTGAGGCCGGCGATCTTCCCGAATTTGTCGCGCAGCGTGAGCAGATCGAGCAGCCCCTGGGTCGGGTGCTCGTGCTTCCCGTCGCCCGCGTTGATGACGTTGGACCGGATGCGCTGACCGAGGAACTGCGCCGCCCCCGAGGCGCCGTGCCGGATGACCACCATGTCGATCCGCATGGCCTCGAGGTTTTTTGCCGTGTCCACCAGGGTCTCGCCCTTGGAGACCGACGACCCCTGGGACGCCACATTCACCGTGTCGGCGGAGAGGCGCTTCTCGGCGAACTCGAACGAGATGCGGGTGCGGGTGGACGCCTCGAAGAAGAGATTGACGATCGTCTTGCCCCGGAGCGCCGGCACCTTCTTGATCGGCCGCTCACTCACCTCCTTGAAGGGCTCGGCCGTGTCCAGGATCAGGCGGATCTGGTCGCGCGTCAGGTACTCGAGACCGGTCAGGTCCTTGCCCAGGGCGGCGGCGGTCACTTGGGATCTCCGCGGACCAGCTCGACCGCGTCACGCCCGTCCAGCTCGGTGACGAACACGTCGACCCGGTCCCCCGGCACCGTGCTGGCGCGGCTGCCGATGATGTCCGCCTGGATCGGCAGCTCCCGACCGCCCCGGTCGACCAGGACGCAGAGGAGGATGCGCCGGGGGCGGCCGAAGTCCGCGCACTCGTCCAGCGCGGCGCGGACCGTCCGCCCCGTGTAGAGCACGTCGTCGACGATGACCACGGTGCGGCCATCGAGATCGGGCAGGCTGGTTTCGCCGACGACGGGGCGGGGACCGACGGTCTGGAGATCGTCGCGATAGAGCGTGATGTCGAGCTTGCCGACCGGTACCTTGGTGCCCTCGGTCTGCTCGATCTGGCGCTGGAGGCGCACGGCCAGCTCGACGCCACGGCGTTGAATCCCGATCAGAACGAGCGCGTCCGTGCCGCCGCATCGCTCCACGATCTCCGACGCCATGCGCGCCAAAGCGCGACCGATGGCGCGGTCGTCGAGAAGCGGAGTGCGGATGGGCATCGGGGCCGGAAGCTAGTCTCCGGGGGGCAGCCGAGCAAGTGAAAGCGGGATTACGGACAGGGCGGGATTCGAACCCGCGAGCCCCTTGTGAGGGCCACACGCTCTCCAGGCGTGCGCCTTAAACCACTCGGCCACCTGTCCCGAGGGACTTCGCGGGCCAAGTTAGCCCGTCGCCGGGCGCGACGTCAACGCGCCACCGTCGGCGACAACTCGTCCCTCCGCAGAGCCAGATCGGCTTGACTGAAGGGCCGGCGGGCGCGGACCGTCCGACCCGGAGCGAGGCCGGCCCCGAGTCGGCCCCCACCCCTGTACCCGCCGATCCCAGCCCGGATCGGGTCGGCCAAACCGCTGCGAATTGCGGGAAGAGTGAGCCGGGCAGCCCCGTCGCCCGGCGCCTGCGGAGGCGGCTGTTTCGTTGTGGCCCAACGCAATTCCGCACTTGCAGCTCCGCGCAACCCCCGCCCCGAATTGGCCCGCGATATGCGTACCCTTGCAGGCGCCCTGCAGAAACCGTCCCTGATAAGGCAACCCTTGCCGGAGCACGAACAGCGATGCAATCCCCACTCGTCGTCGAGGCGTTGCGGGAACAGCTGCTCCGGGTCATCGAGTGGCACGCGAACGAGCGCCCGGCGTTCCGGTGGGGGGTGGTCATCCACCGCCGCAACGAGCGAGGCCGGTTTCGCTTCGGCTGCGTGACCCAGGGCGGAGAGAGCTTCCTGCTGACTCACACGCAGATGGCCGACCTGGCCCGGCATGCCTGCTGGCTCGACGGCGCCGTCCGTGTCAGTCTCGAGTGCCGCCAGACCGCGGTCGATCCGGAGCTCGAGGAGCTGCAACGGCCCGACCGGCCCCTGCTCGTCGAGGCGATGGCGGTCTTCTTCGATCCGGGCGCGAGTGGCGGCGAGGCGGCAGCCTTCCAGGCGATGGCCGGGGTTCTGACGGCGAGCACCTGTCCCACCGAGCTCTTCATCCTCACCCGCGAGAAACCGGCAAGCTGGCCGACGTAACGGTGGTAAGAGGTGAACGGT
>CAZFKN010000096.1:0-11449 GCA_964519805.1 uncultured Gemmatimonadaceae bacterium
GCGCGCGTCACCGAGGCCGGCATCGCCGAGGACCTGGGCGTGAGCCGCACGCCGGTCCGCGAGGCCATGCACCGGCTGGTCCGGGACGGGCTGCTGGTCCCCGTGGACGGCCACGGCGGCGGACGGACCCGCCTCGCCGTGGCGCCCCTGGATCCCGGCACGCTGGACCAGCTGTATCGGATCGCGGGCGTCCTGGAGGGTCTCGCAGGGCGCACGGCCGCCGCCTTGCCCGCCGGCCAGCGGACGGCGCTCGCCCGGCGCCTCCACGTGGCGGAGCAGGCATTCCGCGCGACGGCCGCCCGGCGCCCGCTCGACTACGACCGGCTGTTCGAGCGGCACGACGCCTTCCACCGGGCGCTGGTGGACGCGACGGCGGGCGCCGAGCTGAAAGCGCAGCTCGACGTGATCCGGCCGCGGGTGGATCGCTACGAGTGGTACTACGCCCCGCTGGTGGGCCCCGACTTCTCGGCGACCTACCGCGAGCATGCCGCCATCATCCAGGCGGTGCGGTCGGGAACTCCGGAGACGATCGAGCGGGCAGTGCGGGCCAACTGGGTGCGGGGCGCGGGGCGCATGGTCCGCGCGCTCGCGGCGGCGGGCCGCCGGCGGTCGCCGGCTAGTGCTTCTTCGTAGATCCCGACTTGAGAGCGGTGGCCTTCGGTGCGGCGGTTGGCGCCGCGACGCCGGACACCTCTACTTCCAGCACGTCACGCACCCCGCCCTGCTTGAGCACCGCGGTGAGCGTCTGGTGGCCGCCCTTCCGGCCAAGCGTCCACGCCGTGCCGGCGACGCCGTCCTTGCCGGTCATCACTTTGGCGGGACGCACCGAGCCCTCCGTCGCCTTCAGCTCGACCAGCGCATCGACGACCGGATTGCCGTAGACGTCGGTAGCCTTGATCCGGAGGCCCTTGCCCAGCGGCCGCCCCGCGTGCCCGGCTGACGGCGGCGAGACGAACGCGAGGTTGGCCGTCGGCTTGGTCCGTGCCCGCGCCGCGATCCGAAGCGGAGCCACGCCCTCCACCGACAGCACCAGCGTCTGCGTGCCCGCCTGCTCCCCGAGCGTCCACGCCACGGAGGCGCGGCCGCCGGAGTCGGTGGCGAGCACGAGGTCCTTGGGCACGCCCGGGCCGGTCGCCGAGACGGCGATTCCGGGCACCGGGTTTCCCACCGCGTCGGTGACGCGCACGACGACCGGCTTCGGCATCGCCACGCCGACCGTTCCATCGAGGCTGCTCGAGCCCAGCACCGTCAGCTTGGCCGGCTCTCCCGGGAACGCCGCCGCAACGACCGTCGCCGCCGGCACACTGCGCCCACTGCCCACCAGGACCTGGGCGTGCTGCACGCCGGCCTTGGGCCCCAGCCACCACTCGGCCCGCGCCTCGCCGGCGGAGTCGGAGCGCGCGTCTTTCGCGGAGACCGAGCCGCCGTCGAGCGCATGCCAGGTCACGGGCACGCCGGGGAGCACGCGCCCGAGCGAATCGGCCAGCAGCACCGCCACGGTGACCGGCTGGGCCGCGCCGGCGAGGCCGCTCGGCGGATCGCCCACCTGCGTGACCCGCGTGTTCGCGCGGCTGGGCTCGACCTCGGCGTAGACCACCGCGGAGCTGTCGACGCCGGACACCGACGCGACCAGGCGTTGCCGTCCGGGGCGATCACCCGCAGTCCAGACCGCGGTGGCCAAGCCGTCCTGGTTGGTGACGACGGAGTCGGGGCGCGAGGAGCCGGCGCCGTCGCTCGGGAGGAAGCGCACCATCACGCCGCCGAGCGGGCGGCCCATCCGTGAATCCACCCTGACGACCACCGGCTCGGGCACCCGCGCCTCGACACCGCTGCGCTGGTCGGACCCCTTCACGACCACCAGGCGTCCCGGCACCGGAACCACGGCGGCGGGGATGCTGTCCCTGACGCCCCCCAGCTCCGCCACGAGGGCAGTCCGACCGGCGACGCGGCCGTGGATGGCGCCGTCCTGTCCGACCAGGGCCACCGCGGTGTCCGCCGAGCGCACCACGGGCACCGCGCCGGGGACCAGGTGCCCGCGCGCATCGAGCCCGCGGACGGTGAAGGTACCGCTGCCGCCTTCGGGAACGTGCAGGACGCTGTCACCGTCGAACGCGAACCGCGCGACCCGCGGCCGGACCACCACGCGGGCCTTGGCCGCCTTGCCGGCTACCGTCGCGACGAGGCTCGTCGCGCCGGGCCGCCGGGCCACCACGAAGCCGGCGCTGTCCACCGTGGCGACCGTGGGGTCGTCGGTCTTCCACTCGATGGCCGCGCCGACGAGCGCCGTGCCGCGGCGGTCGGTGACCGTCGCGACGTAGCGGAGCGTATCCCCCAGCGCGCGCGCCGTGTCGGAGCCCGGTGCGAGCCCGATCCAGCTGACCGCGAAGTTGGCCACGGAAAGGCGCGTACCCTGATCGCCGATCAGGCCGCAGGAGTGGGCGGACGCGAGAATGGTGGCGAGCGCGGCACCGAGGCCGAGCACGCCGCTGATCCATCGATGGGGCCGGTCGAGCGGCTGCAATGCGTTGCGCGTAGTCTGGGGCACGGTTTCGTGGTGGTCGGGACCGGGCCAGACTCTGCACGGATCGAACCACCCCGTCCAAACGCGTAACCCGTTGACAGTTATTCAACTAGGGTCGACACCCAAGGCGCCCGACAGGCAGGAGACGGCCCCCATGGGATTTTGCAGGGTCGCCGGGTCGGGACGGGGCCGGCCAGCCCCGTTTTACCGGCTCGCCGCCAGCGCCTGCTCCACGTCCGCGATCACGTCATTCACCTGTTCCAGGCCGACGGAAATGCGGACGAGGCCAGGCACGATCCCGACCCGCTGGCGCTCCTCCTCCGTCAGCTTCGAGTGCGTGGTCGACGTGGGATGGGTCACGATCGTGCGTGTGTCGCCGAGGTTGGGACTGTGCGAGACCAGTCGGAGCGCATCGAGGAATCGCCGCGCGCGCTCCAGCCCGCCCGTAACCACGATCGTCACGACGCCGCCGCCCTGGCTCATCTGTCGCCGGGCGAGGAGGTGCTGCGGGTGCGAGGCGAGGAACGGATAGCGAACCCGCTCCAGCTCCGGATGGCCCTCGAAGTGACAGGCCAGGGTTTGCGCGTTGGCGCAGTGGCGGTCCATCCGGATCGCCAGGGTCTCGAGACTCTTGGAGAGGATCCAGGCGTTGAAGGGCGAAAGGGCCGGGCCCGTGTGCCGTGCGAAGAAGCGGATCTCGCCGATGAGCGACGTGTTCCCCACGACCACACCGCCCAGCGTGCGCCCCTGGCCGTCGAGATACTTGGTGGCCGAGTGGATGACGAGATCCGCGCCGTGCTCGATGGGGCGCTGGAGATACGGGGTGGTGAAGCAGTTGTCCACCGCGAACGGAATGCCGCGCGCGCGCGCCAGCTCGGCCAGGCGTCGGAGGTCTACCAAGTCGAGACCCGGATTGGACGGTGTCTCGACGAACACGAGCTTGGTGTTCGGCTGGAACAACGCGGGCCAGGTCGCAGGCTCGGTGAGGTCGAGGTACGTGTGACCGATGCCCCAGCGGGGCAACACGCGGGTCAGGATCTGATGGGTGGAGCCGAAGATCGCCCGGCCGGCGAGCACGTGATCCCCTGACGAGAGCAGCGCCGCGAGTGTGGCGAACACGGCCGCCATCCCCGACGCCGTGGCGATACCGTCTTCCGCCCCCTCCAGAAGGCAGATCTTGCGGACGAACTCGTCGGTGTTCGGGTTGGAGTAGCGGCTGTAGATGTTGCCGGCGATCTCGTCCGCGAACAGCGCGCGCGCCTGCTCCGCGTTGTCGAAGACGAAGCTGGACGTGAGAAACAGCGGGACCGAGTGCTCGCGCTCGGCTCCGACCGGGACCTGCGTGCGGATCGCCCGCGTCTCGAAGTGCTCGTCGGCGTCGGTCACGCGGGTGCCCTGCCCGGTGTTGCGGTGGCCGAGACCAGGGCGTGGCTGTAGTCGATCTCGGCCGTGTGCTCGAGCGTGCGCGCGACCGAGCAGTACTTGCCCATCGACAGCTCGACCGCCCGCGCCACCGCGCGTTCGTCCACGGGTCCGCTCACCTCGAAGTGGACGTGGATGCGGGTAAAGAGGGCCGGCTCGCCCTCGCTGCGGTCGCCCTCCACCGTGACGCTGAGATCGTCCACGGTCTGGCGCTGCTTCACCAGGATGCCGACCACGTCGATCGCGGCGCAACCGCCGAGCGCCGAGAGGAGCAGCTCCATCGGACGGGCGCCCAGACCCGCGCCGCCGACTGCGGGCGCGCCGTCGATCGGCACGCGTCCACCCGAGCCGGTCTCGGCCACGAAGTGGACGGCGTCGTTCCGGCGCCGCACGACCACCCGCATGGCGCGGGCTCCCGATTGCGTCATCGATTCGGCTGCGGCGTCACCCGGAGGTACGGCTTCTTGGCCACGAAGCCGCGGGGGAACCGGGTGCGGGCCTCCTCGTCCGAAATCGTGGGGACCACGATCACGTCGTCGCCGTCTTCCCAGTCGGCCGGTGTGGCGACGCCGTGGCCGGCGGTGAGCTGGAGCGAGTCGATGACGCGGAGCAGCTCGTGGAAGTTCCGGCCCGTGCTCGCGGGATAAGTAAGCGTGAGCTTGACCTTATTGTCGGGCCCGATGACGAAGACCGAGCGGACGGTGAAGGTCTCGCTCGCGTTCGGGTGGATCATGTCGTAGATGCCGGCGATCGTCCGCTCCGGGTCGGCGATGAGCGGGAAGTTGAGCCGGTGCCCCGTGACGTCCTCGATGTCCGCGGCCCAGCGACGATGCGAATCCACCGGATCCACGCTCAGGCCGATCACCCGCACGTTCCGCCGATCGAACTCGGGGCGGAGCGCCGCGACGGCGCCGAGCTCGGTGGTGCAGACCGGCGTGAAGTCCTTCGGATGCGAGAAGAGCACAGCCCATCGCCCGGCCTTCCATTCGTGGAACTGGATGGGTCCCTCGGTCGTGTCGGCGACGAAGTCCGGCGCTTCGTCTCCCAAGCGGATAGCCATGTGGTGCTCCTCGGCGTAAGGCGGCCGCGTCCCCCGAAACGCGAAACGGCCCGCGACGCTGTCGTCGCGGGCCACTTGCCGCGACTTAGATGGGTGGTGCCGGAGGTCTCCGGCCGCGCGGCCCATCAAGTCGGGGAAATCGCCGCGCTGGATGAATATTCCGCTCGAACCGCTCGGCGTCAAGTCCGCCCGAGATTCACCAGGATCAGGAAGGTCCGGGTCTTGTAGCTGTTCGGATCCGTCGCGGTGGCGATCTTGAGATCGCGCAGTCCGTAGACGTATCGCCCCTCGAGCCCCAGCCCGCCAAACCGAAGCCCGGCACCGATGACCCCGGCGTAGTCGACCTTCCGACGCCCGGAACTGGCAGGGTCGGGGCAGACCCCGCCGTTGGCGGTACGGCAGCGCGCCTCGAAGGAGACCTGCGGGCCCGCGTAGAGGAACGGCTGGATCAGCGGCGCGGGCACGAACACCTTGAGATAGACCGGCACGTCCACGTAATCGAGCCTGGTCTGAGCGGTTGCGAAACTGGAGTCGGACGACGCACCGCGTTGCGCGTACAGGGCGTCGAGCCCGACGCCAAGTAATCCCACATGGTACCCCGCGTAGAGGCCGGCGGCGAAGCCGGTGCGGGTGGAGAGGTTGCCCGGGAGCAGCCCCTTGTTGGAGATATTCCCAAACGAAACGCCGCCCTTCAGCCCGGCCTCGCCCTGGGCGAGCAGCGCGGACGGCGCGGCGAGAAGGAGCAGTGACACTGCCAATGGCCAGCGACGGCGCATGGTGCCTCACCTCCTGAGAGTCGGCCGACGGCCCGAAGGCCCCGCAGTAGCGGGGTGACGGGCATCACACGCGCGCGGCCGGCCGCAGCGCATGAAGCCCGTCGAGAAGGATAGGCAGGAGAAGGAGCGTCACACAGGTGGAGATCGCGAGGCCCCCGATCACCGCGAGGGCAAGCGGCCGTTGCAACTCGGCCCCGGCGCCGAGCCCGAGCGCCAGGGGTGCAAGCCCGGCCAGCGTGCACAACGTCGTCATGAGAATGGGCCGGAGCCGATGGCGGCCCGCTTCGATCAATGCCTCCCGGGGTGCGAGGCCGGCGGCCCTGGCGTGGCGGGCCGCATCCAGCAAGAGAATCCCGTTCTTCACGACCAGCCCGACCAGCAGGATCACGCCCATGAAGCTCGAGACGTTGAATGCGACTCCAGTGCCGGCAAGCAGCGCGAGCGTGCCGGCGAGCCCGAGCGGGGCCGCGAGGACGATCGCGAGCGGCCCGCGAAAGCCGCCGAATTGCGCAACCAGCACCAGAAGCACCGCCCCGGTCGCGAGCATGAGGATGCCCAGCAGCTCGCGAAAGGCCGCCTGCTGGCTCGCGTACTGACCACCCAACTGCAGGGTCACGCCGGCCGGGAGCGGCACCGCCGCAACGGCGGCGCGCACATCCCCCATGACGGAGCCGAGGCTGCGCCCGCTGGTCCTGCCGGTGACGGCCACGTACGGACGCAGATTCTCTCGCAGCAGCTCGCTCGGGGCGCCCGTGTCGCTCACGGTGCCGAGCTGCCCCAGTGTGGTCCAGCCGCCCGGTCCGACCACGGGTACCCGGCTCAGCAGCTCCGGGTTGAGTCGCACACTGTCGGGGAGACGGACGCGGATGGGCACCAGCCGATCGGGCTCCCGCGCGTTCCCGGCGGCGCCGCCGAAGAGCGCCGCACGCGCCTGCGCCTCGACATCGGCCGCGGTAAGGCCGAGACGGGCGGTACGGATGGGATCGAGGTTGAGCCGGAGCTCGGGGCTTGGTCCATGGACCCCGGTGAAGAGATCCACCAACCCGGGGGTCGGCTCGATCTTGGCCGCGACGGCTGACGCCGCTGCACGGGCTGCCGATTCGTCCCGGCTGAAGAGCTTGAGCTCGACCGGCTCGGGGGAGCCGGCCAGGTCGCCGATGACGTCCTGGAGCAGCTGAACGAACTCCACCTGCACCGCCGGCGCCTGAACCTCGGCTTCGGCGCGGACCCGATCGATGACCTCGTAGACCGAAGCGGCCCGCTGGCCCCGGGGCTTGAGCAGGACCGTAAAGTCACCGGTGTTGGGCGCCGTGGCGGCAAAGCCCAGCTCACTGCCGGTTCGCCGGGTGAAGGCCGCGATGTCGGGGTCCCGGCGGAGAATCTGGTCCAACACGCCGAGCTGACGGTTCGTTTCCGCCAGCGCCGTTCCCGTGGGCGCCCGATAGTCGAGGATGAAACCGCCCTCGTCCATCTCGGGGAGAAAGCCGGTGCCGATCATGCGGGTCAGTGCCAGGGTGCCGAGCACCAGGACTCCGGCGGCCGCGAGCGCGGCCCGCCGATGATTCAGGAGCCACGCGACCGCCCGACCGTGCCGGGCTTCGAGCCATTCCAGCGACAGCCGCCAGCGACGGACCGCACCGTCCAGGCGCCTGGCCCTCGCCGTCCATTCCGAGACGACGGCAGGGATCAGACTCATGGCGAGCACGAGGGAGAGCACCACCGCCGTCGCCAGCGCCAAGGCGAAGGAACGAAAGAATTCTCCTACGACGCCTTGCAGCAATCCCAGCGGCGTGAACACCACCACCGTGGTGAGGGTGGAACCCGCGACCGGCCCGAGGATCTCGTCGGTTGCCCGGCGGATCGCATCCGCGGCCGGCTCATCCGGATGACTCGCCAGTCTGCGCTCGATGTTCTCCACCACGACCACTGCGTCGTCGATCACGAGGCCGATGGCGACTGCCAGGCCGCCCAGGCTCATGAGGTTGAGCGAATCGCCCGCGAGCGCCAGACCGAGCAGCGTGATGATGACGGTGAGCGGCAGGGTCAGCGACGCTGCAATGGTCGTGCGCCATTCACCGAGAAACGCCAGCAGCACCAGCACCGCCAGCGCGCCGCCGATCAGCATTGCGTCGCGCACGCTGCCGACCGAGTCGCGGACCAGCGCCGCCTGGTCGTAGACTGCCTCGAGCCGGACGCCGGCCGGCAGCAGCGGCCGGATCGAGTCGACCGCGGCCCGCACGGCCGCCTGCAGGTTGAGCGTGTTCCCGCTCGGTTGACGGGAGACGTTCACCAATGCCGCGGGTCGTCCGTTGCCGGCGACGACCTGGAAGAGGTCTTCCATGCCGTAGCTCACGGTGCCGAGATCGCTCACGCGAAGCGGCCTGTCCCCGGCCTGGCGCACCACTACCCGCCCCACACCCTCCGGCGTGTTGGTGAGACCGGAGACGATCACCCCGTATTGCCGGTACTCCCGGTCCACCCGGCCCACGGCCTCGACCTGATCCTGCGCCGCGATCGCGCGTGCCACCTCGTCGGTGGCGACGTGGTTGGCCACGAGACGCACCGGATCCAGCTGCACGGCGATCTCGCGGACCCTGCCGCCCTGCACGGCGACCTCCCCGGCGTCGGGGAGTCCGGCCAGTCGGGGCCGTACCACGAAATCGGCGAGATCCCGAAGCACGAGCGGGTCCGCGCCCGTGAGCTCGTATTGCAGCATCGGGAAAACCGAGGGCGTGAGCCGCTCGGCGCTCAGGTCGAGGTCGCCCGGGAGGGTTGGACGCAGTGCCGCCAGCCGGCCCTGCACCTGACTCAGCGCGAACTGCATGTCGGCCCGGGGCCGGAAGTCGAGGCTCAGCTCGGTGGCGCCGCGCACGGTTCGCGCCCGAATTCGCCGCAGGTCGACGATCCCGCTCACGGCCTGCTCCAGCGGGCGGGTGACGGCGGCCGTCATCTCGTCCGCCTCGAACGTGCCGCCGCGCGCGACGACCACGATCCGGGGGTACGTAACCTCGGGGTAGATGCCGGCCGGCAGCGTGCCGAGCGCCCACAGGCCGCCGGCTGAAAGGAGGGCGACGCTCAGGTAGATGGTGGCGCGATGGTCGAGCGCGAGCCGGGTGAGACTCACCGGGCGGCGTCTCCGGTGGGCGCCACCCCCATGCCGTCCTCCAATCCGAAGGCACCGGTGGTCACGACCCGATCTCCTGGATGGAGATCTCCGGCGACTTCGGAACGCCCGCCTGATCGGGCGCCGCGGGCGACAGGGCGGGCATGGGCGATGGAATCCGTACCCACGACGAACACGACGCTGCTGTCCCCGCGCAGCACGAGGGCCGAGTCGGGAACGAGCAGCACGTCGCGGCGCACGCCGGTTCTCACGCGCGCTTCCGCCCCCGCGCCCACGCGGAGGGCACCGCCCGGATTGGGCACGCGGACCACCGCGGCCCCGGCGCCGGTGAGCGAATCCACCCCGGGAGCGAGGCCCGCGACCCAGGCCGGGTGCGGCGTGGGGTCCCCTTCCTGGAGGACCTGCGCGGTCTGGCCCGGCTTGAGCCGTCCCAGGCTCCGGGCAGGCACGGCGGCCATGAGATCGAGTGTGTCACCGGCGATGACTTGCGCCAGAGCTTTGCCCGCCTCGACTCGCTCGCCCGGCTGCGCCAGGATGTCCTGCACTCGGCCCGAGATCGGACTGGTCACGCGGGTGCGCGCCAGCAGATCGCGAGCGGCGGACGCCGCGGCGGAGGCCTGGCGGGCCGCCGCGGCAGCCTCCTCCGCCTGGCGGGCCGACGCGATGCCGTCGGCCAGCAGCCGACGCTGGCGTTCGGCCTGGCGTTCGGCCTGGGCCGCGGCCGAAGCGCGCTGCTCGGCGTCGGCCGCGAGCTCGGGTACGTCCAACTCGATGAGGGACTGGCCCCGGTGAACCCGATCACCGACTTGCACCCGCACGGCCCGCACGACTCCTGCGGCCGGCGCCGCGAGCAGGGCGGCGCCACCGGGGCGCGCGACGAGGCGACCGGTCAGGGCAAGCTCCTCGACCAGAGAGTCCCGAACGACCGTGGCGAGACCGACCGGCACCCGGGTTCGCGCCAGCGGCTTGTCCGTCTGATCGGATTCCGCGCGGGAGCACCCTGCGATCAGCAGGAGAACCAGGATCCGGGCACGACGCGGGGTCATTCGTCCACCCTCCCGAGCAGGGCGTACCAGTCGGCCAGCGCCGCCTGATAGGCGAGTTGGTCCTGCACCGCGGCGAGGGCGACCTCGCGCTCGCTCCGGAGCGCGTCGAGCACCGGGAGGATGCCGGTCTCGCCCGCCTGGTAGGCCCGGATGGCGCGGGCGCGCAGGACCCCGGCCTGCGGCAGGAGCGAGTCGCGAGCGAAGCGGGCTCGCTGTCCGCTCTCCGCAAGGCGGGTATTGGCCTCGTGAATCGCCCGGGCGCCTTCCAGCCTGGCCTCACTGGCGAGCGCCGCGGCGCGGCGCGCCCGAGCCCGAGCCTCCGCGGCCGGGCCGCCGCCGCTCTGCCAGAGCGGAAGCGGCAGGGCGAATCCGAGCACGGCCAGCGTGCCCGGTTGGGTCGCATCGTTCCACTCCGCCCCCCCTTGCACCGAGGGGAGGGGAATGCGCGACACCGACGCGCTGCGCGCGAGCGCCGACGCCGACGCCGACTCGGCGACCGCGATCCGCACCGAGGGGAGACTGTCGGGGAGCGGCAGCGGCGGAGGCCGATCGGCCAGACCGGCGTCGAGAGCGCCCGCCGCATGCGGGGGCTCCTGACCATCCCAGGCGATCGCACGGCCGAAGGCGGCGTTGGCGACCCCGGCGGCCTCCCTCGCCGAGGAGAGCGTCTGACGCGCGCGGGCCGCCTCCTGCGCCGCCTGCTCCTGCTCCAGCAGCGATGCGTCCCCGGCGCGGAGCCGCGCCGCGGCGATCAGGGCCACCGAATCCGCCTGGCGCGCCTGCGCGGCGATCAAGCGCTCAGCGGTGGTGGCCGCCAAGGCCTGGTAGAATGCGCCGCGGACTTCCCGCCCCAGCTGCGCCATCGTGAGGCTCGAATCCGCCTGGGCACCCGTGATGCGCGCGCGGGCCGCCGAGCGCTCCGGGCCTCGGCGCAGGAGAAAGTCGAGCGGCTGATCCATGAGAAAGTGTTCCTGCGGTACTGCCCCCGAATGACTGTAGGAGATAATCGGGTTGGTCACCGCGCCCGCGCTTCGCAGCGCCGCGCGGGCCTCGGCGACCTGAGCTGCGGCGACGGCCACCTGTCCGCGGTGCGCGCGGGCGCGCGCCAGCGCACCGCCGAGCGAGACGGAATCCTCGGGACCCTGGGCCACGAGCGAGAGAACGAGAGCGATCAGCACGGGTCAACGACGCGGGTACGCTGCGGCGGCGCGTGTATGGCGCGGGGAGGCGTGAGCACGGCGGAAACATATCACGGGGCGGGAAAGAGCGACCGGCGTGGCCGGCTGTCATGTTCCTGTCATGCGGCGGCGCAACCTTGCGAGCGACTCCCCAGCGTACGCCCAGCCCGGTCCCAGGCCCGCCCGCGCGTTACCCGACGGTTACCCAAGAATCATTCTCGCGACAAACGCCACCGAGATTTTGGTCGGTTTTTTGACTCTCTCGGGAGGGCGTATGTGTGCTGTTCGTTCGAGATCTCTATCGGCGTGGGTCGTGCCGCTT
>CAZFKN010000097.1:0-11286 GCA_964519805.1 uncultured Gemmatimonadaceae bacterium
GCTTCTTCGCCTTCACGTCCGGGCGCTGGAAGTAGGCGCGCTTCTTCGCCTTCACCACTTTGGCGCGGCAATCGTTGCAATAGCGATCGCGCGGTCCTTTTCCTGCGTAGCTGAGCGGGCGTTCGCAGCTGAGGCAGTTGCCCTCTCCGATCTGGGCGAACCGACGGCGGCCAGCGGTCCGTACGGGCGCATGTTTGCGCGGTCTCGTGGGGCAACTGTCGCAAGTCTCGAGCACGCGGCCTGTGCGATCGACCACGAATTGGAGAAAGCCGCCACACCGCGGGCATCTGGGCGCCATCTGCCTCAGCCGGCATCTGTCCTTTTGGGTGGCGGTTTCATAGCCGTCTTCTTCGCTCGCTTCGGGGCGACCTCGTCGACGATCTTCTCGGGATGGACGCCGAGCGCCTTGACGCTCTTCACCGCGTCGTGGTGCCGGTAGCAGCCGGGCGCGAGGTCGCCTACGTCATCCGCGTACAGCTGGAACGCGGCATGCCGAATGAGATCCTCGAGGGTACGCCCCCGGGGGACGCCGGTGTTCGGACGACGATCGGTGCAGTAGTCGAGCACGCGCTGCGCGAGCTTGCTCGTGGGCCCCGCCGGCGTCGCGGCGATCTTCTCAGCCACAGCCTTCAAGATGGCCGGCCGCGCCTGCTCCCACCGCTTCCGTTCGGCTGCATGCTTTTCCTCTTCGCGCTGCCGGCGCGCCTCCTGAGCCGCATAGTTGTCCCGTGGTGACGCCGCGCTGCCGCCGTACCGCCGCTTCCGTTTTGCCCGCTCGCGCTGCCATTGGCCCCAATGGACTTTGCACTTCTCCTTCGCGATGCACACATGGAACGCCTCGCCCCGGCCCGGGCCGATGACCACGACGCCGAGGACGCTGTGCTCGCACAGGCGGCCGTTCTTCCCCGGGTAGCCCGGATCCGGCCGCCCCTTCGTCGCCGAGCACCAGCTCTGCGCGCCAAAGACGCGAGGGCCCTTTGCGTTCCGCGCCTCGTGCCAGATCACGTGCTCGTAGGTGATCTCGATGACCTTCTCTTTGTCCTTGAGTGCCGTCGTGAGCTCGCGCGCGGTATCGGGGAACAGGACCGGATCGATGCCCCCGGGCGTCACCCGCACCTTGTCGTTGATCCACGTCCGAAACTCGCGCACGCTGACCGCCTTCACCTTGTCGTCGAGCCGGAGCTCGGGCTCTCCCGGTTCGTCCTCGACGTTCTCGGCTTCCCACAGGCCGCCCTTGGCATGCGGCGAGTACCGATTAATCCGGCGATCGAGCGCCTTCCGCTGCCAGTCGGGGCCCAGGCGGGCGAGCTCGATCGCGTGGCCGCGTTCGAAGCCGCCCTCGAGAAACAGCTTTCTGGCCTCGGGCGTTAGTTTGAGCAGCGTGAGGCTGTCGTACACATACCGCATGGAGCGACCGATCCGCGCCGCGATCTTGGCGACGTCGTAGCCGGCCTTCTCCATCAGATCCCGGAAGCCCTGGGCCTCCTCGAGCGGATGGAGGTCATCGCGCTGCAGGTTCTCGATGTTCAGGGTCTCGATGAAGGTCCGATCATCGAGATCCCGCACGATGGCCAGCAGGTGATCCAGCCCGTGGTACGCGGCGCGCTTCGCGCTCCGCTCGCGCGCGATCTTCGCCGCCCGGTAGCGGCGGTGGCCGGCGGCGATCTCATAGCCGCCCGCCTTCCGCGGGCGCACAATGAGCGCCGTCAGCTGGCCGCTCGCCAGCAACGAGCCCGCAAGCTCGTCGAGCGCGACGGGATCATAGTGCTGGCGCGGATTGAGCGGGGACTCGTGCAGCACGGCGAGCGGGATCCGCTCGAGGTGGTCGCCCGCGTCGCGAGCGGGGGGTGGGGTAGCGGACGCAAGGGTCGCGGTCATCGAGTCTCTCCCAACGAGTGGTGTGAGCGAAAACGCGCCGGCGGAACGGAAGCGTCTCACCGCGAACGTCCCGCCGGCCCCTGCACAGCGCGTGTCGAGAGCGGAGGAGCGGCCGTCATTGCTTCACGTCGGGGGACGGCATCAGGCCGTCACCGGAGCGCCCCACCGACAACTCTGCCCGCCCGCACGCGCTGCACACTGCCTGCCCCGACCCCACGCGGCGTGCCCTCGGTCCTACAGGCCGTCCCTCGTCGGGCGGCCGGGATCGGGGCCCTATCCTTGGATGGCCTCCGTCAGGTCCTGCGCGATCGTGGCCCGCGGCACTTCCGCAATCGTCGCCACCGTCAGTCGCCCCGCGATCGCGATCTTCTCGAACGCCTTCTTGTCGAGCGTGAGCGCCATGCCGGTGCTCTTCGCCCAGGCGAAGGCCGCGCCGACATCGTACTCGACCTGCTTCATCAGCCGAATGTCGACGCCCGGCGTCGGATGTTTCTCGCCCGTCGCCTTGAAGCGCGCGACGGCGAGCACGCGCAGGCTCTCCTCCTCCGTGGCGAGCATCTTGAGCGCCGCGCCGGCGAGCCGCACGAGCTCGGCATGCTGCTCCATGAAGAGCTGGCGCTCGGCCTCGAGCCGCTCCTGCAGGATCCGCGAGCCCAACCGCGCTTCGTGGACGCGCCGGACCTGGTCCCGCAGCAGCCGATCGCCGAGCGTGACGCCGTCCGCCATCGGGGGATTCGCGACCGTCATTCGCGCACCGCCTTGTAGACGTGGATCACGACCTGGCCGATCGGCCAGAGGACTAACAGGAGGCCCGCGACGACCAGGACGAGGGCGACACGCGAAATCCAGATCACGAGGGCTTCACCGCGCCACGCGGGAAGCACTGGCGCCAAGTGCGGCCGAGCAGGTTCCGCTCGCGCTCGAGCTCGAGCAGCTCGGTGTGCGAGACCGCCTCGCCGGCCACCGCCGCGGCGCGGACCCGATCGAGCTCCCGCTCGTAGCGATCGTGGGCGGCCATGAAGGAACGCAGCAACGTCAGTTCGTCGAGCCGCGGCTCGCCCGTCACCATGAGGGGCGTCCAGGCGTCGGTCATGGCGCGCCCCACTCCTGCATCAGGCCATCGAGCAGCGCGCGCTGGGTGAGCTGCCGGCGATCGAGCGCCTGAATCTCGGCCTCGAGGAGCCGGATCCGGGCGAGCGCCCGGGCGCGCAGCATCGGATGCTCGAGCTGTGCTGGCGCGGGAAAGAAGAGCGGCAGGCAGTCCCCGCAGATGCCGTGGCTGTGTCCCGTGCATCCGACCGCCGGGCCCAGGTCCGCCTCGCAATAGGAGCAGATCCGTCGCGGATTAGCCTCGCGGGGTGTGATCGTGTGCAGCGGGAGCGCCGTCATGCGTCGGCCTCGTGCCGCTGCGTGAGGGCGCAGCGCAGCCGTCGCGTGGCGACGCCCAGCTCGTCCAGGACGCGCAATACGGCGTGCGCACCGGTGGGGCTTGGGGTCCGGCGATAGGCGACTTCCGCCTGGGCGTAGCGCATGTAGCCGATCTGCATGGCGAGGTAGTGCGCGCTCGTGAGCGTCGTCGGCTGGACGTCCGCTTCGGCCGCGCGGATCGGCGCAAGAAATCGCTCGAGGCCCCGCTCGTCACCGATGGCGCGATACGATCGTGCGATGATCGCGCACCGCTCGGCGATCGCCTGTCGGCCCGAGATCAGGTGCGCCGCGGTCTTCGGCCGGACGCCCAACGCCAGGGAGGCGTGTTGCGCCGCCCGGGAAATCTTTGGGGCGGGAGTGCGCCAGGCGCCGTTGCGGTCGGTCTCGCGCTGGGGCACGTTCGCGTTCACTTGAACCACCGCCCCCAGAACCGCTTCACACCCTGGCGGACGAAGTCATCGCGGGCGAAGGCGAGCAGCACGTCGCGCACGCCCTGCGACGTCGACGGGAAGCCCGCCTGCGCCAGTGCGCGCTCGATCTCGGCGCGCTCGGGGCGCGTGACCGAGCCGGAGATAACGAAGCGACGGCCGTCGGGAGCCATGCGGTCAGGCGACCTGCGCCAGCAGCTCGTCCACACCCTTCATCCCGAGCTCGCGGAGCAGGGCGCTCTCGTCGACGAGCTCCTCCCGGCGCCGGGATTCGCGCGCGGCGGCTTCGCTGAGCCGCCGTAGCTGGTCCCGGGTCAGCCGGACCGTGAGGCGCGCCTTCTTGACGAGTGACTGCATTGCGGGCACCTTCCGCGGTTTCATGCCCGCTCCATGGCGGGCCGTTGTCTGACGCCGTATACAATGGGCGCAAATGCGTCCATTGTCAAGTGCGGAGCTAACCGCTTGACAGACAAACAGTTATTCGGGACCAGGCTCCGCCTAGCGTTGGCGAACAAGGGCTGGAAGGCCGCCCGGTTGGCACGAGAGATCAAGAAGAGCCGCCAGCTTGTGGCCTCATGGGCGCGGGGGCGGGCGATGCCAAGTGGCGACATTGCCGTGCGTTTGCCGGCTATTCTGGGCGTCAAACCGACGTGGCTCTTTCCGAAGGGCGCGGCTGCGCCCCTAGGAGTCCCGTGGAGCCACGATCGGAGCGGGGCCGCCCCCTCCATACCGCCAGAACGCCCGAGGCCCGGCAAATCGCCACATGCAGCGGGTGACACTCCCACTCCAACAACAGAGCCAGCACGCTCTAGGGGTGCAGGCATCGAGCATGCGCCAAAGGCGGCTCAGCTATTGACGGATCGGTGGGACGTGGCTCAGCTGCGCGGTAAACTGCTCGGTGCTCTCCGGAAGGATCTCGAGGCTAATGAATTCGGCACTTGGAGCCGCCCCGATGCGCAGCAGGCGATCATCTGGGCCCTGAAGGATCTAACGCGCCAGCTTACGCACATGGGCTTCCGGATGGAAGAGATGTTCCTCCTCACCGACGAGTGGGCGCGCGCGGTCGGGCTCCCGAGTTATGGATGGTGTCCGAATAATCACGCGGTCCCCCCAAACGCCAAGTTCTGCCCGGAATGCGGACAGCCACTCACCGGATCGACGTAATCCGACGTGGCTGTCGCACGGTATCCGGTCGCGCGCGGACGCTCGTATCGACGGGCTCGAAGTCCGGGCGCCGCGCGTTGGCGATCCCCGAGCCATCCGTCCACCGCGTCGAATCCCGATAGATCTCGAGCTCGGCGCGGCAGGCCTGCGTCTCGAGTCGAATGACGGCCAGGCAGAGGAGCACCGCAACGATGGCGCCGGCGAAGAGCCCGGCCGCGGCGATCGCCCGGGCGAGCGGGGAGAAGGTCAGGACCCGGTCCGCTGGGGCGGCGGGGGCGCCGGCGGCCGACGATGCACGTGCGCGGGCTCCGGGTAGATGATCCACGGCAGCGGCTGCCGGAGCGCCTGCAGATCCGACTTCCGCCACCAGCAGTAGGTATCCCGATCGACGGAGACGTACTGCTCCGGGGGCGCGTCGGGCTTCGTCGCCGTCCAGACGTCCGTCTGGCTCAGCGCGCAGGCGCTCTCGGGCGTCCCGTCCTGCCGAGCGTCCACCTTCGGGATCGACCGGAACGTGGCCAGCACGTGATTGTGCCAGCCGGCGATCGTCCCGATCGGACAGGCCGTAAAGTCCGCGGCCTGGCTCGAGCGCGGCGAGCCGTTGGTGCCGAGGACGAGGCTCGCCGCGCCGAAGGGCTCGACCGCCCAGGCGAGATGCCACTCGCGCATGTCGCGGGGGAACGGGACGGCGTAGCGGGGGGACTCGTAGGCGAGGAGGCAGCGCACGTGCTCGACGGTCGCGGTGTCCGCGATCGCGCCCAGCCCGGCGAAGAGCGCCGAGTCGTCGAAGACGAAGATCGGTGGCTCCTCGGCCGCCTGCGCGTGCGCCCCGCCGCCGCAGAAGGCCATCGCGATCAGGATCGCGCCGAGCAGGCGTTCATCCCAGCGCACTCTGGGCCCTCCCGGCTGGCGCTTCACCGATGCACCGCCAGAACGGCGATCGCGCCCACGCCGAGGCCGAGGACGAAGGACGCATTCCGACTCGGGCAGCGCGGCAGGAAGCCGAGCCCGAGCAGGTGGCAGTCGGCCACCTTCGTGACAGCCGCCGTGACGGCCTGTCCCCGGGCGAGGAGCGCGTCCGCCTGCGCGAGCGCCGAATCGCTGGCGGCCTTCGCGCGCCCGAGCGCGAGGAAGGCATCGTGCCAGCTTGAGGCCTCGGCCCGGGCGGCCGATACCAATCGGATTAGAATCGGATTAGAATCGGCGGCGGTTTTCGCATGCACGAGCTCGCCGGCGAGCGCCACGTCGATGGCGTGATGCGCCGCGGCGCGCGCGGCCGCCGCCCGGGCGCTGTCGGCATGCGCGTCCTCCCGGGCCTTGAGCGCAATCCGCGTCTGGTGCCAGCCCTTTGCGACGTCGACCCACGTCTTCGCGGCCGCGATCGCGTCCACCGCATCGGAGGAGCTCGGCCCCGAGAGGGAGGCGAGCAGGTGCAGCCCGATCAGGATCGCGATCGCGCTGGCCCCGAGCGAGAGAAGGTGCCAGGGCTTGACCGTCATGGCCGCAAGCCAGAGAGCGCAGGAATCCCTCGACTGACGGGCGGGCACGGTGTGTAGGTCCGGCACGGTTTGCCGGCGGCCCGGTGGCCTGCGTTCGCGCGGAGGGTCCCTGTGAGAGACCGGGGATTGGCCGGCCAGGCTCCCGCGCTTAGGGCGCTACGCCCCCTGGACTCGCGATCCATGATCAGAAGTGCCCGATCCGTTTCTTCGTGAGGAGGTTGTCGAGCACCTCGCTGGCCGACGCTGGCCAGTGATGGATCGATGCCTCGGTCACTGACCCACCGGATGCCTTGAGCTTCGCGACGTACTCGCGGGTGATGCAGTCGGTGCAATTCGGCTGTCCACACCCAACGACGAACATGCTGGGATCCCTGCGCTGCTCGTCGCGTTGACATCCGTGGTTCCCCACCGCGACGACCGTGACCCGGAACTGTCCCATTAGCGGTCCCCTTTCTGCGATAGCATGACAGCGTAGGCGCCCGGAAAGTCGTGCACGATCCACCGCTGGGCCGAGTCGGGGCTGAGGCGGCCCGTGCAGATCGCTTTGTGCAGCGCATTCTCGAGCAGGTCTTTTTGATGAAAACCGGGAACGGGCTTAGCAGGCTCGGGCCATAAATTCGCCACGGTATCCGCACCGCCCAGCTCTAAGGGGACCAGATGATCGATTTCGAATGCGCCGGTCGGATGAGAGCGAATCCCGTACGCGGCGTAGACGGCCGCCTTCATGCCGGCCGTCGTGTGCCGCACGGTCTTGGTGGTCCCGGTGCAGATCGCCTGCCGGTCGGTCGTGCGCACGACGCCGGGCGTCACGCTCGAGTCGGGCAGGACCCAGCCGGCGCGATACCGATAGTGCGCGGTCTGCGCGCTCGAGGGCATGGCGAAGAGGGCGAGGAGGACGATCGCCGCCCATGGCCATTTCGGTTTCCAGAAGGCGCGCCCGGCCTTCCCGTTGCTGAAGCCCGTCCAGTAGGCGAAGATCGCCGCCACGATCAGCGGGATCGGATTCGCGAATATCGACTTCAGGAAATCGGCGACGATGCCGAACATACGTGACCCTCCCTAGTTATGATCTGGACCGGACGCCAGCGAGCTTAATGGCCAGCTCCTTTCCTGTGAAAGGCGATTCTCCCCAATTCGACCGCGGTCTCAGTGAGGAGATATCCGTACAGTCTCTGGCGGTAGTCGCTCCAACTAAAACCTCCATAATCAAACAAACGCTCGTAGGCGTAGCTCGTGAGCTGCACGCCGATAAAGCGAATCGGCGCCGCGCGGAACGGCTTCGCAATCCACGGGCCCCGGCTCAAGAGGTTGAGCCCTGCGCCGGCGCTGTATTCGGCGAGCCGGTCGTGCTGCAGAAAAAGCCCAACGCCCTGGCCGTAGGCCGGTGCGAGGGCGCCGCCGCAACTGGCGAGCAGCGCCGCGAGGACGGTCCAGCGCCTCATCGGAACCACCGGAAGTAGCGGGGGCTGATCTTCGGGATCACGAGCTCGGTCATCGACGACGACCAACCCGGCACCGTACCGGCCGGCCGCATGCTCACTTCCGAGAAGTAGTGCGTGGCGCCGTCGGCCACCGAGACCATCACGTCGCGCCACGCCGCGAGGCAGGCGGCCACGTGCGGTGGGAACCACCGCCCGGCCATCGCGCGCCGCCAGAGCCCCGTGCCGTCGTGGCTGCAGACGGCGGAGAACTGTCCGGGCGCGAGCACCACCTCGACCGCGTTGCTCGGGAAGCGCGCGTCGCGCATCCGGTTGCGGATCACGTCGCAGACGCCCCGGATCGCAAGCGGAATCATCTCGGCCGTGAAGACGCCGTCGTCGGACGGGACCGGCGGCACCTCCGTGGCGACGACGCAGGCGACCACGTAATCGCGCCCCATCCGGAGATCGTCCCCGGTGATCACGTGCTGACCTCGGTGCTCGTCTTCCCGCCGGCCGGCGTGAACTGGGTCAGGCGCTTGGAATGGAATTGTGCCACATCGAGGCCGGCGCTGAGGAGCAGGAACGAGAGCCATTCCACGGGCGGCGCGGCCCAGCGCACGAGGCAGACGACGCCGGTCGCGGCGATCAGCAGGATCGTGACGAGGATCCGCAGGTTCGTGGTGGGGAGCGCGGCCAGCCAGGCGTTCACGGCCCGCGCCGCGCCTCGAGGAGCCGGCGGATCTCGCGCACGTCCTGCTGGGTGACCGTGACCTGCTCCTTGACGTCGCGAATCGACTGCTCGACGCCCTTGAACTGGACGTCGATCGTCGACTTGTCCGCCTTTTTCTCGAGCGCGCCGGAGAGGAGGGTCCAGACGGTGAGACCGAGGCCGATGGCGCCGGCGCCCGTGTAACCGAGCTTCCAGTGCCCGCCGTTGGGCTTGGGATCTGCCATGAGCAACGCGCCCCCGACTCGGTTCGAGTGGGGGCGCGTCGGCCCGCTGCCTACAGGATAGGAACCGGCCGCCGCCGGGTCAAGGCCCGCGTCCGCGCCGAGCTAGAGCGTGCGCCGATGGCGGTTAGGCGGTCGGCCTTCATTCGGGCTTGCGCCTGTCGCCATTGGCGACTACCATCCCGCATGACGCCCGCGCAGCTCGCCGCCAGCCTGAAGCGCCTGAAGTGGTCACCGGCGCAGGCGGCGAAGCGGCTCGGCGTGGGTCGCGCGGCGGTCTATCGCTGGCTCGCGGGCGACCGGAAGATTCCGGGCCCGGTCGCCGCGGCGCTCAAGTGCTGGGAGGGGAAATGAAGCGGCTCTGGATATTGACCGTGATCGCGGCCTGCGCGGGCGGATCCTCGACCGCACCAGCCATCCGCATGGCCACCACCGTGCGGTACGCTGTAGCATCAGATCAGCCAGCGTCCATCATGATCGGTGATATACGCGAGGACACCGTGGGTTCGACAATCACCATCCACGACACGACGATCGCGCTTGCGGCTGGCCTGACTTGCGATTCGGTGCGCCTGAACTTGCCGCCGCATCATGTCGAACCCGTGGCGACATTTGCGGTCAGCGGTGGCCTCATCGACCAGCACGCATATAACGGATACGACCTGTCGACGGCGGCTGCCTGGGGCCTGATCGCTGGCCAGTCCGTCTATGATACACTCTACGCTTTGACCGTCGGATCCACGGCAACCTGTCAAGCTCTCCGACTCTAAAGGGGGGTGACTGTCCTTTCACGTGCGGAGGGTTGACGCTATGCAGCGCATTCTCGCAGTTCTGATCATCCTGGTCGCCGCCTGCAAAGCTGCGACGGCACCGACGGGGCTCGATCCGACTATCCTCTTTCACAATGCCGGCCAGTATGCGCCGGTCCTGAACGCCGACCTCACCTTCATCTGGTGGGACCAGAGCGGACAAGTTCAGCAGACCGTCATCCCGTGGGGTGGCACGGCCTGTATCAAGTTCACCGCCACCACACCGGCGGACAGCGTCCGGTTCGAGTTCTTCATGGGGGACACCACCGGGGCGAGCGGGGCCTGGTATAAGCAGTGGAGTCCGTGGTTCGACCCCGCGACCGGCATCACGCGCGATACGGCGGCGTATCCGCACGGGGCCGAGTACTGGTGGTTCGATTGGTCGAAGAATCCCTACGCGGGCACGCTGCTCTCGGCTCCCTGTTAGAGGCGAGCGGCCGGCCACATCGCTCTCACCTTCTGCATGGCTTGGCGCAGGGTATCGGTAGCCGCGACTCCCCAGGGACCGAACGCCGTCACCACGGATGTGGGAACGGGTCGGCCCCACTGCTCGATGTGGTGCTCCACCACACTGGAGATCGCCTCCCAGGTATCCTGCTCCGAGTGACTGTTCCAGTCAGTCAGCACGACGAGCGACCATTGCGGCGCACCCGGACACACGAGCGCGTGCCATTCGCGGGCCGCTGGTGGATTGGCCGAGAGATCGGCCGTGAGAATCGTGTAGAAGTGCCGCATCAGATCAGCCTCCCTCCAAACCCCGCCCCACTCCCCGACAAGCCCTGCGCCGGCGTCGTGGCGGTATTGCTCCCGCTGAAAATGAGGGGGATATGGCCGTCCCCTGCAGCGATCCCGGCGAGGGCCGGCTGGTCCGTCGTCGGGAACGCGGCGCCTTGGGATGCGAATCGGATCCCAATCTTCCCGCTCGCTGCGACGGCGATCATCGAGGGGTCGGCGAAGGCGTAGAACTTGTACGTCTGGCTCTGCGTGAGATCGGTCGCCGTAATGCCGAGGGTCATCGCCCCATTCCACGGCGTGTTGGTCGTGCTCGAAGTGGCCGCGCCGGTCGTGGGCTCGGTCCAATCGCTTCCGAATGCCAACAGTCCGCTCGTACTGCCGTTGAGCGACCCCTGCAAGACCTCGCCGCTGCTCGACGAGCCGACCCAGACACACCAGCCATCGTAGTTGGCGTTGGCGGCGGGCGCTGTCACCTTTAACAGATTGTTCGCCGCAATGGCAATGGTCGATTCCGTGCTCGTCGGATATACCATGCCATCGCGCACATAGGAGACCATGACCCAGCGGTTACGTGCCCCGAGCGACCCGCCCGCTACTGTCGCGAGCGTCGGCGCAGCTGGAATGTCGTACGTAGTACCTGCTGTGGCCGCGAGGGTCTTGGTCGAGCCATCGGGGTAGCGAATGACCTGGTCGGCGATCAACTGCCACCGCACCCACATGTGTCCCGATGTGCCACCGCCGGCGCTGTACGCGAGCAGCGACGTCGTGCCAATAATGGTGGGCAGCAGCGAACCCTGTCCGTTCCAGAGGGTCGAGACCGTCGTGCCCTGAAAGCTCAACACCGCGATCGACGGGCGGGACTCTCCCCCGATGGCGTTCGAGACCTCGTAGGCGAAGCACTTGATGTACACCGTCGAGTTGGGCGCGACGGACGGCAGCGTGAACTGCAGGTTGCCGTTCGCGTCCAGGTTCT
>CAZFKN010000098.1:0-10932 GCA_964519805.1 uncultured Gemmatimonadaceae bacterium
CGCTCGCAGGCGGCCGCGTGAGCCTGGCCCTCGAGGGCTGGAGAAATCGACGAGTGGTTGTCCTTGGGGGCGCCGGATTCATCGGCAGCAACCTCGCCCTTCGGCTGGCGGCTCTAGGCGCCCGCGTAACCGTGGTGGACGGCCTGGTGCCGGGCTGCGCCGGCCACCCCGCGAATCTCGCGGGTGGCGACGCGCCGATCCCGCTGGCCCGGCTCGATCTTGCCGCGGAGCCGGTGCCGGTGTCGGTGCTGGAGGCCGAGGTGGTGTTCGATCTCATGGGTGACCCGGCGCACTCACGGAGCGTGGGCGATCCATTGGGGGACCTCAAGAACAACCTCGTGGCGCAGGTCGCCCTGTTCGAGGCGCTGCGGCGCGCCACTCCGAGGCCAATGGTCGTGCTCGTGAGCACGCGCTCGGTCTATGGCCGGCCGGAACGGCTGCCGGTCGACGAGGCACATCCAATCGCGCCGCCGGACCCGAACGGGATTCACAAGTTCGCGGCCGAGCAGTACGCGACGCTCTACGGCCGGCTCTACGATCTCCCCATCGTGCGGCTCAGGCTGACCAACGCCTACGGGCCGCGCCAGGGGAACCAGGATCCGGCGCACGGGGTCACCGGGTTCGTCCTCGGACGCCTGCTTCGGGGCGAGCCGGTTCGCCTGTTCGGGGGTGGTACCTTCCGTCGCGACTGGTTGATGGTGGACGATGCGGTGGAGGCGCTCCTGGCGGCAGGAGCCGCTCGCGAAACCGCGGGCCAGGTGATCAACATCGGGCACGACCACCCGGCATCCCTGCGCGAATTCGTCACGATCGCGCGGGACTGGCTCGGCCGGGGCGACCTCGTCGATGTGCCCATGCCGACCGAGCAGCGCGTCATCGACGTGGGGGACTACTGGACCGACCCGCGGCTGGCCGAGCGGCTGCTCGGCTGGCGGGCGACGACGCGGCTCGAGGACGGGCTTGCCCGGACACTCGACTTCTATACCCGAACGCCCAGCGGAGCGCGATGGCCCCCATCGTCCCCTTCCTCGACCTGAAACGCCGGCACGCAGCCATCGCGGCGGCCACCGAGGAGGCCGTCCTTCGGGTAGCCCGGAGCGGGCACTACGTGCTCGGCCCGGCCGTGAAAGCGTTCGAGGGAGCCTATGCCCGGCGCCTGGGCGGCGGCCATGCGGTCGGAGTAGCCTCGGGCACCGACGCGCTGTCGCTCTCGCTGCTGGCGCTCGATGTCGGTCCCGGAGATGAGGTGCTCACCGTGGCCAACGTCTGCATGCCGGCCGTGAGCGCGATCCGTGCCGTGGGCGCCGACGTAGCGCTCGCGGATTGCGACCGCACCACCCGCCTGCTGGAGCCTTCCGAGGTGCGACGGCGGGTGGGGCCACGCACGCGGGTGGTCATCGCGCCGCATCTGTACGGTCATCCACTCGACGCGCCGGCCCTGGCGGCGACTTGCCGCGAGCTGGGTGTGGCCCTGATCGAGGACTGCGCGCAGGCGCACGGCGCTCGCTTCCAGGGGCGCGAGGTCGGCACCTCGGGGGATCTGGCGGCATTCAGCTTTTATCCCACGAAGAACCTTGGCGCCTACGGTGACGGGGGGCTCGTCTTCGCGCGCGACGAGCGAAGCGCGGCTACGCTCCGGCTGCTCCGCATGTATGGGTATGAGCGACGCGATTGGAGCGTGCTCGAGGGGCGGAACTCCCGCCTGGACGAGCTTCAGGCCGCCGTCCTGGGGGTCCAGCTCGAGTGTCTGGACGCGTGGGTGGCCCGGCGCCGGGGCATCGCGGCGAGGTACCGCTCGGGGCTGGCCGATCTCCCGGGGCTCGGGCTGCCGACGGATCGTGAGGGTGCGGACGGCTCGTACCACCTCTTCGTCGTCACGGTCGAGCAGCGCGACCTCGTCCGGGAGAAGCTGCTGGCCCTCGGTGTCGAGACCGGCGTCCACTATCCCCATGCGATTCACGAGCACCCGGTCTACGCCGGCGCCGGGCTCGGCGCCTTTCCGGAGGCCGAACGGCTCTGCCGTCGCGTGCTGTCGCTCCCGTGCTATCCCGAGCTCGAGGAGCACGAAGTGGCCCGGGTCATTTCCGCGATGAGGCGGGTGCTCACGTGATGCCGCACAGGCTCCGGATCGCGGCGTTTGCCCGCATTCTCCCCGAACACTCGCTCGGAGGGATGCAGGTCGTCGCAAAAACGCTCTTCGAGGGGCTGGCCGAGCTGGGGCACGACGTGGAGCTGTTCACGACCGACCGCGAGGGGCAGGTAGCACCCGAAGAGACGACGAACGGGCGCGGGGTGCGGATCCACTACCTCCGCACCGGGGCTCCTGGGCGATACAGCCCGGCCTGGTTCCGGATGCTCGACCAGGCGCTGGTCGAGGAGCACGAGCGCAAGCCGTTCGACGTCCTGGTGTCGGTGAGTGCCGCCGCGCGCGGGCTCCTCCGCCGGTGGCGGCGCCGGGGCGTCGCAGCGCCGTCGGTCGTGCTCACCTTTGGCACCCACCTCGATGAGTTCCGCGCGAGCCTGCACTCCATCAGGGGGCACGTGTCGGTGGCCGCCGTCGCCGAGGGGATCGCCCGGGCGGGACACACGGTGTACCGGGCCGTGCGGGATACGTCGTTCATGCGCTCGCCGGATGCGTTCATCGTGCCCTGTCCCGGCGACCGGATGAAGATCAGCCGGATGTTCGGCTTCCCCGACGATCGCATCGTGGTGATCCCGTACGGCGTGCGCTCAGAGCTGATCGATGAGCTGGCGGAGGTCGTCGACCCGGCCAGCCACCTCGTGGCCGTCGTGGCCCGGCTCGAGCGGGACAAGGGGATCCAGATCGCGCTGCACGCCATGCGGGAGGTGCGACGCACGGTGCCCGACGCGCGGCTCCGGATCGTGGGCGACGGCAGCTACCGCCGGGCGCTCGAGGCGCTGGCCCAGTCGGAGGGTCTCGCCGATGCCGTCGAGTTCGCGGGGACGTTACCGTTCGATCGGATCGCCGAGGCGTTCGCGGGCGCGGCCGTCGTGCTCAACCCGCGGCTCCGGCCGACCGCGTACGATCACGCGATGATCGTGGGGATGGCCACCGGCGTGCCGGTGATCACGACCGACCTGGGCGACACCGCGTTCGTGGCGGAGCCGGGGCGTGAGGCGCTCTTCGTCCCTGCGGGCGACGCGCGGGCGCTCGCGCGCGCGATCGTGAGCTGCCTGACGGATCGGGCCAAGGCCGACGCGGTCGGCGCTGCGGGGGTCGCGGCGGTGCGCCGGCGCTTCACGATGGAAGGAACGGTCGCGCACTACGCCGACGTCCTGTCGACGCTGGCCGCCCGGCGCCTGGGCGGCGAATGAGCGTCCTCGCGATCCTGCTGGGCGGCGCGCTGGGCAAGCTGCTCGGCTTCGGGCGCGAGGTCACGCTGGCGTTCTTCTTCGGCGCCACCAGCACCGCCGATGCCTTCCGCGCCGGGCTCGCGGCCGCGCTGTTCCCCACCCACTTCTTCATGGGCGACGTTCTCGATGGAGCGTTCGTCCCGCTCTACTCCCGCTACATGCGGACGAACCCCGCGAGCGGGCGACAGCTGCTCCGCCTCACGGCGACATACCTCCTGGCGGTCTCGACCGGACTCGCAGCCCTGGCGTGGATCGCCGGGCCGCACCTCGTGCGGATCTTCGCGCCAGGCCTGTCAAGCGACACCGTGGCGATGTCGGCCCGGATGCTCCGCTGGATGGGGCTCGGCATTCCGTTCTATTGCTTTGGCGCGCTGTACTCGCTGTACGGGATCTGCCACGAACGGTACCGGCCGCTGGCATTGCGCACGACGTTCCAGAACGGCGCGCTCATGCTCACGATCCCTATCGCCGCGTGGCTGCACAACCCGGAGTGGCTGGGCCTCGGGTTCTCGGTTGCCTTCGCGTTCTACCTCGCCTACACCTGGGTCTCGTTGCGAGACGTGCGTCGCGCCGATGCGACGGCCGCGCTGGGGAGCGCGCCGGACGGCCACGAGCTGCGGACCCTGTTTCACACCGCCACCCCGCTCGTGGTGACGCTGGTCCTCGGTCAGGTGCTCGCGACGATCGACCGCGCCGCCGCCTCGTTCGTCGGCGTCGGGGCCGTGGCATCGCTGGAGTATGCCCGGGCGTTCGTCGAGACACCGCAGGTTCTGGTGGGCTACGCGGTGGGTACCGTCGCGCTGTCGCGCTTCACGGCGCTGAGCCGGGAGGAAGCTCAATCCCAGACGACGCGTCTGGTATTTCCTCTGCTCACCGGCGTGCTCGGAGTGATGGTCGCACTGGTCGCGGCTGCGCCGGAGATCGTTACGGTGATTTACCGCCGCGGGCAGTTCGATGCGGCAGCCGTGACCCTCGTGTCGCAGGCACTGCGAGGGCTTGCCGTGGGGGCGGCCTTCATGATGGCGGTCTACATCATGATGCGCATCATCAGCGCTCAAATGCGCAATCGGGAAAACATCGTGCCGATGCTGGGCGCGGTGGTCATCGAGACGCTGGCCCTCCTGTTGCTGGTCCCCCGGTTCGGCCTGCTCGGGGCCGGACTCGGGCTCAGCGTCATGCAGGTCGTCCTGTGCGCCTCGCTCGCCTTTCGACTCGGGATTCTGAACGAGTTCGCGCGCCGGCTACCCGGCTGGGCCGTCGGCGGGGTGCTCGCCGGCGGGGCCGCGGCGGTCACGATTCCCGTAGACGCGCCCGTCGCCATGAAGCTTGGCATCATCTCGGTCAGCGTATTCGCTGCGTGGGTGCTCGGGAACCTGGCGCTCGCGGCAACCCGCGGCGACCTCGTGGTGCTCAAGAGCCGAGGCGTCGATGCCGCGTCCCGCCTTCGGGCGCGCCTGAGCACGGCGTAGGGCCCGGATGCGAGATTTAATGAGGCAGATGCTCAGGGCTGCGGGGTATCAACTCAGCCGCCGGATTCCTCAGGACTTCACCCCGGAGGACGCGGCCCTCTTTAGCCGGGTCGAGCCGTACACCCTCACGCCGCCCGAGCGCATCTACAGCTGCACGCGGGCCGTGGAGTACATCGTTCAACGGGGGATTCCGGGCGCGATCGTGGAGTGCGGCGTTTGGAAGGGTGGGACGATGATGGCGGTCGCGCTGACGCTGCTCCGACTGGGCGAAGCACGCGATCTCTATCTGTTCGACACATTCGAGGGGATGGCCCCCCCATCAGCGGCGGACGTGGACTTTCGTGGAGTCGACGCAGCGTCGCAGCTGGCGCGCGGGAAAGACCCGACCAAGGATCGGATCTGGGCGTTTGCTTCCGAGGACGAAGTGCGCCGGAGCCTCCTCGCCACGGGGTACGATCCCTCCAGAATGCATTTCGTGCGCGGCAGGGTCGAGGATACGCTTCCCGGGCGAGCTCCGGCCTCGATCAGCCTGCTGCGGCTGGACACGGACTGGTATGAATCCACCCGCCACGAGCTGGAGCACCTGTACCCCCGACTCGTGAAGGGCGGCGTGATCATCATCGACGACTATGGCCACTGGCAAGGTGCTCGTCGCGCCACGGACGAGTATCTGGCGGCGAACGACATCGGACTGCTGCTGAACCGGATCGACTACACCGCGAGAATCGGAGTGAAACCTTAGAATGAGACGTCGTGGTGAGTCAGACCTCGTCCGCTAACGCGGTGCAGGCGTATTACGACAGGCTCTGGGCCAGCAAGGCTGGGTGTCCGTCAGCGCACGATATCGTCGGACCCACCCGGACCGATGTCGCTCGGCGCTTGCTCCGGCCGGGGACGCGGCTGTTGGACGTGGGTTGCTGGGGCGGGGAAGGGCTCGGCCGCATGGATGCAGCCAGCCGATTCTCCGAGCTGTACGGCGTCGACCTGATTCCCGCCTCGGTGGAAGCGGCGCGGGCTCGGGGCATCGAGGCCAGCCTGGTGGATCTCAACCAGCAGGCTCTCCCGTTCGCCGACGGTTTTTTCGATGCGGTAACGTGTCTTGCGGTGATCGCGCAGGTATTCGATCCCGAGCGTACGGTCGCCGAGCTGGCGCGCGTGCTCCGGCCCGGCGGACAGCTCGTGCTCAGCGTGCCCAACGTGGCCGTGCTGCCCAACCGACTCGCGCTGCTCTTCGGGCGCCGGCCACGCACCTCGCCCGACCCGGCCTGGGATGGCGGCCAGCTG
Source organism: uncultured Gemmatimonadaceae bacterium (assembly GCA_964519805.1). Classification (GTDB taxonomy): domain Bacteria; phylum Gemmatimonadota; class Gemmatimonadetes; order Gemmatimonadales; family GWC2-71-9; genus DASQPE01. The sequence continues at coordinate 6,129 of CAZFKN010000098.1, forward strand.
CACTACTTTACCCTCGGTGCAACCCGCGATCTGCTCGAGCGCCACGGGCTGGTGGTGCAGTCGGTCCATCCGACCGGGCGCCGGCCCATGCTGCGGCGGGTTTGGCCCGCGCTCCTGAGCCGCGATCTGGTGTTCGACGTGCGGCGAGCGGAGCGAGCGGGGGATGGTCGATAGGAAGCCGGCCGCGCCCGGCCGTTAGTGTTGTTTGCGCCCCAGCACGATCCAGTTGATCGTGTCCCCCTGCCGCCCTGCCAGGCGATCCGCGCCCGCAAACGCCAGCTGAATGCCGGCGCAGACGACGACCGCGAACGGCTTGCCGAGCCGGGTGCGCCCGCCGAGCCGATAATAGAAGAACGAGCTGAGTCGCTGGCCCACGGTGCCCAGCGTTCCGGTCGTGGGTGCAACGTCCACGACCTCGAAGCCCGCCTTCCCGAAGAGGTATTGCAGGCCGTACTTGGTGTAGCGGTAGAAGTCGTAGGGCTCCTCGTGCAGGCCCCACGTCTGCGGCGTCGTGAGGAGCAGGACCCCGCCCGGCGCGATTATCCGGTTTACCTCTCGCAGAAACTCCGCCGGCTCCGGCACGTGCTCGAGCACTTCCGTGCACAGAACCGCGTCGAACACGCCCCCCCGGAACGGGAGCGCCTCGCCGAACGCCGTGACGTCGGCCCGACTGCCGGGTGTGAAGGTGCGGTTGGTCTCGGTGCCGCAATAGAAAACCGCCTCGGGGAAGAGGCGTTGGTAGGGCTTGGTGCCGCAGCCGATATCGAGCACACGGCCCCGGACGGCGCCCGCATGCCGGGCGAGACCGCGCTCGAGGGTCGAATGGACGATGTGAAACGGATCGAGCCAGGTGCGCTTGAGGCGGGTGAGCAAGGCTCCCGCCACTATCCGGCTCCACCCCCCGAGCCGTCGCGCGAGCGGAGCGGCAGCACCCGGCCGATGCCGCGCCGAGCCTCGGCCCAGGCAGCTTCCATGTCGGCCCGGCCCTCGGTGTCGGTCCGGTTCCACTGGCTCAAGGCCTCGCCGAAGTACGCCACGGCCATGCCGATGAGGAGGCTGCTCACCGCCGCGAGCACGACGATGAGCTTCCGCTGCGGGAACGACCGGCGCACCGGCACCGTGGGGGGCTCGACCACGGTGAGGAGCGGCGTATCGTTGACCTCGTCGGTACGCGCGTTCTCGTAGTCCCGCCGAACATTGGTCAGCACCTCGCTGATCTGATCGAGGCGGGCCTGCCGGCGGCGCGCCTCGAACATGAGCGCCGGCGCCTCCTGATACTGGCGGTTGGCCTCGAGGAAGCTCCGCACGCTGTCGGCGACGCGCGTCCGCTCCTTATCCAGCTCCGTCAGCCGATTCTCGAGAAACCTCCGCCGGTTCCGGGCGCTCGTCTGGCGGCGCATCGTATTGAACTGATCCAGCTCCTGCAGCAGCCAACCCGCCACCTCGGTCGCCGCCAGGCGCGAGTTGAGCGCTACGCGCAGGGTTACGGTGCCGGTCTCCCGGTTCACATCGGTGGTCACGCGCCGCATCAGGTAGCGCCGAGCGTTGTAGAGGCTGTCGTCGTGCGTCTTGCCGCCGACGTCCAGCCACTCGAGCAGCGTAGGCCCCGCGCTGCCGGTCTGCTCGACCGACGTCAGCCGGCGGGCGAGAATGTCGTCCAGCGTCGTCTCGGTCGTGACGAGGTCGGCGTACAGCTTGGGCGACTGGGCGCCGGCGCCGGCCGCCAGCCCGGCGAGGCCCGCAAGCCCGCCGAGGGCGGCGCCCGCGCCGCCGGCCTGAGTCGTAGCAGTCCGGCTTTCAGGGAGGACGATCGCCTCGGAGGTGTAGCGGGACGGCACGACGAAAACGAGCACGATGGTGAGCCCGACCACCAGGGCGGGGAACAGCATGGTCCAGCGCCGGCGCCGCAGGAACACGGCACCCAGCATCAGCGGCCGGAGCTCCGCGCCGAGCGGGCGGTCACCCATGGGAGTGGTCACGAGAGATACGTCCCGGCGGCCCGATACGCCTCGCTCAGCACCCGGCTCCACCAGGTCCGGTTCGAGAGGTACCACTGCACGGTAGCCTCGAGACCGGCCCCGAAGTCGTGCCGGGGACGCCAGCCCAGCTCGCCCTGGATGCGGGTGGTGTCCATGGCGTAGCGACGGTCGTGTCCCGGCCGGTCACGCACGAAGCTGATCAGCGATTCCGGCTTCCCGAGCGCCGCCAGAAGCCGCCGCACCACGTCGAGGTTCGGCAGCTCGCTCCGGCCGCCGATGTTGTAGATCGCTCCCACCCGGCCCCGCTGAAGCACCGTCCATAACGCCTCCGCGTGGTCCTCGACGTAGAGCCAGTCGCGCACGTTGAGCCCGTCGCCGTAAACCGGCAACGACTGATCCTGGAGTGCGCGCGTGATCATGAGCGGGATCAGCTTCTCCGGAAACTGGTACGGCCCGTAGTTGTTGGAGCAGCGGGTGACGATAGCCGGCAGCCCGGGCGGATCCTGCTTCCGGCCGAACGTTTCCGTGTACGCACGGACGAGCAGGTCCGACGACGCCTTGGTCGCCGCGTACGGATTATTCGGCGCGAGCGGCGTCGTTTCCGTAAACGCAGGATCCGTGGACCCGAGCGAGCCGTAGACCTCGTCCGTGCTCACATGCACGAACCGGAACGGCCGAGCCTTGCGCTCCAGCTCGGCCCGGCAGGCCTCGAGCAGCACCAGCGTGCCCCGCACGTTGGTGTCCACGAAGATCTCCGGACCCATGATCGAGCGATCCACGTGCGACTCGGCGGCCAGGTGCAGTACCGCGTCCACGCCGTCGTCGGTGCGGAGCGCGGTCGCCACCCGGTCGAAGTCGCGGACGTCACCGTGCACGAAGACATAGCGGCCGTCGCCTCCGGCGCCGTAGCGTCGCTGTACGTCTTCGAGGCTTTCGAGATTCCCGGCGTAGGTCAGCAGATCGTAGTTCACCACCCGCAGGGTTGGCGCATGGGCCAGGAGCCAGCGCACGAGGTTCGACCCGATGAAGCCCGCCCCGCCCGTGACAAGGACGGTCCGCGGCTGAAACGCCCCCTCGGCGGGCGGTGTCATCCGGCCGCCGCCAGATCGCGAAGGTAGCCGCCATACGGGCCGGGGCCGAGTCCATCGGCCAGACGGGTAAGCTGGCGCCGGTCGACGAAGCCCATGCGGTACGCGACCTCCTCGATGCACCCGATCTTGAGGCCCTGCCGTTCCTCGACCGCGCCGATGAAGTTCGACGCCTGGAGCAGCGCCTCGGGCGTCCCGGTGTCGAGCCACGCAGTACCCCGGCCGAACACCTCGACTCGCAGCCGGCCCGCCTTGAGATAAGCCCTGTTCACGTCCGTGATCTCCAGTTCGCCCCGGGGCGACGGCTTGAGCTGGCGGGCGATCGACACCACGTCTGCGTCGTAGAAATACAGCCCCGGCACCGCGTAGTGGGAGCGGGGCCGGGCCGGCTTCTCCTCGAGCGAGAGCACGTTGCCCGCGGCGTCGAGCTCCACCACGCCGTACGCGGTCGGGTCACGGACCGCGTAGGCGAAGATCGACGCGCCCACGCGCACGGCATCGGCCGCCCGGAGGGTATCGACCAGTCCGGCGCCGTAGAAGAGATTGTCGCCGAGGATCATCGCCACCCCGGACTCATCCAGGAAATCGGCGCCGATGAGGAACGCCTGCGCCAATCCCTCGGGTCGAGGCTGGACCGCGTACCGCAGGCTCAACCCCAACTGCGTCCCGTCCCCGAACAAGGCCTCGAACCGCGGCAGGTCCTGCGGCGTCGAGATCAGCAGGATGTCCCGCACGCCCGCCAGCATGAGCGTGGACAGGGGGTAGTAGACCATCGGCTTGTCGTAGATCGGCAAGAGCTGCTTGCTGACTGCGACGGTGGCCGGGTGCAGCCGGGTGCCCGAGCCGCCGGCGAGCAGAATCCCTTTGCGTCCGTGCATCAGGGCTTGAGGACGACGATCACCGTAGTCAGGCTCGCGAAGACCGAGGCCAGCACGCCAAGGACGGCCACGGTGTTGCTGGGCGGATTCGCGCCCTTGCGCTCCGGCACCGTGATCACCGCGCCGGGGCCGGGCGTGGGGATGTCGTCCCTGAAGAAAAAACGCCGCTTGACCGCCTGCCGCTTGCCGTCGGGCTGGGTGACGAACGCGCGTCCGCGATCGCCCTTCTCGGCATAGCCTCCCGCAGCCTCCACGTACCAGTCGAGGTTCCGACCCGGCGTGAAGGCGACCGGGCCGGCGGCGTTCACCGCACCCTGGACCTGTACCAGGGGATTGAACTCGGGAATGAAAATGGAATCGCCGGTGGCCAGGATGATGTTGTCCCGGAACGTGGAGTCCTTGAGGGCCATCGGAAGGTCGATCCCCACCCGCGCAGCGAAGCCCGGAGGCAGCGGCTGGATCGGGACCTTGGGGTCAATCGGCGCCGGGCTGACCTTGGCCGGGGCCGCACGCCGGTAGAACTCGATCCCGCCGGGGTATGCCTCGGTGGTGAGCCCACCCGCGCGGGCGAGCAGGTCGGTGAGTCGCTCGGTCTTGCTGGTGAGCGCGTAGCGCCCGGGACGGGCGACCTGGCCGTTGACCGCCACCAAGCGCTGGAGATCGTAGCCCGGTCGCCGCAGGATGAGCACATTGTCGTACGGCTGGAGGACGATCTCGCCCCCACCGCCGGGTGACACGGCGGGCGAGCGCGCCGGCAGGTAGCTCGAGTCGAGCGACAGGTGGATCGTCTGCGCGAGCGCGCCGGTCGGGCGGTTCTCCGGAAGCCGGGCGATCTCCGCCGAATCGAGCGCCGCATCCT
>CAZFKN010000099.1:0-3158 GCA_964519805.1 uncultured Gemmatimonadaceae bacterium
GGGAATCCCGGGTCCGTCGTCGGTCACTCGCACCACGACCGTCGTTTCCGCGGCGCGCGCCGTCACCGTCACCCGGCCGCCGTCGCCCACCGCGTCGAGCGCGTTGTCGACCAGGTTCGCCCACACCTGATTCAGCTCGCCACCGAAGCCGCGCACGCGCGGCAGATCCGCCGGCACATCCACCGTCAGCGACGCCGACTTGGCACGCGCCTTCCCCGCCAATACGGCCAGCGTATCGGTGAGCCCCTTCGCGACGTCCACCGGCTCGGGCGACGCCGCGCGATCCATGTACGTGAACCCTTTCACGGCACTGACGAGCTCGTGCACCCGCGACGCGGCGCGCTCGATGTCGCGCGCCAGTCCCCGGACCGTGCATCCCGCCGCCACCCAGCGGAGCGAGGCGCGGAGCTCGTCGGCCTGGATGGCCGCCGCGAGCTCGTCGAGCAGTGCGAGGGTGACGTCGGTCTCGGCGAGGGATGCGGCGAGCGTCTCGTCCGCGCCGTGGTCCACGAGCCAGTTGGCCAGGGACTCTTCTCGATCCGCCCGCTCGAGCGGGGAGAGCACACTCGTGGCCGGCGCGGCGCCACAGACCGACCGAACGCGCTCGACCATGGCGAGCGCGCGCGCGTCGAGATCCGCCGCGCCGAGCGCGCGTGACGCGGCATCGGACTCGGTCAGCGCATCGGACATGAGGTGGGCGCTGCGCGCCACCGCGGACGCCGGGTTGTTCAGCTCGTGCGCCAGCCCGGCCGCCAGCTTGCCGAGCGACGCCATCTTCTCCACCTGCAGGTCGCTCACCTTGAACGCCCGCGCCCGGTCCACCATGGCGTGGACCAGCTCCGCGGTCACGTGGGGACACTCGATCGGTAGCGCCGGCAGGTGCTCGCGTCCGACGCGGAGCAGCTCGGTCGGCTCCTGGATCACGGAGTTGCCTGGCGCAACCGTGAGCCGCGAGAACGGGAGCAGCCCGGTCGCGTCACCCTCGCGCCAGTCCACGGCCTTGCGCCACGCGCCGCCCTGATCGGTCAGGTGCGCCACATGCCCCTTGAGGATGATGTGCAGGGCCTCCACCGGCTCGCCCTTTCGCGCGAGCAGCCGGCCCGGCTCGTAGCGCTCGAGCGTGCCGTGCGCGACCAGCCACTCCAGTTCCGCGCGCGGCACCTTCCCGATCGCCCGGTGCGCCGCGAGGCGCTCGAGGAGGTCGGCGTCGTCTCCTGCCGTCCGTGACTTGGGTCGCAGGTCGGTCATCGCCCTACACCGTGTGCAGATACTGGTGGATCATGCTCACCGTCGCCGATCCCTCGCCGACGGCAGCCGCGACGCGCTTGCCGGAGCCGTGGCGGGCATCGCCGGCGCAGAAGATGCCCGGCACGTTGGTCTCGAAGAGGTACGGATCGCGCGCGGCGGTCCAGCCGGCCGGGCGATGTCCGTCGGTCATCACCTCGCGCCCGGTGAGCACGAAACCTTGCGAGTCGCGCATCACGAGGTTCGCACAGAGCGCGGTTCGAGGCGCGGTCCCGATGAAGATGAACAGGGCGGCCGCGGGCACATCGCGGTGTTGACCACTCACCCCGTCGAGCACCGTCACGGCCTCGAGGCGGCCGTCACCCCGCGCGGAGACTACGCGGGTGTTCACCAGCACCTCCACGTTCGGCGTCTCGCGAATACGGTCCACGAGGTAGCTCGACATCCCGGCCGAGAGGTCGGGTCCGCGCACGAGCACCGTGACCTTGCGGGCGGTCCTCGAAAAGAACATCGCCCCCTGTCCCGCCGAGTTGGCGCCGCCGACGACGATCACGTCCTTGCCCCGATAGGTGGCGGCCTCGCTCAGCGCCGCGCCGTAGTATACGCCGGCGCCCAGGAGCGGCTCGATGCCGTCGGCCACGAGGCGACGCACCTCCATCCCCGGCGCGATCAGGAGCGCGTATCCGGTCAGCTCCGACCCGTCGGAGAGGATGACCTTTCGATACGGATCCTCGCGCCTGATCTCGACCGCCTCCTGCGCCGTGAGGATCTCGGCGCCGAAGCGTTTCGCCTGCGCAGCGGCGCGGCGCGCGAGGTCGGCGCCGGTGACGCCGCCCGGGAACCCCAGGTAGTTCTCGATGTTGGAGCTCGTGCCGGCCTGGCCGCCTGGAGCGCTCCGTTCGACGAGGATCGTTCGGAGCCCTTCCGACGCGCCATACAGGGCGCCCGCGAGACCGGCCGGCCCTCCCCCGACGATGATGAGATCGTAGAACGGCTTCCGGGCGCGCGTCTGCAATCCGACGCGCTCGGCCAGCTCGCGTATGGTGGGCTGCACGAGCGTCGTCCCGTCGGGGAAGAACACCATGGGGAGACGGGTCATGCCGCCGCTCGCCCCGGACAGGAGCTCGCGCACAGTCGCATCGTTTTCCGTGTCGAGCCACTGGTACGGCACCTGGTTCGACGCGAGGAAGTCCTTCACCGCGAAGCTCGTCGGCGACAGCGCCGTGCCGGCCACCCGGATCCCGTCGAACGCGGGCCGGGCACGGGCGGACCATTCCGAGAGGAGGTCCTCGAGCATGGGATAGAGCCGCACCGTCGGCGGCTCCCACGGTTTGAGGAGGTAGTGGTCGAGTCCGACCTGGTTGATCGCGGCGATCGCGGTCTCGGTGTCGGCGTACGCCGTGAGCAGCACCCGGCGCGCGTCGGGGTAGAGCTTGATCGCCTCGAGCAGGAACTGCGTGCCGGTCATGTGCGGCATGCGCTCGTCGACCAGGAAGAGCGCGACCTGGACGCCGCGCTGCAGCAGCTGGCGGATGGTCTCCAGTGCCTGAGCGCCCGACGACGCCTTCACCACGCGGTAGTCGGCGCGGAAGTGCTGCCGGACGTCGCGCTCGATGGCGTTCAGGACTTCGGGGTCGTCATCGACGGTCAGCAGGACGGGCTTGATCATGCGCTCGATGATACGGCGTCGGTTGGGCGCTCCGCCGGCACGTGCGCGGGTCGCGCGTGAGGATGCTGCAGCTTCGCCGCCAGGCGGAACTCGCGGGCGACGCCCTCAGAGCCGAGGTCGCGCCGGGGGCGGTAGGTGATGGGGAGCGCGGTCTCGAGCAGGGCGTCGGCGGGTGGCATCGAGGAGGAGGAATATGCCGGGCGGCGGGCGGGGCGGGAAGGACAGAGCAGGCAAGGCTGCCGAC
>CAZFKN010000099.1:3258-10850 GCA_964519805.1 uncultured Gemmatimonadaceae bacterium
CCCCTTCACGCGATCTTCAAGGCCGTCACCGACAGCTTCGACGCCCACCGCTCCGCCAGCGCGCGCGGCATCGCGTTGTAGAGCGGGCGGAAGCCGCGCCGATACAGCGCCGCCTTCCAGCCGCGGCGCGCAATGGGCCGCGCGCGAAACTGGTCGCGGGTCCTTTCGACGACCCGAAAGCCGTCGAACATCGCCAGGATCTCGCGCTCGGAGTGGCCTTCACTGACCGGCGGCTCAGTGTCCTTGAACTCGATCGGCTCGTGCGCGAGGCGACTCAGCAGGTCGAGCCACGAGGGTCGGCGGCGCAGATGTGACACGATCGCCCGCCCGCCGGGCCGGAGCACGCGCCAGATCTCGTGCACGGCCCGCGTCATGTCTCCCGTGTAGTAGAGCACACCGTCGGACCAGACGGCATCGAAGGTCTCAGGGGCGAACGGCAGCAGGAGGGCGTCGGCGACGCTCGCCACCTCCGCTTGCACACCGCTCAGAGCGAAGTGCCGCCGCGCCAGCGCCATCGCAGACGCCGACACGTCGATCACGGTCACCCGGACGCCTCGGCGCATGAATTCCAGGGCGTCGAAGCCAAGGCCGCAGCCGACGTCGAGCAAGCGCTTCCCCCACAACCCGGCGGCTTCGCGCTCGATCCGGTCCATGATCCAGGGAAACCGATACGGACTCATCCACGGCCGAATCCGCGCGAAGAACTCCGGCGTCCCGACCGCCGGGCACGACTCGCCCGCGTACTCGGCGCGATCAGCGTGCGTGTTCCAGTAGGCCCGACTCGCTTGGGAACAGTTCCGCTCGAGCGCCCCCGGCAACGACGCCATCCTCCCCTCCTCGGTGGTCTGCCCGCGACGCGCTCGACCTGGTTCCCGACGCGCGGTCGCGGAGTGCAGTGTGGAGGTAGGGAAGGGGGGCCGGCGGTGGGGCGGCTCACGCACACTTGAGTGGTAGGACGGCCTATGTCCGCGGGGTGTCGGTCAACCGGATGTCGGAAGGGGTCAGCGGGTGGCCCGGCCGGCCGGCAGCGGCCCCTGCCTGACGCCGCGCAAGCTCGCCTGGCCCCACGCGTAGATCGCCCGCACCACGGATGAAAGCCTCCGCCCGGAGTCGGTGAGGTGATACTCGTACCGCGGCGGATGTTGCCGATAGCGTGACCGTTTGAGCAGGCCCGCCGCTTCGAGCCGCTTCAACCGCTCCGCGAGGATATTGGTCTTGATCCCCTCGCCCGCCGCCAGAAACTCGGAGAAGCGATGCTTCCCGAGGAACAGGTCGCGCACGATCAGCAGGGTCCAGCGGTCGCCGATCAGGTCCAGACTGCAGGCGATCGGGCAATCGGACCGCGGCCCGCGCGCGTCCCGTCCGGCAGCAGCTCGCCGACTCAGCACGGCATCCTCCCGGGTACCCGTAGTGACTTGCAGAAGACAAGCTGCAAGCCTATAGTAGCTTGTACCGTGCAAGTTACTCAGGGCAGCCCCGGTTGAGGAGGTCTCCCATGTACGCCGCCCTCTGGATCGTCCTGTCGCTGCTGGTGGTCGTGGCCGTGTCGCTGGTGGTCGAGGCCGCCCGCCGGAAGCCGATCCCGCCGCCGTTCTTCGTCTGGGCTCCGGAGGTCCCAGTGCGGTACGCCGATGTGGACGGCGTCCGGGTGCGCTATCTCAAGACGGGCGCCGGGCCGGTGTTGGTATTGCTGCACACGTTGCGGACGCAGCTCGACATCTTCCAGAAGGTGATTCCCTCCCTGGCACGGGAGTTTACCGTCTATGCGGTGGACTATCCCGGCCACGGGTGGTCCGACATTCCCCGGACCGACTATACGCCGGCCTTCTTCAGCCGCTTCACCACGCGCTTCATGGAGGTCCTCGAGCTGGAGGACGCGCTTGTGGCGGGCGTCTCCATCGGGGCCAGCATCCCGCTCCTGATGGCGGCGGAGGGGAACCCCAGGATCCGCGCGATCGTGTCGATCAATCCGTTCGACTACGGGCAGCGAGGCGCCGACCGGGCCAACGGCGTCGCCAAGCTGCTCTTCACGCTCGCGGCGATCCCCGTGATCGGCGAGACCGTGATGCGCCTCCGCAATCGCGCCGTCGAGGGGAAGATCCTCGAAGGCGGCGTCGCCACGCCGGCGGCGTTGCCGCCGGCGTTCCAGGAGGAGGTCTTTCGCGTCGGGGAGCGGCCGGGCCACTACCGGGCCTTTCTCAATCTGATCCGCCACATGCCGCGGTGGCGCGACGCGCACGCCGTCTACGGTCGGATTCGAACGCCGGTGCTGCTGGTGTACGGTGATCGGGACTGGTCGCACGAGGCCGAACGACAGGCAACGTTGCGGGAGATCCCGGGTGCGCGGATCGAAAGGGTGTCGAACGGTGGCCACTTTCTCCCGCTGGACCAGCCGGAGGCCGTGGTGCGGCACATCACGGCTTTTGCGGAGGCGACGGCCCGCTACCAGCCTGACGCGTAGATGTGATCCAGCTCCATCGAGTTGGTCATCGTCTTCGTCCCGCCGCCGTTGCCCCCCCAGGTGGGGTCATACTTCCGGGCGAAGAAGCCCGCCCGGTACGTACTGGTCCGCCAGGTCACATTGCTGTAGTCCATGACCTTGTGTCCGTCGATCCAGACGCGACAGACCCCGTTGGCCGAGCCGATCGTGTTGGCGATGAACTGGAACTCGACCTGATGCCAGGCCTGCGTGGTCAGATACGGGGTCGCATCGACGTTCTGCGTAAGGTTGCGCGTCTGCACGATCTGCTGGCGAACCTCGATCCTGAACGTGCTGGAGGGATTGCCGCCCGTCGAGGCAATCCAGCCGGCCACCTGGTTGTTGGCGGCGCCGGTCTGGCCGACCGCCCACCAGCCGAAGAACTTCATTCCGCCGGATGACCCCTGAACTTCGAATTTGGCGTCGGGGATCCGAAACACGAACGACTCGTAGTAATGGGTTCGCTGGCTGCGCGAGTCGTCCGCCCACGCCTCCCAACCGAGGCCGGCGCTCGAGCCCGGACTCAGGCCCGCCGGCCAAGTGTAGGTGACGACACCGGAGGGAGTTTGGCGGGCGGTGGCGTCCGTCGCTCCCTTGAGCGATGACGGGTAACGCCAGAAACGGCCGCTGATAATACCGGTCCCCGCATCCGGACCGAGGTGCTGGCCCGACGTATTCGCCCAGAGGCCCTTGGCGCTCCACTCGAACATCGGACGCGCACCGTACAACTGGTTGGCGTAGGTGACGACGAGGCTGGTGACCGCCGCGTCCGGCACGGCCGCGGCGGCGGACGAGCCGGCGGCGAAATCGGTGGGGGGCGTGATGTCATTGCTGCAGGCGCAGCAAAGCCCGGCAATGCCGATGGCGGCATAGAGTCTACGCATGGCTTGGCCCTTCGGGTATTGAGGAAAGCGGTGATTTCGTCGGCGTGCCCAGCGAGGAGCCGCGCAACGGCGGGGAACAACAAGCTGACTAAGCTAGACCGTTCAAGGGATCACGAAAGGACGTGCATCACCATCACGGCGAGAGTTTCGACCAGTTCTGCAGAACAGTTGTTTGAGGGTATTACCTGAGAGATAGAGCCGCGCTCATTGCGACGGGGACCGCGCGATGCGTTCGATGACGGCGGCCGCGCGCGCGAGCACCGCCTGGTCCTCGGCGCTCAGGCGGCTCAGCTGGTCCGCGAGCGCCGCGACCCGTCGAGCACGGCCCGCCTCGAGCAGGGCCCGGCCTCTCGCGGTCGCCCGGATGCGGGTGATTCTCGCATCATCGGGATCGGCTTCCCGAGTCGCCAGGCCGTCGACCTCCAGCGCATCGATCAGTCGCGTCATCGTGGGCGGCCGCACCTGCTCGGCCGCCGCGAGCTGGCCGAGCGTCACGGGCCCGCCGCCGAACACGATGACGGAGAGGGCCGAGAGCCGGGGGCCGCTCAGGCCGCTCGCCGCGTCCTCGCGGCGGACGGAGCGCAGGAGGTGGATCGCGGCGGAATGAAGCCGGTCCGCGAGCTGAATGAGGGCCGGGCGCCTGGCTCTTGCGCGACGCGGGGGCATGTCGTACCTTGTGATCGTTAGCTAAGCTAATTAGGTATGCTAACTATACCACGCGCACCGCGACCGGGCAAGCCGGCGCCCGCGCCCGCCTCCGGAGGAGACGATGTCACCCACTGCGACGCCCCCTGCGGCCGAGGCCCGGCTCCGCCGGATCGGTCAGATCGCCATCGTGGTCAGGGATTTCGATCGGGCGGTCCGGTTCTACCGGGACGTGCTCGGCCTGCCCCTGCTGTTCCAGGCGCCGCCCGGGCTGGCGTTTTTCGACTGCGGCGGCGTCCGACTCATGCTGACGCTCCCCGAAGGGCCGGAGGAAGGGCGAGGCACGTCCATCTTGTACTACGTCGTGGACGACATTCAGGCCGCCCACGCCGCGCTGGCTGCCCGGGGGGCGGCGTTCGTCAACGCACCGGGCCTCATCGCCCGGATGCCGGATCACGAGCTGTGGATGGCGGCGCTGCGAGACAGCGAAGGGAACCTGCTCGAGCTGATGAGTGAGGTCCGGGCGGCCTAGCGGGGGTGTCGACCACCAGCACGCCGTCATCCAGCAGCACGACGACGGCGTTGCAGGTCGAACAGCTCCTGCCCGGTCGCGGACGTAACGGGAGCCAGAAAGACGACCGCGCCGACGGACAAGCGGCGGAAGACGGACCGCGCCATGGGCTACGCTCCAGGTGTGCCGGAGGAGAGGACCTTCACCAGCTCGTACCAGAACTGCGCGGCTTCGTGAAACGCCTTCACGCCTACGCGCTCGTCGCGTCCGTGGGAGCGGTCATCGTCGGGGGGCATGAAGATGCCCTCCACGCCGTACGTGGGGATCCCTCCGTTTCGGGCGAAGAGCCCGTCAGACGCACCGGTGGACATTTCCGGCACCACCACGGCGCCGGGCCACATCCGCGCCACCAGCCGCTCCACGGCCTCGACGATGTCGGGCCGCAGGGGTGACGCGGGGCTGGGCGTCGCCGGGAGGATCCGGGAGAAGTGAATCGCGGTATCGGCCACGACGCGCTTGAGCACCGCTTCGACGCTGTCAGCCGGATCGTCCGGGAGCATCCGGCAGTTGACGGTGGCGCGGGCAAGCTGCGGGAGGGCATTGTCGGCGTGCCCGCCGAAAAGACGGGTCGCGACGCAGGTTGTGCGCAGGAGCGCGTTGTAGTGCGGCGACACCGACAGGCGGCGGGCCGCCGCCGGATCAGCGGACTTCGCCACCGCCCGCATGTCGGCCGCGATCGACACCGGCTGGTTCGCAGCGCTCCGGCTGAAGTACGCTCGGGTCGTCTCATTCAAGCGGACCGGGAACGTGAACTTCTCCAGCCTCACCAGGCCGTCAGCCAGGCGGTAGATCGCATTGTCCGGCACGGGCCGGGAGCTGTGACCGCCCTTGTTTCTCACCTCGAGCTGGAAGCTCAGGAACACCTTTTCGGCCGTCTGGATCAGGAACGTGAGCGGCTTGCCGTCACGCAGCTCGCCCCCGCCCGCGTCGGCATTCAGGGCGTACTCGGCGTCCACCAGGTCGCGATGCTCCTTCACCAGCCACTCGGTGCTGCGGCTGGTCGTCTCTTCGTCCGCCGAGAGCGATATGATCAGGTCGCGATCGGGAACGAAGCCCTCGTGCTTGAGGCGGATGAACATGGCGACCAGGATCGCCACGCCTGACTTGTCGTCGTAGGATCCGCGCCCGTAGTAGTAGCCGTCCTCCTCCCTGAACACGAACGGATCGAAGGACCAGTCTTCAGCGCGCGCCTGCACAACGTCCATGTGTGCCATCAAGAGGATCGGCTTCAGGCCAGTCGGACGTCCGCGGTACCGGGCGACCAGACTCTGATGCCGAGGCTCGTAGCCAAGGACGTGGATGTCGCTGTCCGGGATCCCGGCGGCGGCGAGGCGGCGCGCCATCGCCTGGGCGGATTCGGGCGTGTGCCCGGCGGAGTCGCTGGTGTTGATCTCGACCAGCTCCTTGAGGATGTCCCGCTCGAGCGCCTGTCGATCGGCGGTCTGGGCAGCAAGCAGGGCGGGGAGGACCGCGAAGAGCAGGGCGTGAGTGATCCGGGCGAGGAAGCGCATGAGATCCGGGTGGAGGTGGGGGGCGAAAGGGCCGGCAGAAGATCGCGCGGAAAAGGCCGCAGGTCCAGCCGGGGTTTCAGGTCCGGACCGCGGCCTCCGCCAGGCGGCGCCGGATGACTCACCCGCCGGCGCTCACCCCGTATCGCGCCTTCAGGACCTCGACGTGATGCAGCTCGTGCCCCGCGATGACGTGCACCGCGGCCCGGACCGACATTCGGTGGCCGTTCGCGACGCCGGCGCGGGTCCAGGCCGCCGGCGGGAGACCCTCGACCAGCGCGACGGTCGCCGCGCGGACGGCCTCGAACTCCGCGAGAACGTCCGCCAGCGCTCGCCGGTCGCACTCCGCGACGGGGACGTAGGCGTTTTCGTCGAACCCGGGCAACGGGCTCTGGTCATCGCGGGCAAAGCGCAGGGCTCGATAGCTGAAGATGCGTTCCGCGTCGGCGAGGTGGCCCACGATCTCGGTTACGCTCCATTTGTCGGGAGCGTACCGATAGCGGGCGCGGGTGGCATCGAGGGGGCGGAGGAGTGCCGCGGTGTCGCGGATCTGGCGCTTCAGCTGCGCCGCGATGTCACCGCGGGGAACGCGGCTGATGTAGCCTCCGTAGTAGGGGGCGTACTCGTCCGCCGCGGGAACGGTCGCGATGGCGGTCATCTGGTCATCTCCGAATCCGGGTCAGGTGTAGTGTATGCGCTGGCGCGGTTCTCGACTACTGTTCGCCAGACCCAAGGGGACGGCGGCATGAATGCAGAAGAGCTGCGGGCGCTTCAGGGCCCGCTCAAGCAGCGCTACCGGGAGAATCCCGACACCGCGCGCATCACCCTCACCGCGAGCGGCACGCTGGACTCGGCCTCCATTGCGTGCAAGGTGGAGACCGGGCGGGCCCTGGTCGAGGCCGGCCTCCATCCGGCCACCGGGGGCTCCGGCCTCCAGGTCTGTTCAGGCGACATGCTGCTCGAGGCGTTGGTGGCGTGCGCGGGGGTTACACTCCGGGCCGTTGCGACGGCGTTGGAGATCCCGATTCGCGGAGGCCGCCTCCGGGCCGAGGGCGATCTCGACTTCCGCGGCACGCTCGGCGTCGCAAAGGACGCCACGGTTGGATTCCAGGCCATCCGGCTCAGGATCGAGCTCGACACGGACGCGGGGCCCGAGCTGCTCGATCGGCTGCTGACGCTGACCGAGCGGTACTGCGTGGTGCTCCAGACCCTGCGTCATTCGCCCCAACTGAGTATTCACCGGGGCCCCTGATCACCCGCGAACTCATAGTTGGACGACGGTTCCGAGCCCCGCGATCTGGTCGCCGTGCCGGTGAGAAACGACCACGAAATCGAGGGTATGGAGGTCGAGGTGGAGCGCGCGCACGTTGTGCGCGAACGTCTCGGCGTTGTTGCCGGTATCGAAGAGGACGCGCTTCCCCCGGTATTCGACGAGGGCCGCGAAACCCCAGTCGCGCGCCAGGCCGGCGCGATCGCCGAACGCATCATAGAGGATCGTGACTTTG
>CAZFKN010000100.1:0-10638 GCA_964519805.1 uncultured Gemmatimonadaceae bacterium
CATGGGACTCGAGGCGGTGGCCCCCGAACGGCCGGTCGCGCGCTACGCGCTGGCGCTCGTGCGTCGACCGGGCGGTGCCGCCGGCGACGCGGTCACCCTGTTGCCTGCGGCGCTTGCGGCCGCGCCCGACGGCGCGACCCAGGACTCGCTGCTTACCGCCTACGCCACCACGCTCCAAGGCAGTGCCGGGTGCGATCAGGCCGCGGCGGTCTACCGGACCGTGCTGCGCCGGAGCCGGGATCAGGCGGTGCGGCGCGGGGCGGGAAGCAGCCTCGCGACCTGCGGACTCAGCCTCGGGCTGACCGCGCTCGGCGGCGGTCGCGTGGACGACGCGGCGGCCTGGTTCACGCAGGCCGTCCGGGCGGACTCGACGTCCTGGACCGGGCGTCGCGCGCTGATCGGCCTGGGCGACGCGCGCGTAGGGCAGGGGGACATCCTCGCGGCCGCGATCGCCTTCCAATCGGTCGTCGACACGCGGACCGGCCCCGCGGACTCGCTTGCGCGGATCGCGGAGGACCGGCTGCGGGCGCTTGGGGCCGCGAGCCCGGTGGACACTGCACGAAAGGCAATCCCGTGAGGCGCGTCTGGACCTGGCTGCTCCTGATCGCGGCGACCGCGTGCGGCAGAGGCGGCAAGAGCAACCCGGCGCTCGCGCCGACGCCGCTGGCCCAGTCGGCCAGTCCCGACGAGCTGGACCAACAGTGGGACCAGGCGATCAACACCTTCCGTAACGGCCACTGGAAGAAGGCCAACGAGCTGTTCCAGAAAGTCACCGCCGAGTTTCCACCGGGCGATCCCCGCGTCGCGCAGTCGCACTTCTACCTTGGCGAGGTGCAGTTCGCGCGAAGTGAGAACCTCGACGCCGTGCGCGAGTTCCGGCGCGTGTCGGACGAATCCCCCAACGACCCGCTGGCCTCCGAGGCGCTCCTCCGGGTGGGCGACGCATACGCGGATCTGTGGAAGCGGCCTGAGCTGGATCCGACGTACGGCACCACGGCTCTCGCGGCGTACAACGAGCTGGTGAGCCGGTATCCGGGCACGGCGGCGGCCGACCGGGGACAGAAGAAGATCGCGGCGCTTCAGGAGAAGTTCGCGGTGAAGCAGTACAAGGCTGCGCTGTACTACCTGCGGTACAAAGCCTACGATTCCGCGATTCTCTACCTCAAGGACCTCGTCGCCACGTACCCGCGCGCGTCGATCGCGCCGGAGGCGCTGCTTCGCCTGATCGGCGCGTACCGGCGGCTCGGCTACAAGGAAGACGTGCAGGAGACCTGCGGCTACCTCCGGCGATTCCATGCCCAGGCGCCGGGCGTGGCCGAGGCGTGCCCGGCCCAGCCCGGCGCGTCCTGACGACGGCATGGTCGGGCTGCTCGGCGGGTCCTTCGATCCGGTCCACCACGGTCACCTGCTCGTCGCTCAGGCGGTGCTCGAAGGGCTCGGCCTCGAGACCGTGCGCTTCGTGCCCGCCCGCGAGCAGCCGTTCAAGCGCGGTCGCCACGGTGCCACTGCGGAGCAGCGCGCGGCCATGGTCGCGCTCGCCATCGCGGACGAGCCCCGATTCGCGCTGGAGCGGGCGGAGCTCGATCGGCCGGCGCCGTCGTACACGGTCGACACGCTGCGGGCTTTGAAGGCGCGGGAGCCGGGCCTCGAGTTGGTCTTGCTGATCGGCGCCGACGCCGCCAGCGAGCTCTCGAGCTGGCGCGAAGCGGCGGAGATTCCGCGGCTCGCGCGGGTCGCAGCCTTCGCCCGGCCCGGTGCGCCGGCTCCCGAGGGGCCGGGCATCTGGCGGACCGTCGCCGTCCCCGCCATCGACATCTCGGCCACCGAGGTGCGCGAGCGGGTGCGGGCGGGCAAACCGATCCGGTGGTTCGTGCCCGATGCGGTGGCCCGCTACGTCGCGGCGGAGGGGCTATACTTGGACGGAGTATGATGATCAAGCAGATGATGACTGCGGTCTTCGGAACGCGGTTCGAACGGGAGCGGAAGCGGCTTCAGCCGATCGTCGAGGACATCAAGGGGCACGAGGCCCGCCTCGCCGGTCTGAGCGAAGCCGAGCTCAAGGCCCAGACGGCGCGGTTCAAGGACCGGCTCGCCGAGCGCACGGGTGCGCTCAAGGCCGAGCTGGAGTCCGTGCGCGCCGAAAAGCACGGGTGTCCCGACCCCGACGAGCGAGAGCGGCTCGAGACCCGGTTCCACGAGTTGGAGCAGCGCTGGAAAAAGGAGCTGGCCGCCGCCCTCGACGACCTGTTGCCCGAGGCCTACGCCACCGTCCGCGAGGCCTGCCGGCGCCTGCTCGGGACCACCGTCATGGTGACCGGTCACGAGCTGGTGTGGGACATGGTCCCATACGACGTGCAGCTCATCGGCGGCATCGTCCTGCATCGGGGGCGCATCGCCGAGATGGCCACCGGCGAGGGGAAGACGCTGGTCGCCACCCTGCCGCTCTACCTCAACGCGCTCACCGGCCGCGGGACCCACCTCGTCACCGTCAACAACTACCTGGCCCGGCGCGACTCCCAGTGGATGGGGCACGTCTTCTCGTACCTGGGCTTGAGCGTCAGCTGTCTGGACGACACGGAGCCGTCCTCCCCCGACCGCCGCGCCGCCTACCAGGCCGACATCACCTACGGCACCAACAACGAGTTCGGCTTCGACTATCTCCGCGACAACATGGTGTTCTCGCTGGAGCAGCGGGTGCAGCGGGAACACGCGTACGCGATCATCGACGAGGTGGACTCGATCCTCATCGACGAGGCGCGGACACCGCTGATCATTTCCGGCCCGGTCGGCAACGAGGAAGACGACAAGTACGCGCAGTTCAACCGTCAGGTGGCCGAGCTGGTGCGGAAGCAGACCGCGGTGGTCAATACGCTCCTCGCCGAGGCGGAGAAGCTGCTCGAGGGCGATGCGAAGGCCCGCGACGAAGCCGCGCTTAAGCTCTACCAGGCGCAGTTGGGCATGCCGAAGAACAAGCGCCTGCTCAAGCTTCTGAACGAGACCGGCGTCAAGCAGATGGTCCAGAAGATGGAGCTGGAGGCGATCGCCGACCGCAAGCTGCCGATGAAGCAGCAGCGCATGCGCGAAGTCGAGGAGAGCCTCTTCTTCGTCCTCGACGAAAAGGGCCACTCGGTCCACCTCACCGATCAAGGGGCGGCGGCGCTGTCCCCCAACGATCCGACCCTGTTCATCGTCCCGGACATCTCGGAGGCGGTGCACGCGCTGGACAAGGACGAGACACTCACCCCGCACGACCGAATCGCCCAGCGCCGAGAGATCGAGGCGGAGTACGCGCTCAAGAGCGAAAAGCTCCACATCATCCACAAGCTGCTCCAGGGCCACGCGCTCTACGAGAAGGACGTCGACTATCTCGTGCAGGACGGCCAGGTGCTGATCGTGGACGAGTTCACCGGCCGCATCATGCACGGGCGGCGGTGGTCCGACGGCCTGCACCAGGCCGTCGAAGCGAAGGAAGGCGTCCAGGTCAAGGGCGAGACCCAGACTTTCGCGACGATCACGATCCAGAATTACTTCCGGATGTACGACAAGCTGGCGGGCATGACGGGAACCGCGGAGACCGAGGAGACGGAGTTCTTCCAGATCTACGGGCTCGAGGTGAGCGTCATCCCCACCAACAAGCCGATTCGCCGGGACGACCAACAGGACCGGATTTACAAGACCCGGCGGGAGAAGTACAACGCCGTCGTGGACGAGCTCGAGCGCCTGCACGGTCTCGGCTGGCCGATCCTCATCGGCACCGTGTCGGTGGACGTCTCCGAGACGCTGAGCAAGATGCTCAAGCGGCGCGGTCTCAAGCACGAGGTGCTGAACGCCAAGTACCACCAGCGGGAGGCCGAGATCGTCGCGTCGGCGGGGCGGAAGGGGTCGGTCACGATCGCGACCAACATGGCCGGTCGCGGGACCGACATCAAACTCGATCCCGAGCTCGATCTGACCCAGCCGGAAGCCGGCCTCCAGATCATCGGCACCGAGCGGCACGAGTCGCGGCGCATCGACCGCCAGCTGCGCGGCCGGTCGGGCCGCCAGGGCGATCCCGGTCAGTCGGTCTTCTTCCTCTCCCTCGAAGACGACCTGATGCGGCTGTTCGGGTCGGACCGGATCGCGCGCTGGATGGACAAGAGCGGTGCCGAAGAGGGCGAGGTCATCACCGGCGGCCTGGTCACCAGCGCCATCGGCAAGGCGCAGCAGCGGGTGGAGCTCCAGAACTTCCAGGCCCGGAAGCGGCTCCTCGAGTACGACGACGTGATGAACCAGCAGCGTGAGGTCGTCTACTCACTGCGGCTGTTCGCGCTCGAGCGCGGGGAGGAGCTGAAGGCCGAGGCGCAGCGGATGATCGAAGCCGCCGTCGAGCGCACCACGCGCCAGTTCCTCGGCGTCGCAGCGCGGCCGGAGGAACTCGATCGCGGGGGACTCCGCGAGCTGCTGATGCTCCAGTACCTGGTGAATCCGGAAAAGGTGCTGGACGTGAAGGAAACCCCGGACCTGCAGGCGATCCTCGCGGCCGTCCACGCCGAGGGGGACGCGACCTTCCGGCGCAAGGTCGACTACCTCCAGGAGTTCGGTCGCGCCATCGGCGCCGCCGAGGTGGACGCACAGGTGTTGTCGCAGGTGATGTTGTCGGTGCTGGACGAGAAGTGGAAGGACCACCTGTATGATCTCGATCAGCTGCGGAACGCCATCCACTACCGCGGCTGGGGCCAGAAGGATCCGCTGGTGGAGTACAAGAAGGAAGCGTACGACATGTTCGAGGACTTGATGCACGACATCCAGTCCACGTTCACCGAACGCTTCCTCAAGATCCAGGTGAGCGCGGAGCCTCCCCGGCCGCAGCCTCCACCGCCGCCGCCGCCTCCGGCTCCGGCGGGGGCGGACGATCTGTTCACGGGCGGGGCGCCCCGCGGCGGCGTACCCGCTGCGTCGGCGGCGCCGGCCCGGTCGACGACGACCTCGGCCGGGGTCACCAGCTCGCTCGGCCCTGTGGGGCGAACCGCGACCGCCATGCCGCCGGTCGGACGCAACGACCCGTGTCCCTGCGGCTCGGGCAGGAAGTACAAGAAGTGCCACGGAGCCGGGCAGTAGCGCGCACCGCGGCCCTGCTGCTGTCGGTTGCTGGAGCGGCGCCTGCCGCCCGCGCGCAGTCCACGGCCGCGCGGGCGGCTTCATTTGATTCGGCCGAGATCCATCGCCAGGCGCAGGCCGCCGTGCGCGACTTCGAGCGCACCCGCCGCGCCAACCTCCCTCCCGACCCCTACGACCGTCACGGGCGCTGCGACCTCCGCGTCGGCCGCTTTTGCTACTGGTCCATGCCACAAGGCAGCAGGGTCCCGGCGGAGCCGGCCCGGACCGACCAGGCCCGCGCCGATCTGCTGGAGCACCTCGCGGACGCCGCCCGGGCCCTGCCGGGGGACGACTGGATCGCGGGTCAGCGGGTGCGATATCTCGTCGAGCATGGGCGGCCGAGCCAGGCCCTGGGAGCCGCTCGGGAGTGCCGGGGTGAGCCCTGGTGGTGTTCGGCTCTGGAGGGGTTCGCGCTGCACGCACTTGAGGATGACGGGGCCGCCGACTCGGTTTTCTCGCGCGCGCTTGTGCTGATGCCGGCGCCCGAGCGCTGTGCCTGGCTCGATTTGTCGGTCCTCCTCGGCGACCAGGAAGAACGCTACGCCCGCGTCCCATGCAACGCCCGCGCCGACTTCAATCTGCGGATCTGGTGGCTGGCCCGTCCGCTCTACTCGCGCGCGGGGAACGACCTCAGGGTCGAACACTACGCGCGACACGTCATGGCGCGCATGCTCGTGGGAACGGAGACCGCGTACCAGCTTGGCTGGGGAGAAGACTCAAACGAATGGATTCTACGTTACGGATGGTGGGCGCATTGGACCCGCTCCGATCCCGACCCGCGCTCGGGAGACCCCTCTGAGGCCATGGGTTATGCCCGCACGCCGAGCTGGTCATTCTTCGCGTCCGGCGACGTGCCGCCGAGCTGGGATCTCGATCTGGAACCCGCCGCCGCGCGTTATGCCCCCACATGGGCCACGCGCTTCGTGACGATTCCCGATGCTCAGGTCGCCCGCTTCCGCCGCGGCGACTCGGTCGTCACCATCGCAGGGTTCGATGTGAGCACCGATACCGCACTCGCGGGGCAGGTGCCCCAGGTGCGGCTCGCGATCGGCACCGACGCGGCGAGCCCCGTGGTCGTGGGTGCGCCCGTGGCCGGCGCGCACGGCGGGGTTGCCGTCGCCTCGGTCGATCCGCCGGCCGTAGTGAGCCTTGAGGCCGTGCATCAGCGCTCGGGCTGGGTGGGACGGCTCCGCACGGCCACCGCCGACCCCACCGCCTGGGTGACCAGCCGCCTGTCCGATCTGCTGCTCGTCAGCGCCGAGGCAGTACGGTCCGGCGCGCTGGCCTCGCTCACCGCGGTGGCGCTTCCGGGCGCAACGTTCGCTTCGTGGCGGCCCATCGGCATTTACTGGGAATGGTACGAGCACCCGCCGAAGGGAACTGCCGTTACGATCGAAGCGCGAGTTGCGAGGGTCAGCCGCAGCGGCGTGCCGAGCCCGCTGGGACAATCGGAGTGTGTTCCGAAGGACAAAGCGGCGATGGCGGTGCAGTGGCGTGAGAACGTGGGAGACCGGTTGCCCCTCGGCCGATCGATCTCGCTCGATCTGACGCGCCTCGCGCCCGGCCGGTATGTGGTTGCGGTGAGCATGCAGGCGGGGCAGGAGCCCGCCCGCTGCACGTCCCGGGAAATCGTCCTCGTGGGATCCTGAGGACCGTTCCAGCGGAATGCTGCCGGCCGAGCCCGTGCGGGCCGGCGCATTGGTCGGCAACGGCTCGCGCGAATCGGGTCCGGCTCCTGCCTGTCCACCCCCCGACTTTCTCTCGGTGTCCGCCACCTTCACGAGTCTTCCTACCTGCGAGCGCCCCCGGGAGCGTCTGTGGATGCTCGGCCCTGGCGCGCTGACGGCGGCCGAGCTGCTGGCCATCATTCTGGGAACCGGCGGCGGGGGCCTCGATGTCATCGACGTCGCGGGGCGCATCCTCGAGCCCGGCGATGGCTCGCTCCGCCGGCTCGCTGCCAGGCCGGCCGCCGAGCTGGTGCGGCTCGTGGGTGTCGGGCCCAGCAAAGCCGCGCGGCTGATCGCGGCGTTCGAGCTGGCCGCCCGGCTGGCGCGCGAGAGTCGCGCCGCGTTGCCGCGCATCCGCGAGCCGGAAGATGTTGTCCGCCTGTTCCAGCCGCGCCTGCGTGATCTCACCGTCGAGGAGTTCCACCTGCTCGCGCTCGACAGTCAGAGCCAGGTCTTGCGGGATGTCCTCGTGACCCGCGGGTTGCTCAACAGCTCGCTTGTCCATCCGCGCGAGGTCTACCGCCCGGCCATCGCCGAAGCGGCCGCGGGCATCATCGTCGTCCACAACCATCCCAGCGGCGATCCCACGCCGTCCACCGAAGATCGGGCGGTCACCCGGCAGCTCGTTGCCGCCGGCCAGCTCCTCGATCTGCCACTCTACGATCACGTCATTCTTGCCGGTGATCGGTTCGTCAGCTTCGCCACGGAAGGGCTGCTCTAACCTTCATAAGGCACTGCCGGCGCGGCAGTTGCCCATGGACGACTCGTCCAGTAGTTGACCTGGCGGGGCGTAACCGCCATTCTACGTTTGTGATGTGCACCACTTGCCGGGGCCGCCGGTGACGGTCAGCCCCCCGCTGTTCGCCGACGCCACGCCCGAATTCCGGGCCGTGCTCGAGCGTCACGCCGACCGGCTCGATCTCGAGCTGATCGACCGGGCGCTCCGGTACAGCTCGTCCGCGCATCGCGGCCAGAAGCGCATGTCGGGCGAGGACTTCATCTCGCACTCGATCGCGGTCGCCCTCATCCTGGCCGAGCAGCTCCTGGACACCACCTCGATCGCCGGCGCGCTCCTGCATGACGTCGTGGAGGACTCGGACGTCCGCACTGAAGACATCGCCCGCGAGTTCGGCCCCGAGATCGCGGGGATCGTGGACGGGCTCACCAAGATCTCGCACCTGAGCTTCCGCTCCACC
The DNA here is from genome assembly GCA_964519805.1 of uncultured Gemmatimonadaceae bacterium. Taxonomy (GTDB): domain Bacteria; phylum Gemmatimonadota; class Gemmatimonadetes; order Gemmatimonadales; family GWC2-71-9; genus DASQPE01. The sequence goes on from CAZFKN010000100.1 coordinate 8,060, forward strand.
GCCGAGGAACAGGTGGAGAACTACCGGAAGCTGCTCCTCTCCATAGCCCGGGACGCGCGCGTCATCATCATCAAGCTGGCGGACCGCCTGCACAACATGCGGACGCTGGAGCATCTGCCACCCGATCGGCGAGAGCGCATCGCGCTCGAGACGCGCGAGATCTACGCGCCGCTGGCCCACCGCTTCGGCATGGCCGGGGTCAAGGCGGAGCTGGAAGACCTCGCGTTCAAGTTCCTCGAGCCCGACGAGTATCGCGATCTGGTGGGCCAGATCGCCGCCAAGCGCGCCGTGCGCGAGCAGATGATCCTCAAGCTCCGCACCCCGCTCGAGTACGAGCTGAAGCGCGCGGGCATCGAGTGGTTCGAGGTGACCGGCCGCCCCAAGCATCTCTGGTCCATCTACCAGAAGATGAAGAAGCGCGGTAAGGGCTTCGACGAGATCTACGACTTGATGGCGGTGCGGGTCACCGTCCGCAACGTGCCGGAGTGCTATCACGTGCTCGGCATCATCCACCACAACTGGACGCCGATCCAGGAGCGGATCAAGGACTATATCGCGAGCCCGAAGTCGAACGCCTACCAGTCGTTGCACACGACCATCTTCGGGCCCGGCGGCCAGCTCTTCGAGGTCCAGATCCGCACGCAGGAGATGCACCGGACCGCTGAGTACGGCATCGCGGCGCACTGGGTGTACAAGAAGGACGGGACGCGCGACGAGCTGGACCAGCACCTCGGCTGGTTCCGCCAGCTGCTGGAGCTGCAGCAGGACACGCACAGCCCCGAGGAATTCCTCGAGTTCCTGAAGATCGATCTCTATCAGGACGAGATCTTCATCTTCACGCCCAAGGGCGACGTGAAGCGGCTGCCCAAAGGCTCCACTCCGATCGACTTCGCCTTCCACGTCCATACCGACGTCGGACTGCACACGCAGGGCGCCCGGGTCAACGGCCGGATCGCGCCGCTGCACCGGGAGCTCAAGAACGGCGACACGGTCGAGATCCTCACCGGCCCCGCCGCCCGGCCGAGCCGCGACTGGCTCAACCACGTTCGCACGGCGCGTGCCCGGCACAAGATCAAGCAGTGGGTGAAGCACGAGGAGGAGACCGTCAGCCGTGGCCTCGGCAAGGAGATTCTCACCCGCGAGGTTCGCCGCCGGCGCCTGGAGCAACCGGACGAGGAGCGGCTGGAGCGTGCCGCCGAGGCCCTGTCGCTGGCCGATGCACGGGGACTCGAGATTGCCGTCGGTCGGGGGGACGTTGCGCTGGGGCAGGTCATCCGCGCCCTGTTTCCCGATCTGCCGCCCGACGCGCTTCAGGAGCCCAAGCCCACCGTGTTCGGTCGGGTCATCGACCGCATCCGGCTGGGCCGGGGCATCAAGATCCAGGGCGTCGACGGGCTCATGGTCCGCTACGCCCAATGCTGCCAGCCAGTGCCCGGTGATCAGGTGGTGGGATACGTGACCCAGGGACGCGGCATCTCGATCCACCGGGCCGACTGCCCGAATCTGCTCACGCTCGCGGCCGACGAGCGCCGCGTCGAGATCGACTGGCAGGAGGTCGAAGGCGAAGCCTTCCGCGTGCGCCTGGCCGTGAACGCGGACGACCGTCGCGGCCTGTACGCCGATCTCATGGAAGCGATCAGCCAGACCGGCACCAACATCAAGGGCGCCGATCTGCACACCAAGGACGGGTCCGTGTTCGGCACTATTTTCGTCGAGGTGGACAACCTCCCGCACCTCGCGAAGGTGCTCAAGGCCGTGCGCCGGGTGAAGGGCGTCACGACCGTCGAGCGACGCGAAACCCCGCCGGGCAAGTAGGCCGGACGACCCTCATCATGCGCGGCGGCTGGATACTCAAGACCGAGCCCTCGGAATACTCCTTCGATCGTCTCGCCAAGGAAGGGCGCGCCGTTTGGGACGGCGTCACCAATCCCCTGGCCCTGCGACACTTGTGCGAGATGGCGGTCGGTGATCCCGTCCTGATCTATCACACCGGGGACGAGAAGGCCGCAGTCGGCCTCGCCCGGGTCGCGCGCGGAGCGTACCCCGACCCGAAGGGGAACGACTCGAAGCACGTCGTGGTTGAGGTCGAGTACGTGCGGCCGCTCAAGCATCCGGTGTCCCTCAAGGCGGTGAAGGCGGATCCCGGGTTCGCGGACTTCGCGCTTGTGCGCATGGGCCGGCTCTCGGTGGTCCCGGCGACGGCGGAGCAGTGGAAGCGGCTGCTGGAGATGGCCGGGGAGAAGTAACCGAAGATTCCCCGGCACCCCGTTTATATTCCCGCATGCCCCGCTTCGAAGTGGTCGCGCCGTTCGCCCCCGCCGGAGACCAGCCCAAGGCCATCGAAGCGCTGAGCCGAGGTCTCCGCGCCGGCGACCGGTACCAGACCCTCCTCGGCGTCACCGGCTCCGGCAAGACGATGACGCTCGCCAACGTCATCGCCGACTACGGCAAGCCGACGCTCGTCCTCTCGCACAACAAGACCCTGGCCGCCCAGCTCTATGGCGAGCTGCGCCAGTTCCTGCCGGGCAACGCCGTCGAGTACTTCGTCTCCTACTACGACTACTACCAGCCCGAGGCCT